>NZ_JAKDLO010000184.1 GCF_030452765.1 Intrasporangium sp.
GCGACATGCCTTGCGACATGACTGGGCACCCGCGACATGCCTTGCGACATGACTGGGCACCCGCGACATGACTGGTGACATGACTGGGCACCCGCGACATGCCTTGCGACATGACCCGTGACCAGGCGCTGGCACATCCCAGAGGCGCCCGAGAGCGACCCGACCCGTCAGAACGCGGCGCCGGGGTTGAGGATGCCCTGGGGGTCGAGGGCGTCCTTGATCCGGTGGGTCAGGGCCATCACGTCCGGGCCGAGCTGCTCGGGCAGGGCGGCTTTCTTGAGCCGGCCGACGCCGTGCTCGCCGGTGATCGTGCCACCGAGCCCGATCGCGAGACGCATGACGGCCTCGAAGGCATCGGCCGCGCGCCCCTTCGCAGCCGCGTCGCCGCGGGGGTAGACGATGATCGGGTGGGTGTTGCCGTCGCCGGCGTGCGCGACGACGGGGATCTGGACGTCGTGCTCCTGGGCGATGGCGGCGATCCCGGTCAGCAGCCTGGGCAGCAGAGGCACCGGCACGCCGACGTCCTCGAGCATGAGCGCGCCGAGCCGTTCGATGGCCGGGAATGCGGCCCGTCGAGCCGCCGCGAACAGCTCGCCCTCGGCCGGGTCGTCCGTGACGAAGCACTCCTTGGCCCCGGCGTGCTCGCAGGCAGCCCGGATCACCTCGATCTCCTCCGCACGGGCGGCGCCCGGCGCATCGGACTGGGCGATGAGCAGCGCCCCGGCGGTCCGGTCGAGACCCATCGGCTGGTAGTCCTCGACGGCGCCTATCGAGGCGTTGTCCATCAGCTCCATCATCGAGGGCCGCAAGGTCCGTCCCACGGCGACGACCGCATCGGCCGCGGCCTCGACCGTGTCGAAGATCGCCACCAGCGTGGCCGGTCGGGCCTGGGCGGGCACGAGGCGCAGGATCGCCCGCGTGACGATGCCGAGTGTCCCCTCGCTGCCGACGAAGAGCTTGACCAGCGACAGGCCGGCGACGTCCTTGATCCGCTTGCCGCCGAGGCGCACGAAGGTCCCGTCGGCGAGCACGACGTCGAGCCCGAGGACGTAGTCGGTCGTGACGCCGTACTTGACGCAGCACAGGCCGCCGGCGTTGGTTGCGACGTTGCCGCCGATCGAGCAGATCTCGAAGCTCGACGGGTCGGGCGGGTACCACAGACCGTGCTCGGCGGCCGCCGCCTTGACCTCGGCGTTGAAGGCCCCCGGCTCGACGACCGCGGTGCGGGTCTCGACGTCGATCTCGATCGAGCGCATCCGGTCGAGCGAGAGCGTGAGGCAGCCGTCGACCGCGCACGACCCACCGGACAGGCCGCTGCCCGCGCCGCGCGGCACGACCGGCACGCCACGCTCGGCGGCCCAGCGGACCGCCGCCACCACGTCGTCCGCGCCGGCGGCGCGCACCAGGCACAGCGGCATACCGGCTGACTCCGACTGTGTCCAGTCGCGCCGATAGTTCTCCACGGTGGCCGGGTCGGTGCTCAGCGCGCCTTCGGAGAGGGCGGCACGCAGGTCTTCGAGACTCGTTGCGTCCACAACGTCACCGTAACCACAGAAGCGTGAAGCTGGAACGAACAGAACGCGGTATGCCGCTGCGCTGCCTTTCGCTCGACGCCACGGTCGTAGGTTGGATCCATGGGATGGCTCTCGCGTGCGACGAAGAAGACCAGCGGCGGCGACTCGATGGGGCCACCCGTCCCGGTCCCGCCGCCCGCTGCCCAGGCCACGGCACCGCCTGTGGCCGGGACGGGCGGGTCGGCCGAGACGCCCGGGCACCGTGGACCCGTCGTCACGGTCACGTCCTTCGAGCAGGCCCCGACCGAGCTGACCTGGCAGCTGCCGGTGGTCGGTGAGCTCTACCGGCTCATGGCGGGCCCGGACCGGTCCGACTACTCGGTCATGGTCCTCGAGCGGCCGATCCACTTCTACCCACCCGAGGGATTCGACGTGGAGCGCGTCCCCGGCGACCGGCGGGTGCCCGACCGCAGGGGCCGGCCGATGGTGCGGGTCCGCGCGCTCGTGGTCTGCTCGCGGTTCGTGGGCCAGCAGCTGCACCCAGGCATGCGCGACCTGGCCGTCAACATCGCGTACGTCATCGACGAGCGGGTGCTGAGCGACCAGAGCCTCGACCTGTCCACGATCGAGTACGCGGCCACCGGCCTGCTCAGCGAGGGTCGGGTCGGGACCGAGCAACAGGGAGCGGACAAGACCGAGCGCGAGGGCGCACACCAGCCGGAGCCGCCCGTGCAGAGGGTCCCGGAGGGCCCCGCAGCGGAGCCGGCGACGCAGTCGGCGACGACGGTGGAGCCCGCCACGGAGGCACCGGGGACGGTCGTGACCGAGGCGCTGGCAGCGGAGCTGGCCGTCGACGTCCCGGCCGCGCCGGGGGAGCCCGGCCCGAGCCGCGCCACGGGCGACTGGATCCTCGGCGAGGCGGCCAGGGTGCTGTGCGAGGGCGTCGAGGCCGAGCGAGGCAGATCTGTCGAGCGCCTCACGGCGCGGCTCACCCTCGATGCCGAGGGTGGCATCGTGGGCCTGGCCGGAAACGCAGACGGGACCGCGCCCGTGCCGACCCGCGAGACCTGGGGCCGGCTGCGTGCCCTGCTGGGTGGGCTGCCCGCCGTCAGCGACGCCCCGATCGAGACGCTGTCGGTGAGCGTTGCCGACGGCCACCTGTCGTGGGAGGCCGGCCGGCGCAGCTGACCCGGAGGCGTCCTTCGGGTGTCCGCGCGAACCGATGGTGGGTGCGGGGGCGCTCCAGTCGAATGGCGGGGTCAACGCAGGTGGCGGCCGGCCGCTCGGAGGACCGCAGCCGTGACGAGGTCGAGCGCCGCCGACCCGAGCTTCCAGACCTGCCAGTGCAGCTGAACCTCCTCGGTCCAGGTGGGGTCCAGCGTGAAGAGCCGGCCCTGAGGGTCCTGCAGGTCGGGCACCATGCCCCAGGCGACACCCGCGCGGACCATGGCGACGTACTGGACCGAGTCCGGGACGAAGTGCTCAGGTGGGCGCGCCCCGGGCGCGACGGCGTCCAGCAGCCGGTACTGGTGCACGTCCTTCTCGTCGTAGTGCAGGACAGGGGCCCTCCTCATCGCCTCCGGGGTCGGGCCGTGCGGGAGCCACGTGCGGATGAACCGGCGGGAGGCCTTGGCCCGGTACCGCATCGTGCCGAGGCGGTGGACCTGGCAACCCTGCACCGGTGCCGGCTCGGCCGTCACCGCGGCCATGACCTCGCCCGACCGGAGCAGGTCGGCCGTCACCGCCTCGTCGTCCCGCCGCAGGACGAGCTCGAGCGAGGGCTGCCGGCACAGGTCGATGACGGCCGCCGAGAGCCAGGTGGCGAGGGAGTCGGCATTGGCGACGACCGGCACGCGCACCCGGCTCTGCGAGCCGGGCTCGCTCGCCCCGGCCATGAGCACCGACGCCTCGTCGAGCAGGTGCGTCACCTGACGGGCGGTGCGCAGCAGCACCTCGCCCTGACGTGTCGGCCGCACCGGTTTCGAGCGCTGGACCAGGACCGTCCCCACGCCGGCCTCAAGGGCCTTGATCCGCTGGCTCACGGCCGACGGGGTCACGTGCAGCAGGGCCGCGGCACGCTCGAAGGTCCCGCCGTCCACGACCGCCACGAGAGCCCTGAGCTGCTCCCCCTCCATGAAGCGATACTAATGGTGATGCAGGAACATTCGCTTCACTTCATGTACGAGGTTCGGATAGCGTCCTTTCGTGTCCATGTTCATTGCACCTGCGTTGGCCGGCCTCGGCACCGGCGCCGGGCTCATCATCGCCATCGGCCCTCAGAACGCGTACGTGCTCCGGCAGGGGCTCAGACGGCACGGGGTCGCCGCCGTCATCGCCGTGTGCGTGCTGTCCGACCTCGTACTGATCGCGGCCGGCGTGGCCGGCATGGGCGCCGTGGCCGGACGGTTCCCGTCCCTGCTCGAGCTGGTCCGGTGGGGCGGGATCGCTTTCCTGCTCGGCTACGCCGTGCTCGCCGGCCGCCGAGTCCTGCGGCCGACGGGTCTCGCACCGGGCGCCGCTCCGGCCACCTCGCGGGCCGGGGTCGTCCTGACCGCGATGGCGCTCACCTGGCTCAACCCGGCCGTCTACCTGGACACGATGGTGCTGCTCGGGTCCGTTGCCGCCACGAAGGGTGACCCCGGACGGTGGGCGTTCGGGGCCGGGGCGATGGTGGCGAGCGTGCTGTGGTTCCTCCTGCTCGGGCTCGGGGCACGCGGCCTGAGCACGGTGCTGTCGAGACGTTCTGTCTGGCGGTGGGTGGACGGGCTGATCGCTGTCCAGATGGTCGTCGTCGCGACCGGCCTGCTCGTGGCAAGTCCTTGACGTGTAGGCCCTGAGGGGTCCATAGTTTTGGCGTCCCTGCAGGACTCCCGGCTCGAGGAGTGTCGAGGTCGACTCGAACTCCGCCCCTTGACTCGGTTGGACTTCTCTGCCCTCTTTGGGTAGGCTAGGCCTTTGCGCTGCCTATGCCCTCCATCCGCGACCCATGATCGGTTCGTGAGACCGCTCCGGTTTGTGCCGGCTCGTGTCTCCACCCTGACCGGGACCCGCGGACGAAGTGCTGCGACAACGCCGATCTGAAGACTCGAAAAGGCCCGTGGAAGGACCCTCCTTGGCTGCCTCGCGTACTGCGACGAACATGTCCACCGCACTGACCCCTTCGGGGCGTCTGTCTTTCGCGAAGATTCGCGAACCACTTGAGGTCCCCGACCTTCTGGCCCTTCAGACGGAGAGCTTCGACTGGCTGCTCGGCAACGAGCGCTGGCAGGCTCGTGTCGCTGCCGCCAAGGCCGAGGGGCGCACCGATGTCCCCGACCGATCCGGTCTCGAGGAGATCTTCGAGGAGATCTCCCCGATCGAGGACTTCAGCGGCTCGATGTCGCTGTCGTTCCGCGACCACCGCTTCGAGGAGACCCGCAAGACGATCGAGTCGTGCAAGGAGCGCGACCAGACCTACGACGCGCCGCTCTTCGTCACCGCCGAGTTCATGAACATGACGACCGGCGAGATCAAGAGCCAGACCGTCTTCATGGGTGACTTCCCCCTGATGACCGAGCGCGGGACCTTCATCATCAACGGCACCGAGCGGGTCGTCGTCAGCCAGCTCGTGCGCAGCCCGGGCGTCTACTTCGAGCGCACGCCCGACAAGACGTCCGACAAGGACATCTACACCACCAAGATCATCCCGAGCCGCGGCGCCTGGCTCGAGTTCGAGATCGACAAGCGCGACATGGTCGGGGTCCGCGTCGACCGCAAGCGCAAGCAGTCGGTCACCGTCCTGCTCAAGGCGCTCGGCTGGACCGAGGCCCAGATCCTCGAGGCGTTCGGCGACTACGAGTCGATGCGCCTGACCCTCGAGAAGGACCACACCGAGGGCCAGGACGAGGCCCTGCTCGACATCTACCGCAAGCTGCGTCCGGGCGAGCCGCCGACGCGTGAGGCCGCGCAGGCGCTGCTCGACAACCTCTACTTCAACGGCAAGCGATACGACCTGGCCAAGGTCGGCCGCTACAAGGTCAACAAGAAGCTCGGGCTCGATGCGAGCATCAACGACTCGACGCTGTCGATCGACGACGTCGTCGCGACGATCCGCTACATCGTGGCGCTGCACGCCGGTCAGGACACCGTCAAGGGCATGCGGCACGGAGAGGAGGTCGACCTGCCGGTCGAGGTCGACGACATCGACCACTTCGGCAACCGCCGGCTGCGCTCCGTCGGCGAGCTCATCCAGAACCAGGTCCGCACCGGACTCTCGCGGATGGAGCGGGTCGTGCGCGAGCGCATGACGACTCAGGACGTCGAGGCGATCACGCCGCAGACCCTGATCAACATCCGCCCTGTCGTGGCCTCGATCAAGGAGTTCTTCGGCACCTCGCAGCTCTCCCAGTTCATGGACCAGAACAACCCTCTCGCCGGCCTGACCCACAAGCGACGCCTGTCGGCGCTGGGCCCGGGCGGCATCTCGCGTGACCGCGCGCAGATGGAGGTCCGTGACGTCCACCCGTCGCACTACGGCCGCATGTGCCCGATCGAGACGCCGGAAGGCCCGAACATCGGGCTGATCGGCTCGCTCGCGTCCTACGGGCGGATCAACGCGTTCGGCTTCATCGAGACGCCGTACCGCCGGGTCGAGCACGGTGTCGTCACCGACACGGTCGACTACCTGTCCGCCGACGAGGAGGACAAGTTCATCGTCGCGCAGGCCAACGCCGAGATCGGCGAGGACGGCCGGTACGTCGACGAGCGGGTCCTCGTGCGCACCAAGGGCGGCGAGCCCGAGCTCGTCCCGGGTGAGGACGTCGACTACATGGACGTCTCGCCGCGGCAGATGGTCTCCGCCGCGACCGCGATGATCCCGTTCCTCGAGCACGACGACGCCAACCGGGCCCTGATGGGCGCGAACATGCAGCGCCAGGCCGTCCCGCTCGTCAAGAGCGAGGCGCCGCTCGTCGGCACCGGGATGGAGTACCGCGCCGCACTCGACTCCGGTGACGTCGTGCGCGCCCGGAAGGCTGGCGTCGTCCAGGAGGTCTCGGCCGACCTGGTCAACGTCGCCAACGACGACGGTACCTACCAGACGTACCGGATCGCCAAGTTCAACCGGTCCAACCAGGGCACCAGCTACAACCAGGTCGTGCTGGTCGACGAAGGGGACAAGCTCCAGGCCGGCGACGTCATCGCCGACGGGCCCGCAACCGAGGGCGGCGAGATGGCTCTCGGACGCAACCTGCTCGTCGCGTTCATGTCGTGGGAGGGCCACAACTACGAGGATGCGATCATCCTGTCCCAGCGCCTCGTGCAGGACGACGTGCTCTCCTCGATCCACATCGAGGAGCACGAGGTCGATGCCCGCGACACGAAGCTGGGCCCGGAGGAGATCACCCGGGACATCCCGAACGTCTCCGAGGACGTCCTGGCCGACCTCGACGAGCGCGGCATCATCCGGGTCGGTGCCGAGGTCCGTGACGGCGACCTGCTCGTCGGCAAGGTCACCCCGAAGGGCGAAACCGAGTTGACGCCCGAGGAGCGGCTGCTGCGTGCGATCTTCGGCGAGAAGGCCCGCGAGGTGCGCGACACCTCCCTGAAGGTCCCGCACGGCGAGACCGGCACCGTCATCGGCGTCAAGGAGTTCCGCGCCGACATGGGCGACGACCTGCCTCCGGGCGTCAACCAGCTGGTGCGTGTGTACGTCGCCAACAAGCGCAAGATCACCGACGGTGACAAGCTCGCGGGCCGCCATGGCAACAAGGGCGTCATCTCCAAGATCCTCCCGGTCGAGGACATGCCGTTCCTGCAGGACGGCACGCCGGTCGACGTCATCCTCAACCCGCACGGCGTGCCGCGACGGATGAACCTCGGCCAGATCCTCGAGCTGCACCTGGGCTGGGCCGCGAGCCGTGGCTGGAAGGTCGACGGAAAGCCCGGGTGGGCCGCCCAGATCCCGGTCGACGCGCGCGAGGCGACCCCGGGCTCACGGGTCGCGACGCCGGTCTTCGACGGCGCGTCCGAGCAGGTCATCATGGGCCTGCTCGACTCGACGCTGCCGACCCGCGACGGGGTGCGCCTGATCGACCACACGGGCAAGACCCGGCTGTTCGACGGTCGCTCCGGCGAGCCGTTCCCGGAGCCGGTCTCGGTCGGCTACATGTACATCCTCAAGCTGCACCACCTGGTCGACGACAAGATCCACGCCCGCTCGACCGGCCCGTACTCGATGATCACCCAGCAGCCGCTCGGCGGTAAGGCCCAGTTCGGTGGCCAGCGCTTCGGTGAGATGGAGGTCTGGGCCCTCGAGGCCTACGGCGCGGCCTACGCGCTGCAGGAGCTGCTGACGATCAAGTCGGACGACGTCAACGGGCGCGTCAAGGTGTACGAGGCCATCGTCAAGGGCGACAACATCCCCGAGCCGGGGATCCCGGAGTCCTTCAAGGTGCTCATCAAGGAGATGCAGTCCCTCTGCCTCAACGTCGAGGTGCTGTCCAGCGACGGGCAGGCCATCGAGATGCACGAGGCGGAGGACGACGTCTTCCGTGCCGCCGAGGAACTCGGCATCGACCTGTCCCGGCGTGAGCCGAGTTCGGTCGAAGAGGTCTGAGTCGTGCCGGATGCCGCGTGCCGGCTCGGTGATCCCGCCGAGCCACACGGCATCCGGGAACCCTCGAGGATCCCTTCACATCCGCAGACCTGAGTGACGAACAGAACGAAAGAAGGAAGCACGAAGTGCTCGACGTCAACTTCTTCGACGAGCTTCGAATCGGCCTTGCCAGCGCCGATGACATCCGCCAGTGGAGCCATGGCGAGGTCAAGAAGCCCGAGACCATCAACTACCGCACCCTGAAGCCGGAGAAGGACGGACTCTTCTGCGAGAAGATCTTCGGCCCCACCAGGGACTGGGAGTGCGCCTGCGGGAAGTACAAGCGGGTGCGCTTCAAGGGCATCATCTGTGAGCGCTGCGGCGTCGAGG
>NZ_JAKDLO010000185.1 GCF_030452765.1 Intrasporangium sp.
GGCGGGGCTTCATTGCGGCTACAACCACGGCGACGACAAAGGCCAGCCCATCGCCCTCATCCCCGTCGTCAGGGCGGGGCTTCATTGCGGCCCGTGATAGGTGAGCGCGGCAGGCACGTACGCGGTCCTCATCCCCGTCGTCAGGGCGGGGCTTCATTGCGGCATGATCAGCTCCAGTGGCATGACGATGCCGGTGGCGGCCTCATCCCCGTCGTCAGGGCGGGGCTTCATTGCGGCGGTGAAATGCGCGCCCAGGCGCGGTCGGCCTTTCGCCTCATCCCCGTCGTCAGGGCGGGGCTTCATTGCGGCGATGGGGCGGTCGCGTCGGCGTCGCGTCGCACGATCCTCATCCCCGTCGTCAGGGCGGGGCTTCATTGCGGCGATCAAATCGAGGACGATCGGCACAGATGGGCGGCGCTCATCCCCGTCGTCAGGGCGGGGCTTCATTGCGGCACCTGACCCTACCCTCCCTTTGTCTAATCCCTAAACCTCATCCCCGTCGTCAGGGCGGGGCTTCATTGCGGCAGCCTTGGTGGGCGCGCGTCCGTAGAGCATTTCGACTCATCCCCGTCGTCAGGGCGGGGCTTCATTGCGGCAATCTTATGGTGCGCAGAGGCGCGCGCAGCGGTCCGGCTCATCCCCGTCGTCAGGGCGGGGCTTCATTGCGGCTACACATCGCTGTTGCGTATCCTGCCCATTCCAGTTGCTCATCCCCGTCGTCAGGGCGGGGCTTCATTGCGGCTTGTACCCCAGCCAGCACGGCGACCACAATGCGGTCCAGCTCTGGTCCTGGACCTGCTGCACATCCCCGCCAGCGTCTACGCCTCGAACGAAACCGCCCGTTGACTTGGGGGCCAAAACGCGATCGAGAAGTGCGGAACGTCAGTTCCTCCGCCCAGACAGATGCATAACCGAGGTCGGCGGATCACCTGCCGGTCGTGTAGAAAGCGGCGACCCTGGCGATGGCTTCGGTCCTCGTCATCGTGCGCACCTCCGTCTCCGGGATGCGCGCTTCCTGGGTGAGGATGCGGATCACGCCCAGCGGGATCGCATCCGCGAAGTGTTGAGTCCGTCCCCGTTTCGGCAGCACCTGGTTGTTGACGCATTCCCAGAACTCCTCAGCAGTCACCTGTAACTGGTCACGCAGGATGTGCCCAAAGATGCTCGGCCCATAGTCGGTCCGGTCGATCGGATGACTGATCCGCGTGTACAGGATCCGTCCATCCGGCAGCGGCAACTCGTAGTTGATGTGGTGGGACCCGCGTTTGCCGTTGGCGCGCTCGCGCTCGACCCAACCCTCAGTGGTGCAGAAGGTCTCGTGGTCGCTCCGGGTGGCCGGAGACTGCTTCGCGGACAAGGCGGTCAGACGGTGAGCAGCCAGCTACGAAGCTGCTCGTCTGAAGCCAACGTGACGATCTGCACCAGACCCCAGTTGTCCTCGTGGTTCGGGGCAAGGCGCAGCCGCTCCGTCCACGCCTCGGCGTACTCGCGCAGCGCGTCGATCATCTCATCGACGGCCTCCTCGATGGTGGCGCCGTCCGCGGCGACTGGCACTCCGGGCAGGACGATGCTCCAGCCGTCGCCGTCCGGGACAGCCTGGGCGCTGAAGGGATGCAGACGGATCAGGAAGTGGACCAGTCGGTCGGCGTCAACCGCCGCCACACGTCGAGTGTCGCGGGTGACGGTCGCCGGACGCCCCTCGTCAGCGGCGTCCAGCAGGTCCTTGAAGTGCTCGCGCGCCTCCCGGGCACTGCCATAGTTGACGGTTGCCGCAGCCATCGGCGTTGCTCCTAGTGATGCATGTGTACACAGCGTACACGCACCTAGCGACTTCATTCGATCCCGGTCGGCGGAGACCGTTGAGGAACTCAGCCGAATCCGGGATTGAGGGGGCCGTGCGCTGCCCGGCGACGCCGCCTCCTGGATGGCTCATTCGTCGTCGGCGCGGCGGGACTCCCCCTCGCCCATCAAGATGGCCCCCAAGGAGGCGACGCTGAATTTCTGGCCACACTTTCGGCTATCTTACGTAGGTGACATGCCCACCCTGAGTACCTGCCCGGGAAGATTTCGGCCGCATGTGTTGAGTTGAGTTCATCTTCATCACCCTCGCCGCGAACCCATACCGGGTGAGCAAACCACTCTCTCGAGAGCTGGCCGGCCAGCGCTCAGCCCGGCGAGGCTCCTACCGGGTCATCTTCGCTGTCGACGACGACAGACACCTGATCGAGATTCTCCACATCAGCCACCGAGCACACGCATGCAGGACCTGAAAGTGCACGCCATCTCATGCGTGAAACGGCCGTCAGGCAGTCGCCCCCGCCCGGACGCGGCTGAGTGTCTCCAGCGACCCGTGCGGGTCCGTTGGGGGTGGACCTGGGCCAGTGCCCTGGGCGCATCAGAGCAGCCGCAGCAGTTCTTCGCGGCTGAGGCCGGCGTCACGCATGATCGCGGCGAGCGTGCCACGTTTCAACTCGCGATGCAGCGGCACAACGAGCGCGCGGTCGTGGTCGGGGTGCTTCAGGCGCATATGGCTGCCGCGCTGGCGAACCGACTCCCAACCGGCCCTGCCCAGCGCGGTGGCCAGTTGCGCACCTGAGACGACCGGGAGCCGCTCGCTCACGCGGGGAGGGGCAGCGTCCGTCGAACGATCCCCGTCGCCAGTGACTGACCGTCATCACGAAGCCCATCGACGTACAGGGCGAGTGCCTCTCGGGCGTTCTCGGTCGCCTCGTCGAGATCGTCGCCTTGGGTGTGGAGGCCGGGAAGGTCGGGGGCGTACACGTAGAACCCGCCCTCGGCCTGAGGCTCGAAGACGAACTCGATCTCCTGCGGTCCTTCCATACCGACAGACTACCCGTGCCAATCCTGGCAGCGGCCGGGATGAACGCCACGCCAGCGACCGCGATCTTGCCCATCGCCTTGCGTCAAGCGGCTGTCAGGCACTCGCCCCGGCCCGGACGCGGCTGAGCAGCAACGGGATCTGCGCCTGGCGCTCCCGGGCGGCCTGCTCCTGACGGGACGCGCCCACCGCATCGCGCAGCAGCGGCTTGAGCGCGCGGACTGCCTCATCGGGGGCGGCGAGCAGCGCATCGACAAGTGAGCCGGTGGCCGCTTCCAGCCCCGTTGGGGGAGCGACGACGTTGGCCAGACCGATGGCGCCGGCCTCGACACCGGTGACGAACCGGCCGGTGGCGCAGATCTCGAGCGCCCGGGCGTAGCCGACCGCGTCGACGAGGGGCTTGGTGCCGCCGAGGTCGGGCACGATGCCGTGGCTCGTCTCGCGCATCGCGAGCTGGGCATCATCCGCCACGACGCGCAGGTCCGCGGCGAGGGCGAGCTGGAGCCCGCCACCGATGGCATACCCATGCACCTGCGCGACGACGACCGCGTGGCTCTGCGCCCACCCGGTGAAGCCACGCTGGAATCCAGCGATACCCGACTCGATCGCGTCAGCCCCGGCGAGTGCCAGCTCGACGATGCCCCGCTCGCCCGGCAGACCCTGCGGCGTGAACAACGCGGTGTCGATCCCCGCCGAGAAGGACTCGCCGGCACCCTTGATGACGACGATCCGGACGTCACTGGGCAGACTCTCGGCCTCCTCGGCGAGCGCAGCCCACAGGGACGGCGTCTGGGCGTTGAGCCGCTCCGGATTGTTGAGCGTCAGCGTGCGGACGGCGCCGTCGGTTTCGACGAGAAGGTGCGGGTGCGTCATACGAGCAGGCTAATGGTGCCCACTCGACCGGGCTGGTTAGCCCGGTCGACGGTGGTCAGGCGGCAGCCACCGCAGCGGCGGGGTCGCCGAGCGCCCGCAGCAGGGCCCAGCCACCCGAGAGCGTGCCGACTCGGCCGACCCGGAAGACCCGTGCGCAGCCCAGACACGACCAGAGACTGGTCGGATCCGGGTCCGGCGTCAGGTCGTCACCGCCGCAGTACGGGCAGCGGAGCGGGTCGTCCAGGAGCATGCCGACAAGTGTCCCGAGGAGCCCGTCCAGATACAATAACTGTCCATTATCTGACCGCGTAGGTAACGTTATGCTTCCGTGAACCGGCCATCATCACGTCCTCACGGCAGGTGGCGCCCCTTCAGGCGAGCTCGACCAGGTCCTTGTAGTCCGGGCCCCACAGGTCCTCCACTCCGTCGGGCAGCAGCAGGATCCGCTCGGGCTCGAGTGCGTCGACGGCCCCCTCGTCGTGGGTGACGAGGACGACAGCGCCCTCGTACGTCGACAGCGCCCCGAGGATCTCCTCGCGCGAAGCCGGGTCGAGGTTGTTCGTCGGCTCGTCGAGCAGGAGCACGTTGGCCGAGGACACGACGAGCAGCGCGAGGGACAGGCGCGTCTTCTCCCCGCCCGAGAGCACCCCGGCCGGTTTCAGGGCGTCGTCGCCGGAGAAGAGGAACGACCCGAGCACCTTGCGCACCTCGGTCTCGCCGAGGTCCGGGGCCGCCGACTTCATGTTCTCGAGGACGGACCGGCCGACGTCGAGGTTCTCGTGCTCCTGCGCGTAGTAGCCGAGCTTGAGGCCGTGGCCCGGCTCGACCTCGCCCGTGTCCGGGGAGTCGACACCGGCGAGGATGCGCAGCAGGGTCGTCTTGCCCGCGCCGTTGAGGCCCAGCACGACGACCTTCGAGCCGCGGTCGATCGCGAGGTCTACATCGGTGAACACCTCGAGGGACCCGTACGAGCGGGACAGCCCACTGGCCCGCAGCGGCGTCTTCCCGCAGGACGCGGGCTTCGGGAACCGGAGCCTGGCCACCTTGTCGTGCGCGCGCTCCCCCTCGACCCCGGCGAGCAGCCGCTCGGCGCGTCTGGCCATGTTCTGGGCGGCTACCGCCTTGGTCGCCTTGGCCCGCATCTTGTCGGCCTGGGCGAGCAGTGCGCCGGCCTTCTTCTGCGCGTTGGCGAGCTCACGCCGACGCCGTTTCTCGTCGGTCTCGCGCTGCTGCAGGTAGGTCTTCCAGCCGACGTTGTAGACATCGAGCGCGGAGCGGTTGGCGTCGAGGTGATAGACCTTGTTGACCACGGTGTCGAGCAGTCCGGTGTCGTGGCTGATGACGATGAGACCGCCCTTGTAGCCGCGCAGGTACTCGCGCAGCCAGGCGATCGAGTCGGCGTCGAGGTGGTTGGTCGGCTCGTCGAGCAGCAGGGTCTCGTTGCCGGAGAAGAGGATCCGCGACAGCTCGACCCGGCGGCGCTGGCCGCCGGACAGGGTGCGCAGCGGCTGGGTGAGGATGCGCTCGTCGAGCCCGAGAGCGCTCGCGATCGCCGCGGCCTCGGACTCGGCGGCATACCCGCCCTCGTTCTCGAACTCCACCTCGAGCCGGGCGTAACGACGCATCGCCCGCTCGCGGGAGTCTGGGTCGTCGCTGCCCATCCGCTGCTCGGCCTCGGCGCGTTGGCGCAAGATGACGTCGAGACCGCGCGCCGACAGGATGCGCTCGCGCGCGAGCATCTCGAGGTCACCGGTGCGCGGGTCCTGCGGGAGATAGCCGACCGGCCCGGTCCGCGTCACCGTCCCCGCCGCGGGTTGCCGCTCGCCGGCCAGCACCTTCGTCAGCGTCGTCTTGCCGGCACCGTTGCGCCCGACGAGACCGATCCGGTCGCCGGCATCGACCCGGAAGCTCGCGTCCTCGAGCAGCAGGCGCGCTCCCGCCCGCAACTCGATCCCGGTGGCGACGATCACGGCAATCCCCTTTCAGTGCCGCACTTCGTCAGCGGCCGGACAACCACTCCATTCTGCCAGCGCCTGCCGAGCATGCCGAATCCGATTCCTCAACGCAGGCACCACTGCACGCTCGATCCGAAGTAGTGCACGCTCGATCTGGAGTAGTGCACGCTCGATCCGAACTACTGCACGCTCGATCTGGAGTAGTGCACGCTCGATCCGGAGTAGCGCACCCTCGATCCGAAGTAGTGCACCCTCGATGTGCGGGACGAGTGGTTGGGGGGCGTGCGGGCACCCTCGGGTAGCGTGAGCCAGCGTGAGCGCCCCGAACACCGCCCGCAACCGCAGCGTCCGCGAGATCACCGTGCGTGACATCACGGCCGAGCAGCACCTCGCCTGGCTACGCACCCAGCCCGCGGCGAGCTTCCTGCAGACGCCCGCGTGGGGACAGGTCAAGCCGGACTGGCGGGCTGAGTCGGTCGGCTGGTTCGAAGGCGAGGATCTGGTCGGGACGGCCCTGGTGCTGCACCGCCCCCTGCCGCGGATCCGTCGCACCCTCGCCTACCTGCCGGAGGGGCCGTGCCTCGACTGGTCCTCGCCGCGTCTCGTCGAGCACCTCCGTGCGCTGCGCGACCACCTCAAGGCCAAGCGGGCCTTCGCGCTGCGCATCGGGCCGCCCGTCCCGACCCACCGCTGGCACACCGCCACGATCAAGGCGGCCATCACCGACCCGGCGGTGCACCGCTACGACGAGGCCACCCCGGATGTCGTCGAGCCGGTCGGCGCCGCCGTCGTGGCGCTGCTGCGCCGGCTCGGCTTCCGGCACCTGGCCGCCGACGAGGGCTTCAGCGCCGGGCAGCCGGAGTACATCTTCCAGGTACCGCTCGCCGGACGCACCGAGGACGACCTGCTCCGGGGCATGAACCAGCTGTGGCGGCGCAACATCAAGAAGACCGACAAGAACGGGGTGACCGTGCGGGTCGGCGACGCGACCGACGTGTCAGCCTTCCACGGGGCCTATCTCGAGACCGCCGAGCGCGACGGCTTCACCCCCCGCGGCCTCGAATACTTCGAGCGCATGTACGCCGCCATGTCGAAGGAGGACCCCGACCGGATCCGCGTCTACCTCGCCGAGCACGACGGCGACGTGCTTGCCGCGACGATCTGGATCCGGGTCGGCGAGCACGCCTGGTACTCCTACGGTGCGTCGACTGTGGCGAAGCGGGAGCTGCAGGCCTCGACGGCGATCCAGTGGCGGATGATGCGCGACGCCCTGGCAGCCGGCGCGACGGTCTACGACCTGCGCGGCATCACCAACACGCTCGACGAGCAGAGCCCGCAGTTCGGACTGATCCGCTTCAAGGTCGGCGCCGGCGGCGAGGCGGTTCGGCTCGCAGGCGAGTGGGACCTGCCGTTGAACCCCTTGCTGTACAAGGCTTTCGACCTCTACATGAAGCGGCGGTGACCGGTGGCGCTGATCCTGCACGTCCAGGGCGACCGCTGGCGGGCCGTCCAGCAGGCGACGCTGCGCCGCCTGCCGGGGCTCGTGCCGGTCATCAAGGGCAACGGCTACGGCTTCGGCCGGCAGTTGCTGTGCGGCGAGGCACACCGCCTCGGAGCGCCGATGATCGCGGTCGGCACCTACATGGAGCTGCCCGAGGCCCTGGCCTGCTTCGGCGGCCAGGTCCTCGTCCTCGAGCCGTACCGCGCGGTGCTGCATCACGACCTGCCCGACCTGCGCAGCACCCGCGTCGTGCACACCGTCACCGCTCCGGACGACGTCGAGGACCTCCGGTCCGTGCAGAGCAAGGCACGGGTCGTCGTCGAGGGGCTCACCTCGATGGGCCGATTCGGTATGCCGCTGCGCTCGCTCGCGGCGTTCGTGACCTCCTCGGGGGCCGAGGGTGTCACGCTGCACCTGCCGCTCGGGACCGGGCACGTCGCGGAGATCTCACGGTTCGTCGAGGCCGTCCCGGACAACCGGCGCTGGTTCCTCTCGCACGTGACAGCCTCCGAGCTGGGCGAGCTCACCGCCCGGTTCCCCGACCGGGAGTTCCGCCCGCGGGTCGGGACCGACCTGTGGCTCGGTGACAAGGGAGCCTACGAGGTGCGGGCCGACGTCCTGGAGGTGCGGGCCCTGGCCAAGGGCGAGCGGATCGGCTACCGCCAGCGGCCACAGCCGGCCGGGCATCTCGTCGTCGTCAGCGGAGGCACCTCGCACGGTGTCGCCATGGAGTCGCCCGCGGCCGCCGCGACGGCACGACAGCGCGCCATCGCCGTGGCCGAGGGGGCCCTCGAGGCGGCGCACCGGGTCCGCTCCCCCTTCGAGGTGTCCGGGGTCATGCCCCGGTTCGCGGAGCCGCCGCACATGCAGTGCAGCCTGCTCGTGCTGCCCGACCACACCACCCCGCCGGCCGTCGGCGATGCGGTCACGGTCCGGATGCGGCTCACCACGGCCTACCCCGACGCAGTCGTGCTCCACCCCACGAAGTGAGCCGCTCGGGCGGTCTCAGCCTGATGGCCCCTCCCGGCTTCACCCCCGCAACGCGCTCGCTGATCTACGATTCACGGGTGCTGAGCGCATCCCGAGGACCGAGACGCCGGTAGGAGCCGCACCATGACCTTCAACGACAACGTGCAGCTCGACACGTCACAGGTGCAGTCCGGCGGCCGGGGCGGCGGTGGCGGCTTCGGTTG
>NZ_JAKDLO010000043.1 GCF_030452765.1 Intrasporangium sp.
GAGGCCCCAGACTTAAACAGAACCCCCGCCACTAGTTGAGGAGGTCTGAGTCTCGACTCCGCCACCCGCCCAGTGGCGTTGGACCAGATCCGCGGTGTCGACTCACAGGTGCGTCACGACATCGCAGAACACGTCGACCTCTGGTTCGATCGCAAATCGGACCAAGCCTTCACATGGGTTCAACGCGCCGGCGGCCATGACATCGTTCTCGACGACCTCGACTTGGTGCGTGAACTGCTCACCGATGCAGCCAAGGGTCCTTCGAGCCGCACGCACCCTTGACGAACCGTCTGCGCCACAACCCCCAGCCAAGCCGTTGCACGACACGTTGCACGAGCGGGCGCAAACCGACGCTGACCAGCGACGATGTGAGCGGCTGAAAATCGGAAGGTCGGCGGTTCGACCCCGCCCCTGGCCACCAGATCTACTTCCCAGTAATGGGGTTTGACCTGCGATTACGCAGATGTTGGTTGCACGCGGTCCTAGCGCGCGGAACGCGGCGGTGGCGTCCGCTACGAAATCGGAGTGTTGCCCCGTTTGCCACCCTCCGGCATTGGCCGTGCAGGCCGCTGACCAGCGCAAATGCCGTCGCAACCCTGATCGGGCGGCAGGGCAGTGATTGGGCCACGACCCCATCTCGGCCAAGTTCGTTGCACGGCTCGCTGCACGACGTTTCTACATCGAAGACAATCCGACGTGCCGCTCGGAGTGTTGGGACGACCGGTACCCGTCGAGAGCCGTGAGGGGCCTCCATGAGGCAACAGCTGGCCCCGGGTCCACGCGAGCGCAGGGCCTCATAGGGGGACGAGTGGGCAGGTTCAGTGGTTCAGTGGCTGTCGCGCCCAGTCAAGTGCACCGTGAGGCGGGGGCTCTGCTGCTCCACAGGCATACCGGGCTCGACGGCATCGGCGACGAGCTCGGACCGGGTCGGGGGTGACAAGCCGTCGATGGGCTGGTCTCCGTCGAGGCGGGTCAGGAAGGCGTAGCCCTCGGCGGTGGCGGCGATGACGTTGGCGACCTCGAGCGGCGGCATATCGCCGGCTCGGGCTGCGAGCAGTGCGGGATCGTCACCCGCTACAACGCCCCCCTCGGATCTCCCCACTGGCCGGACTTCGGGACATTCCAGGACACTCACGGCACTCCGAGACTGCGCGTCAGCCGGTCCAGTCTCAGTACAGAGGCTGGGTCGGGATGTTGTAGGGCGTCACGACACTAATCTGCGAGGCGATCGACTCTATGGGCCCGTCAAGGGCTCCATTCGCCTGCATGATCACCTGACAGGCACGACGCATGTCCTGGCGCAGGTCGTGGTGCAGGACCGCGGTGATCCTTCGCGCCTGGATCAGCGCCAGGTTGTCGCGGTCGAGGTCGTGTGCGACGAAGGCCCTGCACTCCCGGTCCACGATCGCAAAGGCCTCCAGGATGGCCCCGTTGCCCCCACCGATGGAGTAGACGGCGGTGATGTCGGGGTGTTCGTGGAGGATGACAACAGTCTCGTCGCGCACCGCGCTGTCGAGCCCGTCCGTGTCGGTGGCCTCGACCAGGCTCCGTCCGGCTGCTCGTTCCCGCATCGTGGTGCGGAAGCCCATCTCTCGCTCCTCCTCACCGCGAAAGGCGCTGCGGCTCAGGGCCATCAGGATCGCGTCATCATTCGCGGTGAGCCAATGCTCGATGAGGTAGGCAGCGGTGGCACCGGCTGCCCGGTTGTCTATACCCACATAGGCGACCCGTTGGCTCAGGGGGATATCGGTGACGAGGGTGACCACCGGAATGCCGGAGTCGTGCAGCCGACTGATTGCCTCGACGATCTCGGGCTCGTCCGGGGCCTTGAGGATGACCCCCATCGAGCCTCGATGACGTATGCCGTCGAGCGCCTTCACGAGCTCGCCGGGACGCGCCGTCTCGCGCAGGTCGAACCTCGACCGGACGACCGCCGGACGGAGCATCGGCAGCTCGTGCTCCAGCGCTGCCTTGACGGCGGCGGAGAACCGGTCGGGAGTCTGCATGACGAGGTCGACGATGAAGGTGCGGCCGCCCAGCCGAAGCTGGCTGCGCTGGCGGTCCAGATCGGCGATCGCCTGAGCGACGTTCGCCGCCGTGCTGGGCCGCACTCCGGGCCGCTCGTTGAGCACGCGGTCGACGGTCGCCTCGCTGAGCCCGGACTGGCGAGCGATCTCTCGGATCGGGTAGGGATGGGGCATGCCGTCATTCTGATGGATTTCTGACGGACATGGCTAGACCTGGAGGCTTCCGCTTGGGTTCGAGGAATACGCGAAGTTGCCTAACGTGACGCTCTATCGCGCCGATCGGACCGTTGCGCCTGATGGCATTTTGATGGGTCTGATTCGTTGACCGACGAGAGTCGTGGCCGTCACGCTGATGGCACCTGACCGGGGCGGTTGTACGAGTGAGCGTCCAGCGGTCTGCCCTCAATGTCGATGGATGGAGTCCAGCGTGAAGCTGTTGATCGGTGGCCAGTGGGCCCAAGCCGTGTCGGGTCGTCGGGAGGACGTGACGTCGCCGTTCGACGGGTCGGTCGTCGGGTCGGTCTCCCTCGCGGGCCGAGAGGATGTCGACGGTGCACTCGCTGCAGCGACGGAGGGCGCCAGGGTGTGGCGACGCACCCCCGCCCATCAGCGGATGCGGATCCTCCTGCAGGCGGCCGCGCTCGCCGACGAGCGGGCCGAGTCCATCGCACAGACCATCAGCGCCGAGGCCGGCAAGGCCATTACCGAGGCTCGCGGTGAGGCATCCCGGTCCGGCGAGCTGATCCGTCTCGCGGCGTTCGAGGGAACCCAGCTCTACGGCGACTCCTTGCCGCTCGACGCGAACCCGGGCACGGGTTTCGACAAGGTCGGCTTCACCGTCCGCCAGCCGGTCGGAGTGGTCGTGGCCATCACGCCCTTCAACTATCCGTCTCTTCTCGTGCTGCACAAGGTCGCGCCGGCGCTGGCGGCCGGAAACGCCGTCGTGCTCAAGCCGGCTCGGACCACGCCGTTGACCGCGCTTGCGCTCGCCGCGTGCTTCGTGGACGCGGGCCTCCCCGAAGGCGTGCTGTCGGTGCTCACCGGTGCCGGCGGTGAGCTCGGCGATGCTCTCGTCAGTGACCCTCGGGTCAACAAGATCTCGTTCACCGGGTCGACCCCGATCGGCACCCGCATCACGCAGATGGCCGGCGTGAAGAAGCTCTCCCTCGAGCTGGGAGCCTCCTGCCCCGTCGTCGTGCTGCCCGATGCGGACATCGATGCTGCGACGGCGGCTGTCGCCCTCGGCGGCTTCGTCAACGCCGGGCAGGTGTGCATCTCCGTGCAGCGCGTCATCACTCACCCGAAGATCGCAGGTGACTTCCTCGATGCCCTGGTCCCACGGGTGCGGCAGATCAGCACCGGTGACCCGGGCTCGACCGAGACGGGCATGGGCACCTTGATCACCGAGCAGGAGGCGGAGCGGGTCGAGCGGTCGATCCGCGCGGCGGTCCGCGACGGTGCCACGCTCCTGACCGGTGGGGAACGGGACGGCGCGGTGATGTCGCCCGCCGTGGTCACGGGAGTCGATCCCGACTCACCCTTCAGTCAGGACGAGCTCTTCGGACCCGCCGTCGCCGTGTCGATCGCCGAGGACTGGCAGTCGGCGATCGCCCAGGCCAACGGCACGGCATACGGACTGGGCGCCGGGATCTTCACCTCCGACGTCTCCGGAGCGGTGCGGGCCATCCGTGAGCTCGACACCGGCACCATCCACATCAACTGGACCCCGCTGTGGCGCGCCGACCTCATGCCGTACGGCGGGCTCAAGGGCAGCGGCATCGGCAAGGAGGGACCGCGTTCGGCGGTCGCCGAGATGACCGATGTGAAGACGGTCATCCTGCACGGGCGTCCCTGGTAGCGCAGCACCCCTCCCCCGTCCCCCTTCGTCCCACCGATGAGAAAGAACCCGGACATGCCTTCTGCCGCCACGATCCGACTGACCGCTGCGCAAGCCGTGGTGACCTACCTCTCCCGGCAGTACTCCGTCGCCGATGGTGAGCGGCGCCGGCTCATTCCAGCCACCCTGGGCATCTTCGGCCACGGCAACGTTGCCGGTCTGGGCCAGGCCCTGGACCAGCTGAGCGAGACGATGCCCTTCATCCAGGGCCGGAACGAGCAGGCCCTCGTCCACGCAGCCGTCGGGTTCGCCAAGCACTCCCGCCGACGGGCGACGCTGGCCGTGACCGCGTCGATCGGTCCAGGCGCGATGAACATGGTCACCGGCGCCGCGCTGGCCACCATCAACCGCTTGCCCGTACTGCTCCTGCCGGGTGACACCTACGCCACCCGCCACCAGGGACCGGTCCTGCAGCAGCTCCAGCACCCCGTCGACGCCGACCTGACCGTCAACGACGCCTTCCGGCCGGTCAGCCGGTTCTTCGACCGGATCACCCGACCCGAGCAGCTGCTGACGGCGCTGCCAGCGGCGATGCGGACCCTCGTCGACCCCGTCGAGACCGGCGCAGTCGTGCTGTCCCTGCCCCAGGACGTGCAGTCGCACGCCTACGACTTCCCCGCCGAGTTCTTCGGCGAACGCGACTGGGTGATCCGTCGTCCCGCCCCCGACACCGACGAGATCGAAGCCGTCGCAGCGCTGCTCGCTTCGGCGAAGAAGCCGATCATCATCGCTGGGGGCGGCGTGATCTACTCGGACGCCACCGAAGAGCTCGAAGCGCTCGCAGCCGCAGTCGGGGCACCCGTCGCCGAGACCTTCGGCGGCAAGGGGGCCGTGCAGACCGCTGCGTGGTGGCAGGTCGGCGGCATCGGACTCGAAGGCACCCCGGCCACCAACAGGCTGGCCAACGAGGCCGACGTGGTGCTGACGGTCGGGTCGCGGCTCACCGACTTCGCCACCGGCTCGCACTCGATCTTCGCCAACCCCGCCGTGCGGTTCGCCAGCATCAACGTCAACGTCCACGACGCAGACCGGCTGGGCGCCATCGGTGTCATCGGCGACGCCAAGCGCAGCCTCGCTGCCCTCACCCGGGCGATCACCGAGCGCGACGTGCACCCCGAGTCGTCGTGGAGGAACCGGGTGGAGGAGCTCCTCGACGCCTGGGCGATCGAGCGCTCGGATGCGCTTGACCCGGACCAGCTCTTCGACAAGTCCGCGGTCGCACCCGACTCCGATGTCGTCACCACGACCGACGCGGTCCTGACGCAGGGTCAGGTCATCGGCGTCCTGCAGGAGCACGCCCGCGCGGGCGACGTCATCGTCGCCGCGGCCGGCGGTCCGCCCGGTGACCTTCAGAAGGTGTGGGACGCCACGGGAGAGCGCACCTGCCACCTCGAGTTCGGCTTCTCCTGCATGGGATTCGAGATCCCGGCGGCGATGGGGATCCGGATGGCGCACCCCGATCCGTCGGCCCGCGTCACCGCCTTCCTCGGCGACGGGACCTTCCTCATGGCACCGACCGAGCTGGTCACCGCAGCCCAGGAGGGCCTTCCCATCACCGTGGTGATCCCGGAGAACCACGGCTACCAGGTGATCCACCGGTTGCAGATGTTCCGCAACGGACGCGAGTTCGGCAACGAGTTCCGCTACCGCACCGAGCCGCTCGAGCTCGCCGACGCCACGGAGGTGGACAAGGCTGCGCGTCTGAGCGGTGACTACCTGTCCGTCGACCTGGTGCAGATCGGGGCCGGCCTCGGCGCCAGGGCGATGCGCGCCGGAACCGCCGACGAGCTGCGTGGGGCGCTGGACGACAGCCGTGGACATCCGGGCACCGTCGTCATCGTCGTGCCGGTGATCCCACACGCGGACCTGCCGCCGGCCGGGGTCTGGTGGGACGTGGCCCCGGCAGAGGTCTCCGAGGTCACCACGGTGCCCGCGCTGCGCGCCGAGTACGAGCAGGACCGCCAAACCCAGCGGTGGTTCGGGTGACCCTCGTCGACTCCGGCCCGCTCAACAACGGCGCGCTAGCCCAGGCAGTACGCAGCGGGGAATCCACCCTGGGCACCTTCGTGGGCACCGCCTCCGCGGTCGTGGCCGAGGTCTGCGCCGCGGCTGGTTTCGACTGGCTGCTGCTCGACCTCGAGCACGGCGCCGGCGGTGAGGAGCAGGTCCGCGACGTCGTCCCGGTGGCCGGCGCCTACGGCGTGCCCACCGTGGTCCGGGTCGAGTCCGACGCCCGAATCCGGATGGGCCGCGTGCTCGACAACGGTGCCGCTGGGATCATGCTGCCTCGGATGGAGAACGCAGGTCAGGTCAGGGAGGCCCTGATCCACCTGAGGTTCCCGCCGCAGGGGGACCGTGGGGTGGCGACGTACAACCGTGCCTGCCGGTTCGGGCTCGATCCCGGCGCCCTGGACCGGGCAGACGACGAGATCCTCGTCGTCGTCCAGATCGAGTCCGCTGCAGCGGTGGCGGCCGCGGATGAGATCGCCGCCATCGACGGCGTCGACGTCCTCTTCATCGGGCCTCGCGACCTCAGCCACGACCTCGGCGTCCCCGGCGACACCAGCGCACCGGCCTTCGTCGAGGCCCTCGAGACGGTCCTGGCGGCCGGCCAACGACACGGGAAGGCCTGCGGCCTCCTCGTCAATGACGGGCTCGCCGCAGCCCAACGCCTCGGACAGGGCTGGACCTTTGTGGCGATCGGTTCGGACTCCACGCTTCTCGCCGCTGCGTCCCGATCGGCCCTGCACCAGGCCCGGGAGCGCGAGCACGCCTGAGACGACGTGTCAGGTCCCGGATCTCTCCGCGGTTCCCACCACCCCTCTCGACCTCTATCCAGAAAGCGACATCGTCATGGTTGGACACATCAACGACAAAGGCGTCACCGAGCTCGGTGTGGGCTTGATCAGCGTCGGCTGGATGGGCAAGCTGCACAGCCGCGCCTACCAGGCCATCCCCCTCGTCTACCCCGAGCTCGACTTGCGGCCCCGGCTGGTGCACGCTGCCGACACTGCTCCCGACCGGGTCGACTACGCCCGTGAGGTCCTGGGCTACGCCAGAGGCAGCACCGACTACCGGGACGTGCTCGCCGACCCTGAGGTCGACGTCGTCTCGATCTGCGCGCCGAACCTGCTGCACCGGGAGATCGGCATCGCCGCAGCCGAGGCCGGCAAGCCGTTCTGGATCGAGAAGCCCGTCGGTCGCGACGCGGTCGACACGGCCGCGGTCGCCGCAGCCGCGCAGGTGGCGGGCGTCACGACCTCCATCGGCTACAACTACCGCCACGCCCCCGCGGTGGAACGCATCCGCGAGCTGATCGCGAAGGGCGAGCTGGGCCGCATCACCAACGTCCGTGCGGTCTTCTTCAACGGCTATGCCTCCGAGCCGAACGGTGCCCTGTCGTGGCGGTTCAAGCGGGACCTCGCCGGAAGCGGCGCGCTCGGGGACCTGCTCAGCCACGTCGTCGACCTGATGCAGTACGTCATCGGCCCGATCACCGACGTCAGCGGACTGCTCTCCACGGTGCACCGGCAGCGCCCCATCCTGCCCATGGGACAGGCCACCCACTTCGCCGTGATAGAGGACGGCGAGCTCGGTGAGGTGGAGAACGACGACTACGCAGCCGCTCTCGTCAGGTTCTCCGCCGACTCACCCGGCGCCGGCGCAGTCGGCACCCTGGAGGCGTCCCGCGTGATCGTCGGGCCACAGTGTGGACTCGCGTTCGAGGTCTACGGCACCGAGGGCTCCGCGTCCTGGAACTTCGAGCAGATGAACGAGCTCAAGCTGGCGCTGGGCCGCACCGGGCCCAACCAAGGCTACACCACCATCCTGGGCAACGCGTCCCAGGGCGAGTACGCGGCATTCCAGCCAGGGCCGGGCAACAGCCTGGGCTACGACGACCTGAAGGTGGTCGAGGCCAAGAAGTTCCTGGTCGCCGTCACCGGCGGCGAGCAGCACAACTCCACCATCCAGGAGGCGCTCGCTGACGCCGAGGTCATCGCTGCCGCGGCAGCCTCAGCGGTCGACGGGCAGTGGCACCGGGTCCGGCCCGTGCCGGGAGCCACCTTCGGCCACCACGGGCAGGCGGCAGTCAGCCGTGTCTGAGCTCGCCGAGCTGCCCGTCGTCGTGGGCCTCGGTCCGGTCGACCCCGACCTGGTGAGTCCGGTCCTGGGCGGCTCCTGCCGCTTCGTCCCGGAGCCGACCGAGGCAGACCTGGCGCTCGCGCTGGGAGCGATCGCCCGCGCCGATGCCGTGGTGAACCGTGAGTTCCTCGACCGCGCACCACGGCTGAGAGTCGTGGCGCGGACCGGCGTGGGTGTCGAGCGGGTTGACCTTGCCGCCGCGACGTCCAGGGGCATCGCCGTGGTCGTCACCCCCGGCGCGGGCACCACCGCCGTCGCCGAGGGCGCCATCGCCATGGCCCTGCATCTGGTGAAGCGCTTCGGCCCGCTCACCTCGCTGGTGAGATCCGGCCGCTGGGCGGCGCGTGGCAGCATCCCCGTCGGTGATCTCGCCGGCTCGGTGCTCGGTGTCATCGGCTACGGCCGCATCGGGCAGCGTGCTGGGCTCCTCGGCGCCGCGTTCGGCATGGAGGTCCTGGCCTACGACCCCGTCAGCGAGCCACCGGTCGAGGTCCGCTGCGCGGACCTGCGAGACCTGGTGAGCCGCAGCGATGTGATCACCCTGCACCTCCCCCTGCTCGAGTCCACCCGTCACCTGGTCGGGTCCGAGCTGCTGTGTCACGTCAGACCGGGCGCGGTCCTGGTCAACTGTGGCCGGGGCGGGCTCATCGACCTCGACGCGGTGTATGCGGCGTTGCAGGATGGTCGACTCAGCGGGGTGGGGCTCGACGTCTTCGATCCAGAGCCTCCGAAGCACCACCCGCTCTTCGACCACGCCGACGTCGTGCTCACCCCCCACCTGATGGGTTTGAGCCGGCGGGCCACCGCAGCCACCTTCGTCGACGCCGCCCAGGGGGTCCTCGATGTGCTCACGGGTCAGGTCCCTGCAGCGGTGGCCAACCCCGGCTGGGAGCAGGCCACCGGCCCGACTACCACCGCCCTGGAGGCGACATGAAGGACCTACTCTCGGAGAAGGTGCTGTTGATCAGCGGCGGCACGCAGGGTCTCGGCGCGGGCATTGCCCGGGCCGCCGCCCGCGAAGGCGCCAGGCTCGTCGTGGCGGGCCGCAACACCGAGCGCGGCGAGGGGGTTGCTGCCGAGCTGCGGGGCACCGGCGCCGACGCCGTCTTCGTCCGGGCCGACATCGCCGACGTGCCCCAGGCGCGGGCCGCCGTCGCCGCGACCATCGAGCGGCACGGCCGCATCGACTGCCTGGTCAACGCGGCCGGACTGACCACCCGTGGCACCATGCTCGACACCACGACGGCGCTGTTCGACCAGCACGTTGCCGTCAACCTGCGAGCCCCCTTCTTCCTCATGCAGGCGGCGATCGCCGACATGGTCCTGCGGGGCGAACCGGGCACCATCGTCAACGTCATCTCCATCGACTCCCACGGCGGGCAGGCCTTCCTCGCGCCGTACGTCGCAGCCAAGGCAGGGCTGGCCGGGCTGACGAAGAACGCCGCCCACGCCCACCGTTGGGACCGCATCCGGATCAACGGCCTCAACATGGGGTGGTCGGCCACCGACGGCGAGGACGTCACCCAACGGCATACGCACGATGCCGGCCCGGACTGGCACCAGGAAGCCGCTGCGCGACTGCCGATGGGCAAGCTCGGGCAGGTCGACGAGATCGCGGACTTCGTCGTCTTCCTGCTCTCCGATCGCAGTGGCGTGGTCACCGGCTCGGTCATCGACTGGGACCAGAACGTCATCGGTGGGCTCGGCTGACCCACCGCTTCATCTTCATCCCACCCGACTCGTATCGAGGAGAGAACCATGCGCCTTGGCCTGATCGGTCTGGGCAGAATCGGCTCATTTCATGCCGACACCCTGTCCCAGCTCCCTGCCGTCGAATCCCTGGTCGTCACGGATGCTGTCCCGGCAGTCACCCGGGCCGTCGCGGATCGGGTCGGCGCTCACACGGCCGACTCTCCCGAGAGCCTCATCGCCAGCGGGGTCGACGCCATCGTCATCGCCGCGGCCACCAACGCCCACACGCAGCTGATCAGGGCCGGGGTCGAGGCAGGAATCCCCGTGTTCTGCGAGAAGCCGCTGTCCGGCGACCTGGCCGAGGCCATGGCGATCGCCCGGTATGTCAACGAGAGTGGGATCCCGGTGCAGGTCGGCTATCCCCGCCGCTTCGACCCGGCTTTCGCCTCGGCCCGTGCGGCGGTGGAGTCCGGTGAGCTCGGCTGGGTCCACACGGTCCGCTCCACGACCTTGGACCCGGCCCCCGCCCCTCGGGCATATATCGAGACCTCGGGCGGGATCTTCAGGGACTGCAGCGTGCACGACTTCGACACCGTCAGGTGGGTCACCGGCCGCGAGGTCGTCGAGGTCTACGCCACGGGCAGTGCCAAGGGTGACGACTTCTTCGCCGAGTTCGGCGATGTCGCCACCGCCGCCACGGTGCTCACCTTCGACGACGGCGCCACCGCGGTGGTGTCGAACTCCTGCTACAACCTCCGCGGCTACGACGTCCGACTGGAGCTGCACGGCACGGCCGACAGCGTCGCCGCCGGGTGGAGCGACACCACTCCCCTGCGCAACCTCGAGCCCGGCGTCGCGTGGCCGGCTGGCTCGCCGGCCACCTTCTTCATGGACCGGCTCGCCAGTGCCTTCCACGCGGAGCTGCACGCCTTCACCCAAGTCGTCGCCCGACAACGGAAGTCACCGTGCACCGTCGACGATGCCCTGGCCGTCGCCTTCATCGCGGAGGCCGCCACCCTGTCCCTGCAAGCGCACCGTCCGGTGCAGATCGACGAGGTTCGACCGTCATGACTGGTCCCACAGTGCACCCAGCCTCTCCCACGACGACCGCCGCCCGGCACCGGATCGCCGGGGCACCCATCTCCTGGGGAGTCTGCGAGGTCCCGAACTGGGGCTTCCAGCTCACCCCAGAGCGGGTGCTCGCCGAGATGCAGGACGTCGGGATCTCCGCGACCGAGCTCGGCCCCGACGGGTTCCTCCCGGCGGATCCGCAGCAGATGGCCGAGGTGCTCGAGAGACACCATCTGACCGCCGTCGGCGGCTTCACCCCCGTCCTGATGCACCAAGCCGGACTCGACCCGCTCCCCGAGATCGGCCGCATTCTCACGGCGTACGACGCCACCCACGCTGAGGTACTGGTGCTCTCAGCGGTGTCAGGGCTGGACGGCTACGACACCAGGCCGATCCTCGACGAAGCCGGGTGGACCCGACTGCTCGACAACCTCGACCGCATCGCGCACCTGGCGTCCGAACACGGTGTGCGCGCCGTGCTCCACCCACACGTGGGGACCATGGTCGAGTCCGGTCCCGAGGTTCAGCGGGTCCTGGAAGGCTCCTCCATCGCCCTCTGCCTCGACACCGGGCACCTGCTGATCGGGGGGACTGACCCGGCAGAGCTGACCCGCCAGTCGCCCGACCGCATCGCCCACACCCACCTCAAGGACGTGGACAGCACGATCGCGGACAAGGTCCGGGCCGGTCGACTCACCTACACCGAAGGCGTCGTCCAAGGGATGTACCGCCCGTTGGGCACCGGTGACGTCGACGTAGCAGCCATCGTGAACACGTTGCAGGGCAACGGCTACACGGGCTGGTACACCCTGGAACAGGACACCATCCTCACCGAGGAGCCTCGCGGCGAGGGACCGGTGCATAACGTGCGCATCAGCGCCGACCACGTTCGCGGCCTGCTGGCCATCTCGTCGGCTCCGAAGCCAGGGTGAGTGACGGTGAGTGAGATGGAACCACTGAGATTGGGCATCCTCGGGGCCGCCCGCATCACCGAACTGGCCATAGTCAAGCCAGCGCGGATCACCGGCACCCGACTGGTCGCCGTAGCTGCACGGGACTTCGCACGCGCAGCTGCCTTCGCCGCGGCGCACGGAATCGAGAAAGTGCACCAGTCCTACCTCGACGTCATCAACGACCCCGACGTGGAGGCGGTCTACAACCCGTTGGCCAACAGCCTCCACGCACCCTGGAACAAGGCCGCGCTGGCCGCGGGGAAGCATGTCTTCACCGAGAAGCCATCGGCCAACAACGCGGCCGAGGCCGAGGACGTCGCAGCTCAGGTGCGAAGAGCCGATCGTCAGTTCTTCGAGGGGTTCCACTACCTCTGGCACCCGCTCGTCGCGCGACTGCACGCCATCCTCGCGAGCGGTGAGCTCGGTGAGCTGCGCCACGTCGAGACCGTGATGGACATGCCGGCGCCCGCTGCCAGCGACCCGCGATGGTCTCTGGTGCTCGGCGGCGGTGCGCTCATGGACCTCGGCTGCTACAGCCTGCACTCAATGCGGGTTCTGGCTCCGTTCGTGGGCGGCGAGCCCGAGCTGGTCAGCGCCACCGGCGGCGAACGGTCGGGCCACCCGGGTGTCGACGAGTGGCTGACCGCCACGCTCCGGTTCCCGAACGGTGTCACCGGCACCGCCGGCTGCAACATGGCGAGCGACCACCACCAGATGAGTCATCGCCTGGTCGGCACCGCCGGTGAAGCGGTCATCAAGGACTTCGTCAACCCGCACAACGACGACCGGCTCGTCGTCACGACCAGCAAAGGGACGCGCACCGAGCACCTCGGCACACGCTCGTCCTACACGTACCAGCTCGAGGCCTTCACCACGGCGATCCGCACTGGCGTGCCCGCCCGCACAGACGCGGCCGACGCCGTCAGGACGATGCGCCTGATCGACCAGTGCTACAAGGCAATCGGCCTGCAACCGCGGCCCACCCCCCTCGACTCCGAAAGTGACCAGAGATGACAGCTGCGGCCGACGAACTGCTCGCCACCTGCTGGACCACGGCAGGAGATGCCGCCTCCGACCGGCCGGACCTGCGCAGTCCGCTCCCCCTGCGCGAACGGATCGAGGCCGCGTCGGCGGCTGGCTTCCGGGGCTTCGGCCTGCTGTCCGACGACCTTCCCGCGGCCGTGGCGGCATACGGCCTCAGTGGGATTCGAGCGATGCTCGCCGACAACGGGATGGTCCACCTCGAGCTCGAAGGGATCCCCTACTGGTGGGACGACGGAGCCCATCGACAGGCGTCGGATCGCGTCCGGCACAACTTGCTCGAGGCGGCGGAGTCCCTCGGCGCGCGGCACATCAAGGTCACCCCGGACGGGGACAGCGGCCCCTGGGACCGTGGCCTCTGGGCCGCCCGGTTCGCTGAGCTGGCGACTCAGGCGCAGGCTGTGGGTGCCCGGCTCGGGATCGAGTTCTTCCCCTGGTCCAACATCAGGTCCCTGCACGACGGACTGCAGCTCGTCGAGGACGCCGACCACGATGCCGGCGGTGTCATCATCGACGCCTGGCACATCTTCCGCGCACACACACCCCCGTCCGATCTTGCGACCGTGCCGCTGCGCCGCATCATCGGGGTCGAGCTGAACGACGCCGCCGAGCAGGTGATCGGAACGCTCTTCGAGGACACGGTCCACCGACGGCGCTACTGCGGCGAGGGCACGTTCGAGCTGACCGCCATGATCGCGGCACTGCGGACCGCGGGGTGGAACGGGCCATGGGGCGTCGAGATCCTGTCCGACGAGCACCGCTCCCTACCGGTCGCGGAGGCAGTGGCCCAGGCCGCTGCGAGCTCCCTGAGCGTGCTGGACAGCGGCACGTGAGTGGCCCGGACGACAGCGCCGCCGAGCCGGACGTGGATGACCGCGAGCCAGGACAGGCCCCGCTGAGACAGGCCGGGCCGCCTGACCGTCGAAGGACTGACCGGAGCAGGCTGCGCTCCCCGTGCCGGGAAGTGCCGTCGGCGGGCAGCCATGGAGACTGGACCTTGCCACGCCGGCCGAGGTGCCCGGACGGACGCCGTGCTTCGCTGTCCTCTAGTACAACATGCGCACTCGACCATGGCCGCGGCTCCCACCCACGGGCAGACGACCGACACTCCGTGCCGGACGCGGGCTTCGCGCCCAATTCAAATGGGTGCGGCTCCCCTGGACGCCACGCTGGCCTGGCTTGGCGGCGGATCGCTTGCTTCCGGGGGAGGTGGGGTCGCCTTACTGACGTTCCGCATATCTGCCGGGTGATATCTCGGCAATTACTCGATCAGTCTTCGGCGGCGTGGAACGCGTTCAGGGACTGGGTCTCGAGGTCGGTCAGGGCCTCGCGGATGCGGCGGGCGTTGTCGAACCAGGGCTGGTAGCGCTCGGCCTGTTCCGGGGTGAGGGTGCGGGTCACGGTCTTGCCGGCCACGGTCCGGGTCCAGTGCAGGTAGGGCCCGTGCAGGACCGGTAGGTCGGCCTTGCAGCGGCAGTTCGCCTTGCCGCACCGCATGTAGCGGCTGGTCAGGGTGCCCGGTAGGGCGTAGTCCAGGGCGGCGAGGTCGGCGGCGATCCGCTTGCCGGGCGGGCCTGCTGGTCTGCTACCCACGGGCGAGTACCTCCTCCCGGCGTGTCGTGTCCTTCGGTTGACAATCGAAGGATAGCGTGCGTGGTGACGAGCACCAACCGAGCACGGGAAGTGTCGCGATGACGGACCACAGCAAGGGCGGGAACGAGTTCGAGCTGGTCTCGGTGGCCCTGGGCGGGCTGCCGATCGTGGGCCAGGTGCTGGACCGGCTCGGACTGCCGGCGTTGCTGGCCGCGGCGCTACCCGCCGACGACGCCCGGATCAGGCTGGCCCCGGCGGACGCGGTCCGGGTCGTGGTGACCAACCTGGTCCTTGGCCGGGAGCCGCTCTACGGGCTCGGTGAGTGGGGCCGCGCGGTACGACCCGGGCCTGCTCGGGCTCACCGCGGCCGAGCTCACGGTCCTGAACGATGACCGGGTCGGGCGCGCGTTGGAGGCCCTGTTCGACCCCGACCGGGCCTCGCTGCTGACCTCGGTGGTGCTGCGCGCGGTGGCCGAGTACGGCATCGACACCAGCCAGCTGCACAACGACTCCACCTCGATCTCGGTGCACGGCGCATACCCCGACGCGGTCGGCGCCGCCCGCGGCGGCAAACCCACCCCGGTGATCACGTACGGGCACTCGAAGGACCACCGCCCGGACCTGAAACAGCTGGTCTGGATCCTCACCGTGGCCGCCGACGGCGCGGTGCCGATCGCCTACCGGCTCGCCGACGGCAACACCAGCGACGACCCGACCCACGTGCCGACCTGGGACGGTCTGGTCGCGCTGCTGGGCCGGGCCGACTTCCTCTACGTGGCCGACTCGAAGCTCTGCTCGCGGACCGCGATGGACCACACCGAGGGCCACGGCGGACGATTCGTCACCGTCCTGCCGCGCTCCCGGACCGAGGACGGCGCGTTCCGGAAACACCTGCAGGACCACACCCCGGCCTGGACCGAGGCCGCCCGAGCTCCCGGCAAACGACTCGGCGAGCCCGAGCAGGTCTACTCCACGACCCCCGCACCGGCCCCGTCCGCGGAGGGCTACCGGATCACCTGGGTGCACTCCACCGCGAAGGCCGCCCGGGACGCCGCCACCCGCGCGGCCCGCACCGAGGCCGGCATCGCCGCCATCGAAGCCCTGCAAGCCCGGCTCGCCGGGCCACGGGCCCGGTTCAAGACCCGCGTCGCGATCGAGGAAGCCGCGACCGCAGCCCTGGCCGAAGCCAACGCGCAGCGGTGGGTCACGTTCACCATCACCGAGGAGCTCGTCAAGACGTACAAGCAAGAACGAGCCGGACGGCCCGGACCGGCCACCCGCTACAAGCAGATCACCACCGCCCGGTTCCACATCCAGGCCGACATCGACCTGGCCCGCATCACCTACGACGCCGCGTCCGACGGCTGCTTCCCGCTGATCACCAACGACCGCGACCTGTCCGACGCCCAGATCCTGGCCGCCTACCGCTACCAACCCAACCTCGAACGGCGCCACCACCTGCTCAAGTCCGTCCAGGACGCCGCCCCGGTGCTCCTGCACAACCCGGCCCGGATCGAGGCCCTGTTCTGCTGCCAGTTCCTGGCCCTGCTCGTCGCCGCCCTGATCGAACGCGAGGTCCACGCCGGCATGGCTCGCGCGGACCTGCACAAGATCGCGCTCTACCCCGAATTCCGTGACTGCACAGCGCCGTCCACCGAACGCATCCTCGAGATCTTCGCCCCCGTCACCCGCCACCACCTGCACCGCGACGACACCCTCGTGCAGACCTTCGAACCCGAACTGACCGCCCAACAACTACAAGTCCTCGAGCTCCTCGGCCCCCGGAAGACCAGGAGAGTCAGTGGGCGGCTGCGGAGTCTTGACCTGCCCTAACAACTCCGCTTGTATCCGTTGACATGGGCTACTTCGGTTGGCTGGATGGCGACGATTCGCAGCGAAGCGCCATGCTCGAAGTGGTCAAGATGTTCGAGGACACATCCACCGTCGACGAGCTCGGCATAGGCAGCGTCCGCGACACCTTCTCCAACGCGTTCTTCCCTGGTACGTCGACTCTTCACACGCGCGTGAAGTACTTCCTCTTCGTCCCGTGGATCGTCAACGACGTCGCCCGTCACAGATGGCCAGTCGAACGCTCCCAAGCAGAGTTGCGGAGTCGCGAGATCAGGTTGATAAGCGCTCTCGTGGCGGGCGGAGAGAGCCGAGGGGTGATCGGACGAGACGCGAGGAGCACGCTCAAGCGTATGCCGAGCGAACTGTACTGGGCCAGCCTCGAGCAGGTTGGGATCCGACGGTGGCGCACCTCGATCAACGGCTATTTCCGCAATGCGATCCAGCACGCGCGAGGCGTCGAGGATCCTGAGCTCGAGGGTATGGGCATGGAACGCCTGGGCATGGCGGCGCTTCCGACCGCGCCTTCAGATCTGCTCGACACGACGACCTTCGCTCTAAACAACGCAGAGGCCGAGTTTCTCAAGGTGAGAATCGCCGATGCCACCCGTGGCTCGCTCTTTGACTGGCTCGCCGTCAACCACCCGTCGTCCGATGCTGACTGGATCTGGGATCACGAGCGCCGTGACGACTTCCCCGATGAGATGTCAGAGCTGGTCGACGACGCTCGTCGGGTGCACCAGACTGCCACCGGACCGGCGATCCTCTACAACCGCATGATGGCGGAGGTGACCGGTAATGACGAGGTGCGTGATGAGTACGCCGACTACCTGAGGTCGTGGGCAGAAGGCCTGAAAGAGCAGAAGGTCTTCGAAGGGTGGGATCGCTCGCGCTTCTGGAGCCGGATGCTTCAGCTCAACCCACGCATCCGACCCGCAACGCGTCAGTTCCTCGACACGTGGTGGCAGCTGGCGGAGGCCGGTCGTCACGCAAGCGAAGACGCCCGCGAGTTGGTCACTTCGCGCGAGCTGATGCTCAAACGTACGCGAGCTCGTCTTTCCTACCCCGATGCTCGATCCACGTGGAGTGTTGGCGCCGGGACCGGTTGGCTCGACTACCGGTGGAGCATCGCCCGACGTCACCTCAACGATCTGGCCCATGGACTGGAGGGGTGAGGTGCTGAATCCCGATGTGAGACACCTCCTCACCGACGTCCTTCGCCCCCCGACGGGCTGGCGGCTCGATGCAGCCGTTGCGACGACATACACGCTCGACCTCAGCTCACTACTGCTCGCTTCCCTGTCCATGGCGGCTTACGAACAGGCGGAAGCCGGAATCGAGAGCGCTGCGCCGCACCAACTACTGGAGGCCATCCGACGTTACGCCGGTCGAACCACAGTCTTCTGCCAAGCCGGCGGAATTCATGTGCCGACCACCTACCGCAAGCTGACGGTGTTCGCGGAGGAAGCGATTATCGAGGTCGCTCCTCCCCCGTCTCGAGTCTTCCACCCGAAGATTTGGGTGCTCCGATTCACCAACGCCTCCGGGGATCACCCATCGGTTGGCCTGCCTCAGCCGCAACCTGACGGGCGACCGTTCCTGGGACACAGTGTTCATGGCCGAGGAGGATCCGACGGCCCCCCATCAAATGGCGGCGGAGCCAGCGGCCGCCTTCCTGAAGGATCTGCTGACGATGAGCGTCCGCCCGGTTGCCGACGCACGCGCCGCACTCATCCGCGACCTCGCCGCGACCCTGAGCGACCGGTCCCTAGGAGTGCCGCCTCCCTTCACCTCCGGCACCCTCTATCCCATGGGAACACCCGGGGGCATCGGTTGGCCGGTACCCGCCAGCACTGACCGCTGCCTGGTCGTATCCCCCTTCCTCGATGCCTCCACCGGGCGCCGAATTGCGGGCGGCAGCACCATCGTCTCCCGCGCGGAGACGTTCAACCGTTTGGGAGCCGCACCGCTCGACGGACATGAGCTGATGGTCCTGCAGCCTTATGCGGATGCACCGCCCGACGTGATCGCTGATGGGCAGGAGGCGGAGGGCTCCGGAGGCACGCTCGAGGTGAAGTCTGGTCTGCACGCGAAGGTGTTCGCCTGGGATGTTGGCGGCACGGGCACTCTGCTCGCGGGCTCCGCAAACGCCACCTCCGCTGCCTTTGGCGGAAACATAGAGTTTGGCGTCTTGCTGAGCGGGCCTGTCGCACACTGCGGAGCGGCCGCGATCCTGAACGACGACGATAAGGAGACCGGTCTCATTCGGCTACTGCAGCCCTACAAGCCGAGTGACGAGCCGGTCCCGGACCCGGCGTTCGACTTGGAGAGAGCCATCGAGGAGTTCCACTCGGCTCTCGCAACCAACGGTCCGGAACTGCACGTGACCGGCGACGCTGATGCCTACAACGTCCAACTCGAGTGGGCATCACCTCCCCCTCACCTTGGTGAAAGCTGGCTACGCCCGATAACCCTAAAGGCGGCCCATGACCGTCGGCTCGGTGACCACAATGGTTGGCGGGGCCTCGGGCTGTCCGACTTGACCGCGTTTGTGGCCGTCCGAACCCGCCTGGAGCGTCACGGCATCACCGTTGAGCGGTCGAGTGCACTGAGGGCCACACTCGTGGGCGCCCCCGCCGACCGCTCTCGACGAGTGCTGCGCGACCTGCTGAGCAAGATCGAAGACATCCTTCGTTACCTCGCCCTGCTGCTGCAGGACCCCGGCATCGACGACGTTGCCAGCGCGATCCTCTGGGGCACGCACGACGAAGGAGCGAAGCACTCGGCCGACCCCCACCGCTGGGTTGACGACCTGGTTCTCGTGGAGCCGCTGGTACGCGCCTTCGGCCGCGATGACGACTCATTGGACCGGGTCAGCAGCCTGCTCGATGATCTTCGCGATGAAGAGGGAAGACTGCCGGACCTCGGACCAGACTTCGACGCACTGTGGCGGGTCGTCTCCGCCGCCCGGGAGACACAATGAGCACCTCACAGCCGCCTCGCCCGGACGTCGACCAAGAGCTCGCTGGACTCAAGGACTTCCAGCGCCGCACCGTCGATTATGTCGACGCCCGCCTCTGGGAGGACGATCCGACCCGACGTTTCCTGGTCGCCGACGAGGTGGGACTCGGCAAGACGCTTGTCGCCCGAGGGGTCATCGCCAAGGCGATCGACCGGCTGTGGGACGACGTCGACCGCATCGACGTCGTGTACATCTGCTCCAACGCCCAGATCGCCCGGCAGAACCTCGCTCGGCTGCGCGTCGGAGAAGACGCTGGCCACGAGTTCGCCGATCGACTCACCCTGCTCGCCCGGAGGATAGACGACCTACGCGGCCGGAAGCTCAACTTCGTGTCCTTCAGCCCGGGCACTTCGTTCAACGTCAGCGACAGCGGCGGCAAGGCGGAAGAGCGCGTCCTGCTCTATTGGATGCTGCGCAGCCAACTGCCCCAGCTGAAATCAGAGTTTTGGCTCAAGTTCTTCCGAGGTGGAACGCGCCTTGGCAACTTCAGGAATCACGTTAAGTGGTACGACCGCAGCAGCATTCCGACGACAATGAGCGAAGCCCTCGTAGCAGAGCTCCAATCGCTCCCCGGGCAAAGAGACCATGGCACCCTCCTGGAGGAGTTCTTCGCCTGCGGTGATCAGTTCAAACACCGCCGAGAAGACTGGTGGCCCGAGCAGGGGCTGAGCAGCTGGCGCTACAACCTGATCGGACGAATGCGTCAGCAGCTGGCGCGCGCGGCCGTCGCCGCCCTCGAACCGGACATCATCATCCTGGATGAGTTCCAGCGATTCACCTCACTCCTTCACGACAACAACCCGGGAGCCGAGCTCGCCCGGGCGCTCTTCGACCACGGCGAAGCCCGCTTGGTCCTGTTGTCCGCGACACCGTTCAAGATGTACACCCTTCCTGACGAGACGGAGGGCGAGGACCACTATCAGAGTTTCCTCCAGACCGTGCAGTTCCTCGCTGGATCCGACCGCGCGGACGTCATAAAGGACCAGCTCGGCGACCTCCGCCGCGGCCTCATGACCGGCGACCGGAAGCTAGCCGAAGAGGCCCGAGACTCAGCCCAAGCGGAGCTGCGTAGGGTCATGGTTCGGACCGAGCGGCTGGCATCCACTCCCGATCGCGACGGGATGCTTGGTGAGGCTAAAATGCCGGGTCTGTCACTGGCCGAGCGCGACCTCCACGACTACCGCTTCCTGTCACGCGTCGCGGCGGCGCTTGGGCAGCCGGACATGCTGGAGTACTGGCGAAGCTCTCCCTACGTTTTCGAGCTGATGGACGGCTATGTCGTCAAGGAGGAACTGGAACGCAGCGGGACTCACAGCGCCGAGGTCCGGATCGCGGTGGCGAAAAACCGCCACCTCCTGTCGAAGCGACAGGTCAACGCATACAGGGCTCTGGACCCAGCCAATGCGAAGATGCGGGCGATCACCCAAGATGTCCTGGAGCCAGGGACCTGGCGTCTCGCCTGGGTTCCGCCCTCGCTGCCCTATTACGACCTCTCCGGCCCCTACGCCGCAGAGGCTTCGCGCCACTTCACCAAGCGCCTGATCTTTTCAGCTTGGAATGTGGTCCCAAAGGCGATCTCCTCGGTGCTCAGCTATGAGGCCGAACGAAGGCTTGTCGAGTATGCGGGACTGCACGACCGGAGATACGACGCGACCCGACAACGGGGTCTCCTTGCCTTCTCGAAGTCAGAGGGGAGGCTCACCGGAATGCCGGTGCTCATGCTTATGTACCCCTGCACATCCTTGGCCATGGCCGGCGACCCCCTGTCAGTCGCTCGGGCCGTACAGGAGGCGATTCCGCTGAATCGTCAAACCTTATTCCGAGAGGTGAGGAAACAGGTTGAGAATCTTCTCTCGCAACTGCCCGCAGGCCCGTCCTCTGGACCCGTTGACGACTCTTGGTACTGGGCAGCACCCGTACTTCTCGACCAGGTGTCGCTTGAATTACCGCTGGTGGACAGAGTGGAGTTCTCTTACGGCATCGAGTGGGATGAACACGACTCGAGCACGCGCTTCGACGAGCACCTTGCCCCTTGCCCGTGCAGCATCGATCCAACCGGCCGAGTTCGGACGCCGTCCGGAGGACCTCGCGGAGGTCCTCACCAATGTGGCGATCGGGGGCTTGGGCGTGTGCGCCCTGCGTGCGATCAGCAGGGTCACCGGCGGGCCTGAGGTGATGCGCGACTTCACGCTCCGGAACCATGCCACCACCGTGTCCTGGGCCATGCGCAACTTCTTCAACCAGCCAGAGATGATGGCCTTGACTAGAAGGCAGGACGAAGAAGCGCCCTATTGGAAGGATGTGCTCGCGCAGTGTGTCGATGGCGGCCTCACTGCTGTGCTCGATGAGTATGCCCACGTGCTCAACGAAAGCCTCGGGGTGGCACTCAAGCCCGGATCCGAGAAGGCGGCCGCCATCGCGGCGGAGATGAGCGCCGCGATGAGCGTCCGCGCTAGCGTTAACAAGGTGTCCGATCTCTCGGTTCGCTCCGGTGCGCTGAAACTGGAGTCCTTCAGCCTGCGCAACCACTTTGCCGTCAGGTTCGGGCGTGGCGTGACCGAGGACCAGAGCATCGCTCGAGAGGGGCAGGTCCGTCAGGCCTTCAACTCACCCTTCTGGCCGTTCGTGCTGTCTTCCACGTCAGTCGGTCAGGAAGGGCTTGATTTCCACCAGTACAGCCACGCCATCGTTCACTGGAACCTGCCCTCAAACCCGGTTGATCTAGAGCAGCGCGAGGGGCGCGTTCATCGCTACAAGGGTCATGCGGTCCGACGCAACATTGCCCTGGCCTACGGCGGCCGAGCCGAGGTCACCCGAGCAGACGACCCGTGGGCGGCGATGTTTGAGCTCGCCGTGGCAGACAGGCCCGCAGACCAGACGATGATCCACCCCTACTGGGTCTTCCCCGCGAAGGACGGCTACCGGATCGAGCGCTACGTCCCAGCCCTGCCGTTGAGCCGTGAGGCGCATGCCTATCGGCGTCTCCTGCGAACTGTGGGCGCGTACCGGCTCGTCATCGGCCAGCCGCGGCAAGAGGATCTCCTGCGATACCTGGGGGGCAACGCGGAAGAGCTCGCGGATCTCTTCATCGACCTCAGCCCCTGAGTCCAGCGCAGACGGGGCTCAGCCGTGGGGTCCGGCTGCCAGCGTTCGACCTTCGCAGAGTCATCTCGCCGCAAGCGAGCGCGAGCGCCGCAGCATTGCCAGCGCCGTGGGAGTGGCCCCCACAGCCGCTCCTGACCTTAGCCAGTGACTACAGTCAGCTACTGCTTCTCGAGAGCTGAACTACCTCAGGCGGGTGTCTGTGCGGTCACGACCGTCGCAGTCTGGCGACCCTTCGTGTGGTTCATGCGGCCTCGAGCGAAGGCGCCGAGGATGCGCTGATGTGTCTGTCGCGGCAGTTCTCGAGTGCCTGGCTCGCCCAGCGGGGTGCCGGGCCGGGCAGCCGCGGTCGACAAGAGTCCGTCGAGCTCTGATCGGCTGAGCATGAGCAGCCCAGGCGTCGCCCGAGTGCAAGTGACCGCGAGCCGTCCGAAGGCTGAGTTGAACTCGTCGAGCGCGGAGGCACCGGAGAGCGGGTGGATGGCCACGGTGATGACGTTGGTCTGGCCCTGCCACGAGTCCACCGTCGACGCGACGATCACGCCTTCCGGCACGTCGTACTTCGTGATTAGCCGCTCGACCATCTCGGTCGCGTCGTCCACGGCCTGGTTCCGGGTGGCAAGAACGGCGATCAGAGGATCTCCGGCAGGCGAGGACGACGAGATCGTCTCTTCGCCAACAGGCATTCCCGTGTCGTCGGGCGTCCTCTTCCACAACCGGAAGCCCGCGCCGAGGAGGTCGTCCAGGAGGCCCTCGACGACCCGGAGCAGAGGGAGGTCGATGTCGGCGGCCTCGGCCTCGTCGAGACCGTCCACCTCCAGCAGGGTGGGAACGCCGGTCGCAACCTGCTCCCAGATCTGCCTCGCCTCGCCCGACAGGGCTTCTCCCAGCTCGATAGAACGGTCACCCGGTCCCGCGACGCAGTTCAGCTCGTCCCAGTCGCCGTAGAAGGCGCGCCACAACGGCAGCTGCGCCGCGGTCGGTCGCCACACCGCGGGGAGATCGATGGACCAGGTGGCGTCGTCGGTGGTGTACGACGTGGGCCACGCCCGGTACGGGTTGTACCCGGGGTCACCGCGCCATGGGTTCTGGCCTGGGTCGATCGGGGGAAGCTGCCCCACGTCACCCACCCCGACCACGACGGGGGCGAAGCGGTCCACCTTGCGATACCGATGCAGTGGCAGCTGCCATGCCTCGTCGACGAAGAGCACGTCGAACGGGTGCTCGCCGTCGCCGCCGGCCCCCAGCTTGTCCTTGATCGGCCACCCCGCGCGCTCGAGCATGTGCGAGGTCGTCAGGAAGACCTTCGCGCTTGACGGCAGCGATGAGAACCCGAAGACGACCGTCGCCGACTTCACGAGGGAGTCGGACACCTCGGCTGCGCGTTGGCGCGACACGATGAAGCACACCTGGTCGCGCCCTAGCTGCTTTCCGAGGCTCTCAGCCAACGGGTAGACCTGCTTGTTCGCGAATGCTGTCACCGCAACGCGGGCGCATCTCGGGTGCTGTAGAGCGTCCTCGACCATGCGCTTGAGCGCGTAGGACTTGCCCGCGCCGGCAGCCGCGCGTAGGAGGATCCGGGCGTATGCCGCTGTGCCCATTAGCGTTCCAGCGAGCGTAGCGATCGCCTGAGTTGTCGCCGCGACATTGCCAGCAGCGGCTGAGGCGTGGTGCAGCGCAGCCTCGGCTGGCGAGGCGGGCGGCAGGAAGACGAGGCGGGTGTCAGTCGAGGTCATCGATCGTCATGTCCTCGTTGGGCCCTGGTCTCCCCAGCCATGGACGTCCCGTCGGTGGGGGTGCCGTCGGCCGGGGTGTAGAACTGGTCAGTGTCGATGACCGGTGGCCAGGCCTGCGGGTTCATCTCCCCCTTCTCGCGCCTCTCGGCGATCCAGTCCGAGGTGTCCGCCTCCGCGGCCTCGTGCGGTCGACAGCAGTACTGGTGGCCGTCTGGGTCATCACTGTAGGAGTGCTCGGTGCAACCGGCCTTGGGGGCGCTGTTCCCGTCGACCCCCGGCCGGGCCACCGCGATCTCATGGCGTGAGGCGAACGGCCCGCCGAGCCAGGTGACGTCAGCGACGACGAGCTCGTCGCCGACCACGAGCGTCGGCGGGAATCGCGGCGACCACTCCAAGGAAGGGTCATCGGCCTGTGAAGCGGTCAGCTCACCGACGGCGAGCTTGCCGAACTTGAACGAGCCGGCCTGGATCTTGAGGGTGCTCGAAGCGCCCTTGATGGCTAATCTCTCGTTGACGTGCAGGGCGACGATGTGAGTGCCCGCCGTCATACGGCGGGAACGGACGTCGAGGCGGATCGGATTCAGGCCAGCCACCGTGGCGAGCGCGATCTCGCGGGTGCCCGCGTCCGCGCCGAGGTCTCTTGCCACCTGTGGGTTCCCGAGGGCCTGAAGCTTGGTCAGGCAGGCGGCATCCGCGTCGAGCATGTCAACTTGGTTGTTGCGCCACCACCACGCCGTTCGACCGAACCGGACGAGGTCCGATGCGTGGAGCCGAAGGCGCCGCCGCCACACTTGCTGCGCATCCCCCTCGAGCGCCCGGTACACCTCCCGCAGCCGAGACGTCGGCAGTGAGTTGAGGTGAGCGATCGCCGAATCGACCACGCCGGTCTTGTAGCGGAGCTCTTCGGTGACGAGATGGGAGTACTCCTTGTCAGCGCGCTTGCTGCTGTCCCGCGGGCGTCCGCGAGCCTGGTGGATGGCGTCGGAGCGGGCATTGGACAGACGCGCGCCGGGCGTGTGGTCGCTCGCTCTGATCTTGTCCGAGACCGCGCGGTGGTCGAGCGCAACGGTGGCGGTAGCCCACCTGACGAGGTAATCGAGGCGACCGCTGTCGACCATAGGTCCGCCAGGGACGAGGTGGCGTGCGACGACGTCGCGCAGGTTGACGAACGGAGTGCGCAGCTTCATCGCGCGGGCGCGATCTTCCTCGAGGAGGAAGCTGACTGCGAGGCGCTGGTGGGCGGTGAGCGGCGCCGGCACGGTCGCGGGCTCGCCGTCGAAGGTCAACGCCGGGCGGCCCATCTCAAGGTCCCGCTCCCAGCGCAGGCGGCTGGTTTCCACACCGGCCAATGAGTCGGCGATGGAGACGAGCACATCGCATGTCACCTGATCGGGGACCACGATGTGCAGTGGGCTTGGTGCACCGGGAATGAGGTCCTCGAGGTCTGCCATTGAGGTCGAGATCACCTCACCGAGCAGCTCCATGAGCGCGAGACGCGTGGCGGGCGACTGAGGCTCGTCGAACGTGTGGTACGACCACCGTGTCTGCTTGCCGGACTTCCGGACCCGCTGGATGGCCACCCCGTGGACGCCTAGGGCGGCGGCATCCGACTTCGCCAGCACCACGTTGACGGACCCGGCCACGCCGGCAGGGTCTATGCGACGCTGACCCGAGCTCAGCGGCATACCGCGAAGAGTGGCACGCACGGCCGCCACCACGGACTCGGGAACACGGCCGACCACTCCGGACCCGTCTACTACGCCGCGCAGCGCCGGGCGCAGCTCTCGGCGGATACCCAGCTCGATCAACAGGGCCTGTGGATCGTGGGCGGACCGGAGCTCGTCGCGGCAGTAAGTGAACATCGAGCATGCGGCGCAGGAGTTCGGGTCGTACTCGGCCGCGAGGTGGCCTACGAACGTGCACAGCCTTTCTATGTCGAGCACCGCCCAGTCGTTGCCCGCGAGCAGTGCGTTGCGCTCGGCCACGCGGGCCGTGACCTCGGCACGATGATCCTTGAGGTCTTCGATGACCGCTTCCGGCTGCAGAAAGGCATTGCGTGGCACGGCCAGGGCGCCGTGCCGGTGCACGACCATGTCCTTCGGCAGCTTGGACCAAGCTGCCGCGCTCTCGGCGCCTAGCGCGACCTGGAGGGAGCCCTTGAGCATACGCTGGTCGCCGATCCGAGACCGGACCCTCTCGTAGTCCTTGGCATCGCCCATGACGAGCCAGGTACCCACAACCCTATCGGTCGCGGGGTCTCGGCGTGGGGCGACGACGGCGAAGTCAGGCTTGACCGGCGTGGCCGCGGGCTCGCTCTCCAGACCAACAAAGGGAAGGGCGAGGCTGGTGATGAGCGTAGCGACGTCCTCGTGAACCGCCTGGAGATGGGCTTGCTCAAGGGCCAGCGCCGTGGCCGGAACACTCACCTTCCCGTCGCGGCGCGAGACCACCGTAGGCCTCGGAAGGCCCAACCGACCGATGGCGGTTGCCAGGAGTGGGGAGACGAACCGCTGGTCGCGGACGAGTCGCTCGAACGTCATCGCGCGCATCCACCGGGCCTCGGGGATTCCCGCCGACGTGTCCGGGTAGCCGAGATGGGCGGCCGCCTTCCGCCGGCTCATGCCGATGATCATCGGATCCGTCTTGCGGAACCGCTCGCACCCGGCGTGCGCCGAAGCCGCGACGGCGCTGCTCCCGCCCCCTGTGCTCCCCTGTGCTGAGGGAAACCACCTGCCGCACACCCCTAGGTCGAACGATCTCCCTGTGATCGAAACACGCGGGATGAGCATCCACGCGCGTTTGACCTCACCTTCAAGCAGCCGCTGAGCGTACTGGGCACGCCGTAGCTCCGCTTACCAAGGCGCTGAAAGACCTCGGAGTGCCAGCGAAGAAGGCACCAGGATGCGCACTGACGCCGCGCTCGATCGGTTGCTTTGTCGCGTGTGGGTCTGGTTCTCCGGGGGTTCATCCCGACTGCGAACCAACCCGCATTTCGCACAATTAGAGGAGCACTCGGCGCAGGGCCTTGCGGAGGACCTTGACCGTCCTCTCCGCGTGGGCGCGTTCGCCCTCACAGGCATCGGCCTCGTCGTAATCGTGGTCCGCAAATGCCTCATCTCGAGTTTGGCGCCATGCGATCTCCTGCTCCTCGTTCCACTGGATCAGCTCGAGGATGAGGTCCGAGTCGTAGTCGCACAGCTTCGCGGCGTCCTTTGGGCGCAACGACCCCGGACGCTCGGCGTCGAGCTGGAGCAGGCGCAGCATCACGGGGTGCATTTCATCCTCCGAGTCGCTGTCGTCCTGTTGCTCGTCCGGCTCATCGGCCTCCAGGAACGTGCGCCCGCCAACCCGACCCGCGGCGAGCGCATCGTTGCTGGAGATCACCTCGCACATGCGAGCCACCACAGCGCGTAGGTGCTCACCGACAAAGGGCAGTGCCAGGAGGTCGACGCTGGCCACAATCCGGTCGTCGTGCAGCGTGAACTTCACGCCCGAAGATCTCCCGGTTGAGCACAGCGAGCTCGCCGACCGCGGCCTCCTGGTCCCGGATTGCGACGACCATCTCGGCGAACACTCGGACCAGCGGTGACTGCCGGCTCGTGCGCAATGCCACGTAGCCTATTTTTCGGTCATGACGCGCGCTGGTGGACGACGTGC
>NZ_JAKDLO010000186.1 GCF_030452765.1 Intrasporangium sp.
CTCCGCGACGCCGGCCGCGCCCGTGGCGGCGCAGGGCGCTCTGGGCCCCCCCCCGGGGGGGGCCCCTTCGCAGGTCCAACGCTCGCCACAGGTCGACGGTGGGCCGCCCCGCGTGGCACCGGGGTCAGAGGTAGAGCCCGGTCTGCTCGTCAGAGATGCGTGAGGTCGCGACCGCGTGGATGTCGCGTTCTCGCAACAGGGCATAGCCCTTGGACTGCACCTCGACCTCGAGCCGCTCCTCGGGGTCGAACAGGACGCGGTCACCGACCTCGACCTGGCGGACGTTCGGGCCGACGGCCACGACCGCGGCCCAGGCCAGCCGCTTGCCGACCGTCGCCGTCGCCGGTATGAGGATGCCGCCACCGGAGCGTCGCTCCCCCTCTGTCTCGAGGGAGACGAGCACCCGGTCGTGCAGCATCCGGATCGGCAGCCCGGGAGCCGCTGCCGGGGGACGCTGCGCCACCGACGTCAACGGTTGCGACGCCGGCGAACGATGAAGGCGAGGACCGCGATCCCGACCACAGCCGCAGCAGCGGCACCGAGCCGTCCGACTCGCAGGTCGCCCTCGGGGGTGTGCGTCGCCTCGGTCAGCCTGAGCTTGAGGTCGTCCACCTGGCGTTGCACGATCACCCTCGGCTGAGCACGGTAGGCCAGCTCGTTGACGGTGGACTCGAGACGGCCCCGCGCCTCGCCGATCTCCTGCTCGATGGCACTGGGTGACATCGCGGGCTGGCTCATGTCGCTTCCTTTCGACGGCTGTCCCGACTCTATCGGCCCCTCAGGCTCAGCCGCCGAGCCCGAGGTCGCGACGTAGCTTCGCGACGTGACCGGTGGCCTTGACGTTGTAGAGCGCGTGGGTGATCTCGCCCTGCTCGTCGATGACGAACGTCGACCGGAGCACCCCCTCGACTGTCTTGCCGTAGAGCTTCTTCTCCCCGTAGCTGCCATAGGCCCTGTGCACCGAGAGGTCCTCGTCCGACAGGAGCCGAATCGTCAGGTGGTCCCGCTCCCGGAACTTCGCGAGCTTGGTGGGGCTGTCCTTGGAGATGCCCACGACCTCGTAGCCGTCCCGCCTGAGGGACTCCAGCGAGTCGCTGAAGTCGCAGGCCTGTGTCGTACAACCCGGTGTCATCGCCGCCGGGTAGAAGTAGGCGATGACCTTGCGGCCCGCGAAGTCGGCCAGCGCCACGGTGGCCCCGGCGTCGTCCGGCAGGCTGAACTCGGGTGCCTTGTCACCGGGCTCCAGACGGTCGCTCATCTCTTTCTCCTTCGTCAACTCCGGAAGTCGGGTGCGGACGGCGGGACTTGAACCCGCACGCACAAGGCACAGGAACCTAAATCCTGCGTGTCTGCCAGTTCCACCACGTCCGCGCGGCCACCACTGTAGTTGCCGCGGCCACCTCGCTCGCGGCGACCGAGCCCAGCCATCTCACTGGACCCGGACGGTGACGGTGTGCCAGCCGCTCGCGCCGTCGGGAGCAGGGGGCGCCGTCGTGGCGGTCTGCACCTGACCGGTGCCGTCGGTGGCCCGTACCCGGATGGTGTGGCTGCCGCGCGGCGCGTCCCACTGCAGGACCCACTGTCGCCACGCGTCGGTGCTCGCGTCGGCCGCCAGGCGGGCCTGCTGCCAGGGCCCGTCGTCGAGCTGCACCTCGACCCGGGAGATGCCCCGGTGCTGAGCCCAGGCAACGCCGGCGATCGCGACCCTCCCGGCCGGGACGCTCGACCCGGTGCGGGGCACGTCGATCCGGGACTCGGTCTTGACCGGCCCTCTCGCCGCCCACCCGCGCGGGGTCCAGTAGCCCTCGTCCGCGGCGAAGGTCGTCACCTTCAGCTCGGTCACCCACTTGCACGCGGACACGTAGCCGTACAGACCGGGCACCACGACGCGGACCGGGAAGCCGTGCTCGAACGGCAGCGGCTGACCGTTCATCCGGACCGCGAGCAGGGCGTTGCGATCGTCGGTCAGGGCTCCGAGCGGCGTGCCACACGTGAAGCCGTCCGCGCTCGTCTGCAGGACCATGTCCGCGCCGGCTCTCGGCCCGGCCATCGCGAGCAGGTCGCGCACCGGCCAGCCCGTCCACGTCGCGTTGCCGACGAGGTCTCCACCGACCTCGTTCGATACGCAGGTCAGGGTGACGAGGGCCTCGGTCATCTCCTTGTCCTGCAAGGTGTTCCAGTCGATCTCGACCTCCCGATCCACCATCCCGGTGACCCGCAGCCGCCACGAGTCGGCGTCGATGCGGGGCACGACGAACGCGGTGTCGATCCGGTAGAACGCGTCGTTCGGCACGATGAACGGCGCCAGTCCCGGCACCTTGAGATCAGCACCCGCTGGGATCGACACACGGCTGGCCACCCGCAGCGGACCCACGGCGGCCGTCCGCGAGGCGGTGGCCCGAGCGGCGTGCCCTCCGACGGTCGAGCCGATGTATGCCGCTGTCCCACCCGCGATCGTCCCGAGCACCAGGCGTCGGGTCGGGTTCGTCGTGACGGCCGGAGGGGTCGGCTGGGTGCCGCGCGCGAGGTACCACAGCCCCACGAGCACTCCCACGATGGTCGGGACCGCGTCGGTCGGCGACGCGCCGGGCCGGCTCAGCACTGCCACCAGCCCGATCCCACCCACGAGAGCGAACGCCGTAAGGGCCCACGGGACCCGCCATCGCAGCAGCACCCCCACGGCGGCACAGATCACCGTGAGGACGACGAGCATGCCGACGAGGAGAGCCAGCTTGTCGTGTGTGCCGAACGTGGTGACCGCGAAGTCCTTGAGCCAGGGCGGAGTCCGGTCGATGAAGGCCCCTGCTACCGCAGCGACGGGTGACGGCTGCCCGCCGCTCGCGCCGACCACGGTCATCAGGGCGGCGAGCAGCGTGGCGATGCCGGTGGTCAGCAGGCCGGCGACGATCCCGTCGATGGCCGACAGCACCGGCGGTCGGCGCTGCCCATCGCTCGTGAGCGCCCCCGCAGGGCCGCCATCGGTCATGTCGTCAGCAGCTCCTTGAGGTGGGGGGCAAGCCCCCGGAAGGCGAGGAAACGGTGTGACACCCCATTCTTCTCCTCCGCGCGGTACTCGGCGAGGGTCCGCTCGTGGCCGTCGTCCTGGCCGGCCGGCACGAAGATCGGGTCGTAGCCGAAACCGCGGTCGCCCCGCGCAGCGCGCGCCACGGCTCCCGGGAGAGACCCGATCTCGACCGCGGAGCGCCCGTCCGGCAGGACGAGGGCCGCGGCGCAGACGAAGGCGGCGGCGCGGTGCTCGTCGCGCACGTCACCGAGCTGAGCGAGCAGGAGCTCGAGGTTCGCGCGGTCACCGCCACCGCCGGACCAGCGGGCACTGAAGATCCCCGGGCAGCCGCCGAGGATCTGCACGGTGAGCCCGGAATCGTCGGCAAGGGCGGGTAGCCCGGTGGCGCGGGCCGCCGAGGTGGCCTTGAGAATGGCGTTCTCGACGAAGGTGATGCCGTCCTCGACGACGTCCGGGGCCTCGGGGAACTCGTCGAGCCCGACGATCTCGGCGCCGAGACGGGCGCACGCGTCGGACAGGATCTCGCGTAGCTCCTCGACCTTGTGGTGGTTGCGGGACGCCAGGACGATGCGGCTCACTCGCCCGCCGCCTCGGTCGGTGCCTCCTCCGCGCTGCCCGGGTCGGCGGTCCCACCGGCCAGCGATGTGTGCTGTCGCACGGCCAGGTCTGCGCAACCCTTGGCCGCGAGGTCGAGCAGGCGGCCGAGCAGGTCGCGGTCGAACGGCTCGCCCTCGGCCGTTCCCTGGACCTCGACGAAGCGGCCGTCGCCGGTCATGACGACGTTCATGTCGGTCTGCGCGGTCGAGTCCTCCGGGTAGTCGAGGTCGAGGACGGCCTGACCGTCCGCGACGACGCCGACCGAGACGGCGGCCACGGATCCGGTCAAGGGTCGCGCCTGCGCGCCGATCATCCCGTGGGCCCGGGCATACTCGACCGCATCGGCGAGGGCGACCCAGGCACCGGTGATCGCGGCCGTCCGCGTGCCGCCGTCGGCCTGCAGGACGTCGCAGTCGAGCACGATCGTGTTCTCGCCGAGTGCCTTCGTGTCGATGACGGCGCGCAGGCTCCGACCGATGAGGCGGGAGATCTCGTGGGTGCGTCCGCCGATGCGGCCCTTGACGCTCTCACGGTCCGAGCGGGTGTTCGTCGCGCGGGGAAGCATCGCATACTCGGCGGTGACCCAGCCGGCCCCCTTGCCCTTGAGCCAGCGCGGCACGCCCTGCGTGAACGAGGCCGCACACAGCACGCGGGTGCGACCGAACTCGACCAGGACGCTCCCTTCGGCGTGGTCGAGCCAGTTCCGCGTGATGCGGACCTCGCGAGTCTGGTCGGGTGCTCGCCCGTCGTGTCGCTGCGTCATGGCGGCAAGGCTAACCGTCGCTCTCAGAGCTGGTAGGTCGCTCCCGGTTTGGCGACCTCGACTGGCCCGGACCACACCTGCTGTGCCTGCTCGCGGCACTGCTCCGGGTCGTTCCAGGCGGGGATGTGCGTGAGCATGAGCCGCCGCACGCCTCCGGCTCGGACCGCGGCCTGGGCCGCCCGGCGCCCGGTGAGGTGGATGCCCTGGACGGCGTCGCGGCCCTCGACGAACGCCGCGTCGGCCAGGACGAGGTCGGCCCCGGTCATCAGCGGCGTGAGAGCCTCGCACAGGTCGGTGTCACCGGTGTAGGCCAAGGTCCGGCCCTCTGCCTCCACACGGAAGCCGTAGGCCTCGACCGGATGGCGCACCCGCAGCGCGGTCACGGTGAACGGGCCGATCCTGAAGATGGCCCCGTCGGACAGGTCGTGGAAGGCGAACACGCCGAACACGTTCTCGACGTCGACGCTGCCGTAGACCCGGGCGAGGTGCTCGCCGGTGCCGGCCGGGCCCCACGTCGGCAGCACGTCCCGGCCAGGCCCACCGGGGACGTACTTCATCATCACGTAGAGGCCGCACAGGTCGACGTAGTGGTCGACGTGCAGGTGGCTGAGCAGCACGGCGTCGACCTCGTAGGGGCGGATGTGCCGCTGGAGTGCACCGAGGGCGCCGTTGCCCAGGTCGAGCACGATGCTCCACGTGCGGCCCTGGTGCTCGCACTGCACGAGGTAGCTCGAGGCCGGCGACTCTGGTCCGGCGAACGAGCCCGAGCAGCCGACGATCGTCACGTCCACGGGCACGAGGGTAGGTGCTGGAGGGGCTGCCTCGTGGCCCGGCGAGCCGTCACCTGCGTCACACTCTCGGACCCGGCTCCCCCATGAGCGCCACCGTCAGCGTCTCCTGGAGCCACGTGAGGAAGTCGTACCAGGCCACGGCGTATCCCGTCGGCTCGTCGTCGTCGAGGTCGTCGAGGGACTCGTAGAGCGCATCGGCGTCCTCCTCGGTGCGCAGGCCGAGTCTCTCGCCGAGCAGCAGCCGCACGTCGGTGAGCGCCATGACGAACGCGGCCGCCTCACGATGGTCGAGCACGACACGGCCTCGCCGGGTCGCTCGGAGCCGCGCCAGTGCCACGTCGAGGTTGCCGCTCTTGCGTTGTCGCAGGCCTTCCTCGGTGAGCCGCCGGAACTCGGCCGCGATGGCGTCGTCGCCTCGGTGTCCGGCAGGCAGGAGGCGGTCCAGGGCGGGGTCGCGCGCCTCGCCCGGGCCCGCTTCGGCGACGCGCCCGCCGCCGAGGGAGACGCCCAGCGACGCGACGAGATCCCCCCACTCGTCGCCGGTCGGCTCCACCTCGGGCGCGAGCAGGACGCGGGTCTGCTCCATGAGCCCGGCCAGGACGGTCCGCTCGCTGTCGTCGAGAACAGCGACGTATCGGCTTCCGTCGCGAACGAAGGCGCGGGCCATCACTCGTCCTTCTCGAAGGTCGCCCAGAGCCCGTAGCCCTGCAGTGCCTCGGCGTCGCGCTCCATGGACTCGCGCGGCCCGTTGGAGACGACGGCCCGGCCCTTCTCGTGGACATCGAGCATGAGCCGCTCCGCCTTGGACCGCTTGTAGCCGAAGTAGGTCTGGAAGACCCACGTGACGTAGGACATCAGGTTGACCGGGTCGTTCCACACGATCGTCACCCAGGGCACTTCCGGGGCGAGCAGCCCGCCGGTCTCCGCGACCTCCTCCTGCGTGGGAGCGATCGACATCGCGATCGTCAGGCCGGGTAGCACGCGCACGAATCCACCCTAGGCCCCGCCCAATAGGGTGTGGACCGTGACCACGCACTCGTCGCCGAGCACGGCGCTGCTGACGGACCACTATGAGCTGACCATGGTGCAGGCCGCCCTCGAGTCCGGTGAGGCCCACCGTCGCTGCGTGTTCGAGGCCTTCGCCCGGCGCCTGCCCAACGGCCGGCGCTACGGGGTGGTGGGGGGCACAGGGCGGCTGCTCGAGGCCGTCCAGGGCTTCCGCTTCGGCGAGGACGAGCTGCGTTTCCTGAAGGACAACAAGGTCGTGGACGACACGACGATCGAGTTCCTGTCCACCTATCGGTTCACCGGGAAGGTGAGCGGCTACGCCGAGGGAGAGTGCTACTTCCCCGGCTCGCCCGTCCTCGTCGTCGAGGCGACCTTCGCCGAGGGCGTCGTCCTGGAGACCGTGGCCCTGTCGGTCCTCAACCACGACACGGCCATCGCGTCGGCGGCCTCCCGGATGACCTCGGCGGCGGGCGACCGGCCCTGCATCGAGATGGGAGCCCGCCGGGCGCACGAGGAGGCGGCCGTCGCGGCGTCGCGAGCGGCATACATCGGCGGCTTCACGGCGACGAGCAACCTCGAGGCGGGACGCCGCTACGGCGTGCCGACGACCGGCACGGCGGCGCACTCGTTCACGCTGCTCTACGACTCGGAGCGGGCCGCGTTCACCGCTCAGGTCACCTCCCTGGGCAGGGGGACGACGCTGCTCGTCGACACGTACGACGTGCGCCAGGCGGTCGAGCTCGCGATGGAGGTGGCGGGCCCGGAGCTCGGGGCGGTGCGACTCGACTCCGGCGACCTGCTGAGCCAGGCCACCGAGGTGCGCGCCCAGCTCGACGCGGCCGGCAACCGGGACACGCGGATCATCGTCACCTCCGACCTCGACGAGTTCGCGATCGCCGCGTTGGCGTCGGCTCCGGTGAGCGGCTACGGCGTCGGGACGGCCCTCGTGATGGGGTCTGGCGCGCCGACCGCCTCGATGGTCTACAAGCTCGTCGCGCGTGAGAGCCGTGCCGGCCGGCTCGAGGGGGTTGCCAAGAAGAGCAAGGGCAAACGGTCGGTGGGCGGGCGCAAGTGGGCCATGCGGCGACGCAACGAGCACGGCGTCGCGACGGCCGAGGTCATCGGGGTGGGACGAGCCCCGAGCAGCGACGGCGACGACCGGGCCCTGATGACCCCGCTCGTGACCGATGGTGAGATCGTGGGAGCGGAGGAGCTCACCGCGGCCCGCGACCGGCATGCGGCCGCGCTCGCGGAGCTGCCCCCGGCCGCGATGCAGCTCTCCCGGGGTGAGCCGGTCATCCCGACGCTCTACGAGGAGCACGAGTGAACACGCAGGACCCCCGGCCGGGCACCACCGCCCTGGTCATCGTCGACGTCCAGAACGACTTCTGCGAGGGGGGCTCCCTCGCGGTGGCCGGCGGATCCGAGGTCGCGGGCGGCATCGCCCGGCTGGTGCGCGAGCACGCCGGCGACTACGACCACGTCGTCGCGACGGCGGACTGGCACATCGACCCGGGCGAGCACTTCTCGCAGGCGCCCGACTACGTCGCGACGTGGCCGGTGCACTGCGTCGCCGAGAGCGCCGGCGCCGCCTTCCACCCCAACCTCGTCCCGGCTATGGGCGCGGTCGAGGCGGTCTTCCGCAAAGGGCGGTATGCCGCCGCCTACAGCGGGTTCGAGGGGCGCGATGACGATCCGGCGGGCTCGACGCTCGCGGAGTGGCTGCGCGAGCGAGGTGTGAACCGCGTCGATGTCGTCGGCATCGCCACCGACCACTGCGTACGGGCCACCGCGCTCGACGCGCAGCGCGAGGGCTTCGACACGCGGGTGCTGCTCGGCCTCACGGCCGGGGTCGCCAGGGCGACCACGGAGGCCGCGCTGGGCGAGCTCGAGCGGGCGGGCGTCGGGCTCGAGGGCAGCCCGCTCGTGGCCGAGGCCGGCTGAGTCGTCAGTCGTTGACCAGGACGGCCCGGGCCTCGCGCACCGTGATCCTCGTGGCCGGACCGGCGACCGTCACCGTGTCCGGGACCGGCTCCCAGCCCGAGCCGTCGAGCGAGAAGTCCGCACCCCACGTGGTCTGCACATGCACCGGGAACTCGCCCCGGTCCAGGTACGTGTGCGTCACGT
>NZ_JAKDLO010000187.1 GCF_030452765.1 Intrasporangium sp.
ATCGGGGACGGTCGAGCCGGAGCCACCGTCAGCGGACCGGACTACGGCCGGCGATGGGACACCCGCACGCACGGCCCGGTCGAGAGCCGAGCCCGCCGTCGAGGCCGAAGAGCGGGCCGAGCTCATCGAGTCCATCCCGAACGCCGGGCCGGACACGCCGGTCGCCCAAGAGCTTGCTGCTAACGCGCGACGACGGATCCGCCTGACGGGCCGGACCTTCCCCAAGCCCGCTGGCGGGACCCGGGTGCTGACGGTTGCCAACCAGAAGGGCGGGGTTGGCAAGACCACGACAGCGGTCAACATCGCCGCGGCCCTGGCCCAGGGGGGCCTCCAGGTGCTCGTTGTCGATCTCGACCCACAGGGAAATGCGAGCACCGCGCTCGGCATCGACCACCACGCCGGGGTGCCCTCGATCTATGACGTGCTCGTGCATGGCAAGCCACTCAACGAGGTGATCCAGTCGTGCGAGACGGTCGAGGGCCTGTCGTGCGCGCCCGCAACGATCGACCTCGCCGGTGCCGAGATCGAGCTGGTCTCGCTCGTCGCTCGGGAGTCCCGACTCCAGAGAGCGCTCGAGGCGGCGGCGGTGCCGGGCCTCCGCTCGTTCGACTACATCCTCATCGACTGCCCGCCGAGCCTGGGACTGCTCACCGTCAACGCGATGGTGGCCGCGAAGGAGATGTTCATCCCGATCCAGTGCGAGTACTACGCCCTGGAGGGCCTCTCACAGTTGCTGAAGAACATCGAGCTGGTCAGGTCCCACCTCAACCCTGACCTGCACGTGTCGACGATCCTGCTCACGATGTATGACGGGCGCACCCGCCTGTCGGCCCAGGTGGCGGAGGAGGTGCGGGAGCACTTCCCGGAGGAGGTGCTGCGCACCACGGTGCCTCGCTCGGTTCGGATCTCCGAGGCGCCGAGCTTCGGTGAGACCGTGATGACCTACGACCCGTCAAGCAGTGGAGCGCTGTCCTACCTCGAGGCCGCGAGTGAGATGGCCGATAGAGGGTCCGCCGGCGACGTCTGATCTCGGCGCGTCGCCGGCGGGCCAGGTCGTCATCAGCACGATCGCCAAGATCGAGTCCGGGGCACGGTAACCGTCCTGGCCGCTGTTGTGCTGCATCTTGGCCGGCCGCAGACCGCGAGATGCGTGGTCGCCTCGTGCCCATGACAATCACGACGATGTGTCGGATGCTTCCGAGGCGTAGCTGACTGCCGCGCAACGGGACGCACGAGACCGCTGGTTGCGAATGCTGCGGCTGAGGGGCGAGAGGATGCCTGATCCGACCTGAGGTGCCTCGCGGATACCTGGTAGACGGACGGTGGCGTCCATACAGTCGAACTGGCTGGGTAGGAGGAGGGCGACGGGAAGCGCCAACTGCTCAAGGGATCAAGGGGGCGGCTGTGCTGATCAGACCACCGGAGCCGACTCCTGACCGCGTCCCCGCTCCCGGGCTTGGGGCAGCCGGGGAACAGTCGCGGCGAAACCACGGGCGGGCCGAACCCGTCGCGACTGTGCGAGAGACGCTGATCGCTTCGGCCGCGGCCTGCCCCTGGCGTGTCTGGTGATGATCACGCGGGACGCACGACCTGGCGCACGAGATCACCGGCTCGGGTGCTGGGAACATCGCCGGCGATGTACGGCTTCAGCGTCGACCAGCACGACTCGACGAATGACGAGGCCATAGTCACTGCGCTCGCCAGCCCGGTCTTCAGCCTTTTCAGCGGGCTCTCGGTGCTCGCATTGCCGGTCGATCCGCTGGCACCCGTATGGCGGCTCGTCGTGCTGTGGTTCGGACTGCTCAGCGTGCAGGAGTTCGCCGGTGACCTCATCACGGCCGGTTCGCCCACTCGGAGACATCGGCAGCGCCCTGGAGCGTGCCGACGCTTCTGCGGTGGTTGGCTGGATCGGCTTCGCCGTCGGCTGGGGCATCACCTACCTCCTGGGCCGGCATGCGGTGCACCGCTTGGCGGCACTGACCCACGACGGTGAGGCCTTGGTCCCGCAGTTGCGTGCGATGGGCTTGTTCGCCTGGCTGCTTGGCGCCGCCGTGGTGATCGTCGTCAGCATCGGCCTCCTCTCGGCCGGTGGGGTGGGCGCCACAGCCGTCGCCTTCGAGGCTCTTGGGCTGGTCGCCTCGGGCATCTTCCTCGTCCTTGTCCGGCTGTTCATGCCACTGGCCGAGCGTGCACCCCGGCACGGGGTCCTTCCCAACTCCGGTCGGCGTGATCGTGCCGGTGATCGTGGTGGCACTGGCCCGTCAACTGATACTCGTCGGCGGCGTCAGCCTGTGACCTACGTCCTCAGACAGCGACCCAGCTCAGGTCCTTGCTGTCGGCCCGGGTGTGGTGACGCATATGGCGACCCAGTCATACGACCCGCGGTGATTGATATCGCCGAGAGCACGCGGGAGGAAGGTCAGCACTGCGCGTTTGCGGCGTAGGTGCCCCAGTTCTGCATCAGTTCGGGCCGCATCGGAGTGTAGAGACACGTGTTCGTGTGTTTCACGTGAAACATGCGCGTCGTCCGGAGTGCCTCAACGGACTGTGTCGACGGCGCACCTAGACTGCGGGAGGCGCCACGGGCGCGCCCGGGCCCGAAAACCCCGGGCACGAAAACCCCGGGCACGGAAGGCCTCAGGCTCGGAAGGCCTCAGGCACGGAAGGCCTCAGGCACAGAAGGAGTTGGGATGGCGGACAAGCGGCAGGCGCTGGGGCGCGGACTCGGAGCGTTGATCCCAAGTGCGCCGCCCAACCGGGAGGGCCGGCCGGTCGACGTCTTCTTCCCCACCCGAGACGGTGCCGGCACAACGAGCACCGTCGTCCATGAGGCGGTCGGATCGTCCGGCGACGACCTGAAGCACAACGGTGCAGTCGTCGACGGCGAGGAGCCCACGTACGCCTGGACCACGGATGTCACCGGGCCCTCGCCGAGCGCGACCGACCACGGCCTCCCGACCCTGGACAGGACCGCGCTCGCGCCGGTTCCCGGTGCGGAGTTCGCCGAGGTGCCCGTCGACGCGATCCGGCCCAATCCGAGGCAGCCCCGCACGATCTTCGACGAAGACGAGCTTTCCGAGCTCGTGCACTCCATCACGGAGGTCGGGATCTTGCAGCCAGTCGTCGTTCGGCGCGTCACGCCGGACCTCGTGGGGCTCGACGGCCCCGCCGATGCCGATGTGGATGACGCCATCCGGTATGAGCTCGTCATGGGCGAACGACGCTGGCGTGCGGCGAAGGCGGCCGGTCTCGAAGTCGTCCCGGCCATCGTCAAGGAGACCAAGGACGACGACCTGCTCCGCGACGCGCTGCTGGAGAACCTGCACCGCAGCCAGCTCAACCCGCTCGAGGAGGCCGCGGCATACCAGCAGTTGCTCGACGACTTCGGGTGCACCCAGGACCAGCTCGCGACGCGGATCGGGCGGTCCCGACCCCAGGTCTCGAACACGCTGCGCCTGCTCAGGCTGCCGCCGCTCGTGCAGCGCCGCGTCGCCGCGGGAGTCCTCTCTGCAGGCCATGCACGAGCCCTGCTCGGCCTGTCCGAAGGTGCCGCGATGGAGCGTCTGGCCCAACGGATCGTCGCAGAGGGTCTGTCCGTGCGCACCGTGGAGGAGATCGTCACGCTCGGCGACGCCGAGAGCCCGCAGCCCACGTCGCACCGCCCACGCTCGGGCACGCGCCACCCGCAGCTGGATGACTACACCGCGAGCCTCGCGGACCGGCTCGACACGCGAGTGGGCATCGCGCTTGGCCGCCGCAAGGGGAAGATCACCGTCGAGTTCGCCTCCGTGGAGGATCTGCGGCGCATCCTCACGCTCATGGGCGTCGCCCGCATGGGTGTTGAGGGCCCCGACCTTGGGAGCCCTGGCGTCGAGGGCCCTGGCGTCGAGGGGCTTGGCTGACCCGGTGCCCGAGGGCCACACGATCCATGCGTTGGCCGACCGTCTGACCCGCGCGTTCGGTGACAGTCCTGTCACCGCGACGAGCCCGCAGGGGCGGTTCACCGCGGATGCCGCCCTGCTCGACGGGCGGGTCCTCGAGGACGCGGCGGCCGCGGGGAAGCACCTCTTCGTCGACATCGGGGATCGGATCCTGCATGTCCACCTCGGCCTGATCGGCACCTTCCCCGTCATCCCCATCACAGACGACAAGCCGCCGGACCCGGTCGGCACCGTCCGGCTGCGCCTCGTCGGGCAGGAGCACTACGCCGACCTGCGGGGGCCGATGGTCTGCGCCCTCATCGATCTTGACACGAGGGAGGCCATCAGGTCCGCACTGGGGCCCGACCCCCTCGACCCGGCCGCCGACCCCGGGGTCGCGCTGATGAGGATCCGCCGCACCAGGCGCGGCATCGGCGCCCTCCTGCTCGACCAGGCCGTCGTCGCCGGGATCGGCAACGTCTACCGGTGCGAGGTGCTGCACCGGCACCGGATCGACCCGTTCGCGGCCGGGACCGAACTGACCGAAGAGCTCTGGTGGACGATCTGGGCCGACCTCGTCCGGCTCCTGCCGCTCGGGGTCGCCTTCGGTCAGATCCTGACGCTGGCCGAGCAGGTCCGCGAGGCCGAGCAGCTCGTTGCCGACGGCAGGGCCGGACCGATCACGCGGTCGCTGACCGGCGAGCGGCTCGGGGACTACTTCGAGCGGCGGTTCGCGACCTACCAGCGGGCCGGGGAGCCGTGCCACCGTTGTGGCACGATCCTGCGTGGCGAGAAGGTGTCCGGTCGGAGGCTCTACTGGTGCCCAGGCTGCCAGACCCGTCACTGATCCCAGCCACGGAAGGTCTTCTCGACGAGCACCGGGAGCTCGACGAAGTCATCGCTCCGGAGCACCGGCAGGAGCTCTCGCGGCCCGTGCGGCATGCGCGCCACCCCCTCGGCTGTCGAGATCGCGGTGGGCGGCCCGAGGGTCAGCAGACGTGGCCCGAGGTGCATCCGGCAACGGCCCGCGGCCCGGACGTTCTTGAGCCAGTCGACCTCAGACCCGTAGGTGAGCGCGATCGTGACCCGGTCCGCGTCGCGGAAGGCGAAGATCACGGTTCGGAAGACCTTCCCCGACCGGCGTCCCACGTGCTCGATCTCGACGAACGGCCCGTGACCGACGAGATGTCGGGTGAACCGGTTGAGGACGTTCTTGTTGAATCGGGTGACACCCTTGGGGATCGGCATCGGCAGGCCTCCTCTGGACACCGACGCTACCCTCGTCCAATGGTCCTCGGCAGGGCGATCCGCACACCGACGCATGTCATTGCCCATCTCTCGGACCCCCACCTGCTCGCCGACGGCACCCGTCTGCACGGGCGGATCGACACCGAGGCTCAGCTGCGCGCCGCCTTGCACCGCGTCGAGATGAGCGGCGAGCAGGTCGACGTGCTCGTCCTGTCCGGGGACCTGACCGACACGGCCGACCCAGCGGCATACCGGCTCCTTCGCGAGCTGGTCGAGCCCGTCGCAGAGCGCCTCGGCGCCGCCGTCGTGTGGACCGGGGGCAACCACGACGAGCGACGACCCCTCGCGCAGGTCCTCTTCGGCACCGATACCGACGCGCCTCAGGACACCGCGACGACCGTGCGCGGGCTACGCGTCATCGCTCTGGACACGGCCGTCCCAGGACGCCACGACGGTGGCCTCTCCGACGCCCAGTTCGACTGGCTGGCAAGGCAGCTCGGTGCCTCTGCTGCGCACGGGACCATCCTGGTCATGCACCATCCACCGATCGTCTACCGCTCGCCGTGGATGCAGCTGCTCGACTTCCGCGAACCGGGCCGGCTGCGCGATCTGCTGGGCACCTCGGATGTGCGTGCCATCCTCAGCGGGCACCTGCACGTGACCAGCTTCGGCACCCTCGGGACGGTCCCGGTCTTCGTCGCCGGCGGGGTCAGCTACGTCGATGACCTCGGTATCCCCCGCGAACGGCTCATGGCGATCGACGGCCCGCAGTCGTGGAACCTCGTCGAGGTCCACCCCGACCAGGTCGTCGGCTCGGTCGTCCCCGTCGCGCAGCACGACACGTGGCCGGCGCTCAGCGAGCAGGTGACGGCATACATGGCCACGGTGCCGGCCGGCCGGCGCAGGACGGAGTTCGCCCGGAAACACTCGCCACCGGATGTCGAAGCAGGCCAAGCCAGGGCGACCTGAGCGTGCGCACCCCCTGACCTGCCTGAACCCCCTTGCAGCGCAATGGAACCCAACAGCGTGCCGGATCAGCGCAACGCCGACAGCACGGGGTTGTGCGCCGGCTCGACCGGCTCACGCACCAGACCGGGCGGCGTGCCGTCACCGAACGGCGACCCGCCGAGCTCCTCGCGCCCGTGCGGGGTGGCCCACCCCGCCAGGTCGGGACCCAGCGGCACGATCCCCGTCGGGTTCACGTCGTGGTGCACGACGTAGTAGTGCTCCTTGATGTGGGCGAAGTCGACCGTGTCGCCGAACCCCGGCGTCTGGAAGAGGTCACGCGCGTAGGCCCACAGCACCGGCATCTCGGTCAGCTTGGAGCGGTTGCACTTGAAGTGGCCGTGGTAGACGGGGTCGAAGCGCACGAGCGTCGTGATGAGCCGTACGTCGGCCTCGGTGATGTGCTCGCCGACGAGGTAGCGCCGGCCGCGCAGCCGCTCGGACACCTGGTCGAGCGCGTCGAACAGGCGCCGGTAGCTCTCCTCGTACGACTCCTGCGAGCCGGCGAAACCGCACGTGTAGACACCGTTGTTGATGTCTCGGTAGATCGGTTCCGAGACGGCCTCGATCTCCTCGCGCAGGGCCTCGGGGTAGAGGTCGGGGGCGCCCGGTCGGTGCAGCTCGGCCCACTCGGTCTCGAGGTCGACGGTGATCTGCTTGAAGTCGTTCGTCACGACGGCACCGCTGGGGAGGTCGACGATCGCGGGGACGGTGATGCCGCGTGCGTAGTCGGGGTCCCGTTTGAGGTAGGCGTCCTGGATGCGCGGGATCCGCAGCACGGGATCGAGGCCGTCCGGGTCGAGGTCGAAGGTCCAGCTGCGCCTGTCGTGCGTCGGGCCGCAGATGCCCATCGAGAGCGCGTCCTCGAGGCCGAGCAGGCGCCGCACGATGATGGCGCGGTTCGCCCACGGACACGCTCGCGCCACGACCAGCCGGTAGCGCCCCGCCTGCACCGGCCAGCCGTCCCGGGCGTCGCGGGTGATGCGGTCGGGCAGGTAGCGGGTGTCGCGGGTGAAGGACTTCTCGACGTAGGTGCCCGGTTCGCTCATGCTCCCACCGTAGTTCGGGTATGCCGCTCACCTTCCACCCGGGCAACGTGCCCTTGCGCACGTGGGCACAATGGGGACATGGACGGGCCGGTCGCACGGGTGACGAGACGCGAGGTCCGCGTCCTCACCCCCGACCGGGTCACCGACCTGGTCGGCCCATGCGCCCCGTGCACGTACTGGCAGACGGTCCCGCGCAACGGGCACCGAGGCGGCCCCGAGCCGCTGGCCCTGCTCGCCGACTGGGTCGCGGCCGTGACCGACGACTGGGGACCGCCGGGCCGGGTCGTCTACGTCGACGGGGCACCGGTCGGACACGTCCTGCTCGCACCGGCCCGTCAGGTTCCCCGGCTGGCGGCCTTCGCGACCGGGCCGTCCGACCCGTCCACCCTCATGCTCGTGGCGATGGCCGTGGCGGACCGGTCGCGGGGCCGCGGGCTGTACAAGGCTCTCGTCCAGGCCGCGGCCAAGGATGCGGTGCGGCACAAGGCGCGCTCCCTCGACGCGATCGGCGCCGGCCCGAGCGCGCTCGGGCACCACCCGTGCATCCCCGAGGTCGCCGACCTCGAACGAGCCGGGTTCCACGTCCAGCGGGAGCACCCGACCTACCCGCGCCTGCGGCTCGACCTGCGCAACGCTCTGACGCTGCGCGACGAGGCCGCCGAGCTGTTGTCCCGGGCGTTGGCCCGGGTGCCCAAGGTGCACCCGGTACCGGAGGCGCCACACCCGGACGGTGCGACCCGGGCCCGGCTTCGCGACGAGGACTGAGGCCCACCGCCATCCTCCGTCTGGAGGATGGCGCCGTCGTCCGGGCCCGAGGCAAGCGCGCCCGGTCGGCCGATACCGGCAACGTGCCTGTCGGCGCAGGCTGGTGCCATGTCCATCATCGAGGTCGCCAACCTGCGCAAGGCCTACGGCGAGACCGTCGCCGTCGCCGACGTGTCGTTCACGGTGCAGGAGGGCGAGATCTTCGGGATCATCGGCCCCAACGGCGCGGGCAAGACGACGACCGTCGAGTGCCTGCTCGGTCTGCGCCG
>NZ_JAKDLO010000044.1 GCF_030452765.1 Intrasporangium sp.
GCACGGAACTCGTGGCCCCACACCTCGCCGAGCTGGCGAGCGATCCTGTACTTAGCGTCCGCGCCTGCGTCGCCCACACCATCGCTGCCTGCCTACGGCATGCACGCCCATCGGCCTACGCGGCCTTCGAACTCCTCATCGACGCCGACGACCTCCTGCTCGCCTCGGACAGGTTGGACGCTCTGATGATCTACATCGGCAACGCCGATCCAGAAGTAATCGATCCGGTCATCGATCGCATGCTCAGCTCAACAGATGCCGAGGTTCGGAGGGCAGGGGGTCGCATGGCGGCATTCGCCGCGCTGCAATGGGGTCGTCCCGCGCTCATGGAGCGAGCCCTGGCAGGCGTCATTGAGGTGCGAAGTGGTGCAGCCGGAGTCTGCGCCGCGAGAGTCGATCGCTCCGCCGATTCGGAGCTGGTGATGTCGACCCTGCGCCGCCTGATGCACGACGCGGAAGAGGAGGTCCGGAAGGAAGTCGGCACCCTGGCAATTCACCTGCGTGGAGGCGACCTGCGCCCCTACGCCGGGTTCCTGGCTGACTTGATCGCGTCACCAAGCTACGTGCACGCGACCCGGCAACTGCTCATCACGCTCCAGGAAGCGTCGGACAAGGTCGACGATCTCGTCGACCTTGCTGCACACCACTTTCTGAGAATCCATGGTGAAGGCGTGGCCGACATCAGGACCGGCGCTGCCGCGGATGCCCATTACATCTCGGATCTGGTGGTCCGGGGGTTAGCACAGACTCGCGACCGACCGCGCATCACGGCGCTACTCGATATCCTTGATCGCCTGCTCGAACTTGGTGTCGACGAAGTCGATCGAGCAATTGATGGAGCCGTGCGCAACTAGCGATCCTTGGTCGCTGTGGTTTTGACACTTAGGCCGACTCTTTAGGCCGCGATTCCGGCTTGGGTGATGTAGTCGGTGACGGCGTGCTCGAGCACGCGTAGGGCTGCCGGACCGGTAGTGGGGCCGGTGGTGGCTGCCATCAGCGGGCGCAGGAGCCGGTTGTGGACCTTGGTGTAGAAGACGGCGAAGCGTTGCCCGTCGTCGGTCAGGACGTAGGTGTTGGAGTGCTCGAGCCGGACGATCAGGCCTTTGCGCTTGAGGCGGCGCAGGTCGTAGCAGCAGCGGGCCTGGCTGTACGGCTCGCCGAGCAGCTCGGCGACCAGGGGTCGCAGGGAACGGTTGGAGAAGCCGCCGACCAGGTGTGCGGTGATGGCCAGGGCGCCGGCCAGGGCCTGGACCCGAGGGTCGCCGAACCTTAGGGCTGGGGCCTTCCGCCCGTCCTCCAGGGACGGTCGCGCAATCCGCTCAAAGGCTGGACTGGCAAGGACGCAGCCCTGACCGACATGTTCATGATCCAACAGTCGACGGTTGACGTCACGGGCCTTGGCCTGCAGTTCGGGTAGATGGACCAGGCGGCGCAGCACCCCCAGATCGGTCGGGTCGTTCACGACGGTCTCGATCCGCAGGGCGCGGCCCTCCTTGAAGTACTCCTTGGTGCGGGAGTGCTTGTAGCCGACGTTGACGGTGACATCGACGCCGCGGGTGAGCACCCGGGTAGCAAAGACGCCGGGCGTCGACGGCAAGACCTTCTTGCCGAAGATCAACTCGATCTGCTCGGGCCGGCCCAGGTCGAGGTTGTCCGCGACCAGCGCCTCGAAGAACGCCCGACCGTTACGGGGCTGGTCGAACACCAGCGTGCGGGAGGTCTCGATCTGGCGCATCGACAGCTCCCACCAGTACCCGCCCGCCCGGTCCGCGGCACTCAACGGCACCGGCAGCCGCTGCAGCCACCGGTCGAAGAACCCCTGGATCTGGGCCGGGCCCAGCCGGTCACAGATCGCCTGCAGGCCGGCCGGGTCCTGACACGAGGCGAACCCGTTCGCCAGGGCGCTCCAGCCGATCCCCGCCTTGCTCGCCTGACGCTTGGCCCACTCATGCCCGTTCAGCCATTCTCCGAACTTGGAGATGGCTAGCGGTGTCACGGTTAGCGTTCAGTGGCGTGCTTGACCGCGCGGATGATCCGCTCGGCGTTGTTGTGGTCCAGGCCGGTGAGCGTGTCGCGCAGGTCGACGGGGATTCCGATGGCCAGGCTCGCGGCGAGGCGGAGCATGCGGGCTTCGCTGGCCGAGCAGGGTAGCTGTCCGAGGTCGAGGGCGGTGGCCGCTGCGAGCCAGTCGATGGCCGCTGTTGCGGGGTCGTCGAGGCTGCCGGTGGCGTGCACGAGGTGGTGGAGAAAGTCGTCGCGCCGCAGCCTGGTTGTGACAGCCTCAAGTGGCCCCAGTTAGGGCCGTTATGATGGCTTGATTTGGCCCCACTCTCGACCCGCCTGCCTCTATGTTCCGGCTTGTCAGACCAAAGACGAGCTGGAGGCCAGTGGCGTGAAGGAGAGATCGAGAGTGGAGCAGTTCGAACGTATCCGACGGGACGCTCGTGAGGGTGCCTCGATTCGGGAGTTGGCACGTGGGCATCGGGTGCATCGGCGCACGGTGCGTCAGGCGTTGGCGGACGCGACGCCGCCGTCGCGTAAGCCGGCCGCGGCGAGGTCGGCGACCTGCTCGGCCAGGGCGGTCACCGCGTCCGGGTCGTAGAGCCCCTTTTTTCCCCGTCCGGGCCGGGGGTGGCAGGCGCGGCACGTTTGCGGCCTCGCCCCGGCGGCCCGATCTTCGCTGTGCAGAGCGCCTCGTTGATCTCGACGTAGTCCTCGATCAGGCCGGCGAACTGGGCGTAGCTGTCCAGCTCGGCCCGGACCTGCTCGATCTGCTCGAGGGGGATGTACTGCCCACGCGAGCCGCCTGGCCCCTTGACTGTGCGGGTCCACAGCCCGCGCGGGCCGTGCCCTTGCTCACCGGGGCGGGCACACCGGCAGTTCGCGCGTCCGCACTTGCGGTAGCCCACCTGCAAGGACCCGCGCCGGAAGGCCGGCACCGCGGCGATCCGGTCGAGTACCAGCTGGCGCAGCGCCTCGAGCTGCTCCGTCGTCATCGCCGAGTAGTCCTTGCCCATGCCGCCTCCCTGGTCTGATTATGCTATCCATAATCAGACTAGGGAATGACCTGCACAAACTCACGGACCGACACGACCACGACTCACACCCTTCGCGAGAAGGCCGCGTCACTTCGCCGCCTGCGGACGAAGCGGTGGTGGCCGAGGTCTACCGTCGAGGACGTGCGATGCCCCGACCGCGACCGCGGCGAGGGGGTCAGGGCCGGTTCGTCAGGTCGCCGCGTGAGGTCATCACATGTCCGGGCCTCCTGTCCTCTGCTTTACCGCCGCATCGCTAACCCATATCCCACTGGCCGATGTCGTGGCCGCAGGGGTCCGCAGGGGTCTTCTGCCGGTACGTGCTGCACCACGTCCCGGACGACGATCTCAGGATCGCCGTCCGAGAGTTGGCTCGCGTCACCGCGTCGGGCGGTTTCCTCATGCTCGACGGCCACGTGGGCGAAAAGCAGCTACATCAAGACAGAGGGTTACGGCGGCCTCCCGATGCGGGTCCTGTTCGCGCGTCGCAGCCCCGAGACGTACGCGCACCCTTTTGGGGTCCCGGAATGCTCCGTCAGCCAGAGCACCCTGCCGAGGCTTCGGGTGTATACGGTGTGAACACCTCTCGGGTGCTCCCCGGTGGGGGTTGACCACGCTGGCCCCTCTGGGATCGGCCATGATATCTGGAGGCATGCAAGCAATGAGGCTTCTCCTGACCTCTGGCGGGGTCACCAACCCGAGCATCCGTGATGCGCTGGTCGATCTGCGGGGCAAGCCGATCGCCGACTCGAGCGCTCTGTGCATCCCCACGGCGATGTACGGGCACCCCTGGGTTGGCACTGGCGCCAAGGCTTGGCAGTTCATCAGTGGGAACTCCCAGAATCCCATGGTCGACCTGGGCTGGAAGTCCGTCGGCGTGCTCGAGCTGACCGCGCTGCCCAGCATCGATGAAGAGCGCTGGGTGCCCCTGGTCCGGGAGACCGACGTGCTCCTGGTGGCGGGCGGGGATGTTCTCTACCTGTGCTATTGGATGCGGCAGTCTGGGCTGGCGGACCTGATTCCGTCGCTGAGCGAGACGGTCTGGGTGGGGCTGAGCGCCGGGAGCATGGTGATGACCCCCGAGGTCGGGGAAGACTTCATCCAGTGGAGACCGCCGACCGGGGATGACAGCACCCTCGGCCTCGTCGACTTCTCCATCTGCCCCCATCTGGCTCCCGACGGCATGCCGGGCAACTCCATGGCCGAGGCGGAGCAATGGGCGGATGGCATCGCGGGTCCGGCCTACGCGATGGACGACGAGACGGCCATCAAGGTGGCCGACGGCACCCTGGAGGTGGTGTCAGAAGGGCACTGGAAGCACTTTCCCTCGTAACCGTTGCAAACTGCAACAGTTTATCGCGCTGGCCAAACTGGCCAGGTCGACGAGCTGGTGATCGACGATATCGAGGATCAGCTCGGGATTCACTCGGAAGTACTCATGCACGACGATGTTGCGCAGGCCGGCGATCGAGGCCCACGGCACGTCAGGCAAGACCGCTCGAGTCTCGCTCGGCAGCGACCGCACAGCCTCACCAATGACGGCAAGGCTTCGCAGAAGAGCGTCGTAGGCCATTGATGCGAGGCCGCCCGAGCGCAGGTGCGGTGCGTACTCCTGGCACCGGTGGATCGCGTCAAGGATGCCGCGAACCGCTCATCCTCCGACCGGCTCACACCACCACCGCGTCAGCCAGAGCGCTCGAGGAAACCTCGCCGCGCAGCAGGGATGCGGCCACGACATCGACCCTGGTCCCGAGGATCTCGGTCAGCTCGTCGGCGATGCCGGAGACTCGCAGCAGTTCGTTGCCGCCACCGGGTAACAGGTCCACCAAGAGGTCGATGTCGCTGTCCGGCGTGGCGTCGCCGCGGGCGACCGAACCGAATAGTCGCGGGTTCGTCGCCGCGTAACGGTGCATGATCGCGTCGAAGGCACCGCGATGGCTCGCAATCGCTGCGCGCAGCGACTCGCTCTGTCTGGTCACGGTGCTCACGCGACAAGGGTAGACCGCGCGAAAGTCCGCACGTCTTTCCCTCGACCCGCGCCGTAGAAGTCCGCGCGGCGGGTCGCGCGTCAACCACCAAGGAGCCGAGTCCCTCATGGTCAGTTGATCGCTCAACAGGCGCGGCACCAACGTGTCGGCGGCCGTACACCGCTTCGGCTGACTGCCTCAGGCCACGCTGACGCGCGCAGTGGCGCTCTCCCGGTAGGCGCTCGGGGACTGGCCGTACTCCGCCTTGAACACCCGGCTGAAGTGGGCCGCGTCGTGCAGCCCCCATTGGGCTGCGATGGCGGAGACCGGGTGGCCGGCGTGGAGCGGGTCGGTCAGGTCGCGCCGGATGCGCTCGAGCCGCCGGGCCCGGATCCATGCGGAGACCGTCTCGCCCTCGGCGGAGAAGATCGTGTAGAGGTGCCGGGTGGAGATGTAGTGCGCCTGGGCGATGGAGGCGGGCGTGAGGTCGGGGTCGCCGAGGTTGGCCAGGATGTACTCCCGGACCTCCCGGGCGAGACTGCGCGCTGGGCTCACCGCACCGTCGGCGGCCCGGGACAGCTCCTGCGAAAGCATGGTGACGAGCAGGTCCAGCGCGGAGCGCACCAGCCTGGAGGCGTGCGAGCCGCGCAGCTGGTCGAGGTTGCGCCCGAGCTCGATGAAGAAGGGGTTGATGACCCGTCCGAGTCCTTGGTCGCTCGGGAAGCGCGCGGCGGTCACCCTGGCGACCTCGTCGCGGGGCAGGTCGACGGCTTCGTGCGGGAACATGACGACCAACGCGTGGTTCGGCCCGGGAAAGCTCAGGCGATAGGGCCGGTGGGTGTCATAGATGGCCAGGTCACCGGGGCGGAGCCGCGCTTCTCGGCCGTCCTGCTCGAGCAGGGCCGAGCCCGCCAGCTGCAGGCTCAGCTTGTAGTAGCGGCCCTCGACCTGCTCGATGAGCTCCTCCGTACGGTTCACGACGTGCGGCGTCGCGCGGATCTCGAAGACGGAGACATCCTCGACCACGGTGCTCGCGAGGCTTCCTCGGAACGCAACCCCGTCAGCCTCGTCGATCTGCAGCGGGACGAAACTGTTGTTGATGGCAGCACGCCACGAGCCCAGGTGGAGCGGTGGGCGCACAGGTGCCAGCTCGACGACATCACCACCAAGACGCGGCACTGCTCGCTCCCTCGTTGGAGAAACACGGTTCAGATCCACTATCGTATACGATTCACCATCACTCGTCCAGTACGTCCAGTAGGGGAAGCGTGCACCCGCGATCTCCCTGACTGGTCAGCCGAGCTCGCGAAGCACCCGGCGCGCCGCCGTGATGCCCATCTCGATGGCACCGTCGACGACGACGCCGTTCCAGCCCTTGGCGAAGTCCGCTCCGGCGAAGTACAGGCGGCTGTCCGTGTTGTGGAAGTGGTGCCAGCCGTCGGTGAACTGGCCGGACTTGACGGTCGCCCACGTCTCGCCGCTCCACGGGTCCGCGCACCAGTCGTGCCCGTCGCAGTCCACCACGGTCAGATCGGGGCGCCATTGGCGCAGGATCTGCTGCACCTGGGCCGTGTCCTGCAGGTTGATCTTCGTGTGGTCCGGCCCGAACCCGACGAGGATCGTCGTGCCGTCGTCGAGGAAGTACTCGCTCTTGGTCATCGCGATCGGGCTCTGCCCCGGAGCGGTGGCGATGAAGGAGTGGTGCCCCTCGATCTTGATCCAGATCTTGAAGCCGGTGCTGTTGGTGCGCTCGTCGACCACCCTGCGCATCGGCCGGGGCAGCTCGGGAGCGAACTCGACCTGGCCGAGCGCTCCGATCGGCACCGTGACGATGACCGCGTCGGCTTCCCGGACCGACCCGTCCTCGAGCGTGATGCGCGCACCGTCCTGGCCGTGCTCCACCCGGCTGACGGGGGTGGACAGGTGGATCGGGCACCTCAGGTCTGCGGCGATCGCCTCGTAGAGGCCGCGCATCCCGTCGGTCAGCTTGAACTTCAGGGTCTGCTCGTCGAGCAGGGAGAGCCGGTGGTCCGACAGCGCCGCCCAGTGCTTGGCCATCAGGGGCGAGGCGGTGGCCGGGTCGCCGTTGTACCCGGCCGCCCAGTACGCGTCGCAGACGTCGATCTCCTCCTGGGAGAAGGTGCCGTCCCGCAGCGCGTCGAGCACGCTGCCCTGGTCGGCGGCCCGGAAGCGGCCGGGCACGTCGGCCGGCCCGGCGTAGTCGGGGCTCAGCACGTACAGCGGGTCGTGCGGGTAGGGGAAGAACTCCGCTGACCCCTCGAAGATCTTGGCCTGCGGACGCTGCAGGGTGGCGTCGAGGTCGTCCTCCGCGCCTTCGTGCAGGACCCCACCGCCCAGCCAGTACGCGCGCTCGTATTCGGGGCTGGGGTAGATGGTCTGGCCGTAGCGGACGATCTCGCTCCAGACGAAGGGCTGCATCCAGTGCACCCACGTCGCGCCGAGCTCGAGGGTGTAGCCCATCCGCTGCTCGGTCCAGGCACGCCCGCCGATCCGGTCGCGTGCCTCGAAGATCTCGACCTCCGACCCGGCGGCCCGCAGCTCGCGAGCGGCGATGAGCCCGGCGAAGCCGGCTCCGACAACGAGGACCTTGTTCGTCAAGGGGACCACTTCCTTCGTTCCGTTCAGCCGAGTGCGGCCGAGTTGAGGGGGTGCAATGAGGTAGGTGGATCTGACCGGTGCATGCCTCCGGGCCCGTCAGCCGACGTCCGCGTCGCGCAGCCCGGCGAAGACCTCCGGCTTGCTCCGGCGCAGGATCTCGCCCCAGACGAGCCCGACGACGCCGGCTCCGATGATGATCGCGGGCATGACGACCACGAGCGGCGAGGGGCCCTCGGCGCCGATCATCACGTCGAAGTTGACCAGGATGAGGACGAAGACGATGCCCAGGGCAAGGGCCGACACCGCGGGCGCCCACAGCCGCACGAGCGGCGAGTAGCCCCGGTGGTCGGTCCGGAAGTAGGCGATGACCGCCAGCGAGGTCACGCACAGGAGGAAGACCAGGCCGAACGCTGCGGCGTTGGTCAGCCAGGTGAACATCGTGACGACCGGGAACAGCGCCCCGAGCTCGGACCCGGCACCGGCGATCGCGAAGATGACGATGAGGGCGAGCGCCAGCACGGACTGGGCCATCGAGCCGGCGATCGGCGCGTGGTTGTGGCGCCCCGAGGCAGCCAGCAAACGCGGGAGGACCCGTGACCGGCCGAGGGAGAAGAAGTACCGGGCCGCGGCGTGGTGGAACGCCATGAGGGCCGCGAAGAGGCTGGTGATGAAAAGGACGTTGCCGATGTCGGCCATGAGGGTCGAGCCCTGCTGCTCGAGGAAGACGAACACGAGGTCCGGACCGTACTTCTGCGACAGCGGCACGATGTCGGAGACCCCCACCCCGACGGCGAGCGCCCAGGAGGAGAACGCGTAGAACAGCGAGATGATCGCGACGGCGATGAAGGTCGCGCGGGCAACCGACCGCCGCGGGTCCTTGACCTCCTCGCTGTAGATGGCCCCGGACTCGAAGCCCATGAACGCGGCGATCCCGAAGGCGAGGATGGCGCCGATCCCGTGGGTGGCCCACGCCTCCGGTGCGAACGGCGCTGCGGTGACACCCTCGGGCGCGACCATGAAGGAGATGACGTCGACGACGATGACGACGGCGAACTCCAGGAGCACCAGGACCCCGACGACCTTCGCCGACAGGTCGATCTTGTTCATGCCCAGCCAGCCGACGGCGACGAAGCCGATCAGGGCTGCGCCCCACCACGGCAGGTCGAGGCCGGTCTTGGCGGAGACCAGCGACGAGAGGGCGAACCCGAAGATGCCGTACAGACCGATCTGCATCGCGTTGTAGCTGACCAGCGCCAGCATCGCGGCCCCGATCCCCTGACGCACCCCCAGGCCCGAGCTCACGTAGGCGTAGAAGGCGCCGGCGTTGTGCACGTGGGCGCTCATCGCCCCGTAGCCGACGGCGAACACGACCAGGATGATCCCGAGCCCGAGATAGCCGACCGGCACACCGGTCAGCCCGGTCACGGCGAAGCTCGTCGGGGCGCCACCCGCGACGACCGTCAGCGGCGCAGAGGCCGCGATGATGAGGAAGACGAGGTGCCGGACCGTGAGGGTGCGGCGCGCCAGACCCGCCTGCGTAGACAGGTGCTCGCTCGTCGAGGCGGTCGTGGACGGTGGTGTCATGGGATGTCGTTCCTCCAGGTCGTCAGGCCTCGCCATCGAGGCTCCTGTCCCCTGTGGAGAGACTGTAGGCAGCCGACCGGGACCACCGGAACAGCCAGGAGCGGTCCCGGCAGGCGCAGACAAGCAGTCTGCGCGAATCGACAAACACAGGTCGGTATGCCGCTCAGCGGGTTGAGCGGCATACCGACCGGGGCGCGGGGCTGGGGCTCAGCCCTGTGCGCTCACGTCGTCGACGACGAAGCTCGTCTGGAAGGAGCGGTCCTCCTGCATCGTGAACTTGAGCGTCACCGACGTGCCCTTGTAGCCGGACAGGTCGACCGAGACCTTCGCGTAGGAGCCGTTCGCGGAGAGGTTGGAGTAGCTCTTGACGTTCGTGCCGTTCAGCGACACCTTCATCGTGTCGTAGGCGTACCGCGTCGAGTACTCGTCGGTGTCGATGCGGATCCAGTACGTCAGCGTCGGGTTCGCCGCCGACGAGGGGACGGTGAAGGCCTGCTGCTCGGTCTCGGTGGCCCTGCGGCCGTTGCCGCCGAGCCACATCTTCCAAGAGCCGCTGTGTGCGGCGCGGCCCGCGTTGTCGGTGATCGGGCCGGACGTGCCGGTCCAACCGGTCTGGCCGGACTCGAAGCCACCGTTGGTCACCCAGCTGTCACCCGATGGCGGGGGCGGGGGCGGGGTGTTGCCGCAGGTCTCGGACCCGGCGGCGACGCTGATCGCCGAGAAGGCGCCGGCGACGGCCGTGCACTCGGCGCTGTCGGTGCCGTACAGGTCCTTGGCGGCCTTGATCGACGCGTTCCGCGCGGCGGCATAGTCGCTCGAGGAGGTGAGGTACCTCGACAGGGCCCGGTACCAGATCTTCTCGACCTTCTCGTGCCCGATGCCGGTCACGCTGGCGCCGTTGCACGTCGGGCTGTTGTAGCCGACGCCGTTGATGGTGCGCGCACCGGAGCCGTTCGAGGCGAGGAAGTACCAGTGGTTGAGCGGGCCGGAGGAGTAGTGCGGGTCGAGGCTGCCGAGGCTGCCGCTCCAGCAGTCCTTCGACGCGCCGTCCTTGCTCGGCTTGTCCAGGTAGCGCAGCGGCGTGCCGTCGCCGTTGATGTCGATCTCCTCGCCGATGAGGAAGTCGGGGGTGTCGCTGGCGTTGTCGGCATACCACTCGACCGCCGTGCCGAAGATGTCGGAGGTGGCCTCGTTGAGTCCCCCGGCCTCACCCGAGTAGTCCAGGTTCGCGGTGTTCTCCGTGACGCCATGGCTCATCTCGTGGCCCGCGACGTCGAGCTCGACGAGCGGGTGCTGGTTGTTGGCCCCGTCTCCGTAGGTCATCTGGGTGCCATCCCAGAACGCGTTGACGTAGCTGTTGCCGTAGTGGACCCGGGAGCGGGCGCCCTGGCCGTTGTCCCAGATGCCGGCGCGGCCGAGCACGGTGTCGTAGTAGTCGTAGGTCTTCTCGGCCCCGTAGTGGGCGTCGACACCGGCGGACTGGCGGTTGCTCTGGCTGCCGTCGCCCCAGACGTCGTCGGCGTCGGTGAACGTCGTGCCGCTGCCCGACCTGCGGTTGCGCAGGTCGGTCGTGTAGTTGCCGTGCGCATCCTCGAGGGTGTAGCTGCCCGAGCCTGCCGTGGTGCCGAGGGGCACCGTACCGACGAAGATGCCGTGCCCGGTGCCGGTCTTGATGTCGTCCCACGACTGCAGCGTCGCGCCGGTGGTCGCATCGACGATGGTGTGCAGGCGGCTCGGCGTCTGGTCGGCCCGGATGCCCTCGGTCACGACCTCGTAGGCGAGTCGGGCACCTCGGTCGGTCAGGAAGACGACGACCTCGGCGGGCGAGGCCTGCTCCTGTCGAGCCTGGGATGCGGCGAGGCCTGCGCTGCGAGCAGCACTCTTGCTGATGGTCGGTGTGGAGGTGGGGGGTACGACGAGCACGCGGCCGTGGTTGTACGTCACGCCGGTCACGGCGCCCTTGGCGTTGCGGTGCGAGACGAGGTCTCCGCCGATGACTCGCAGCCCGTTCCAGGTGCGCTCATAGCGGACGTGCGTCGCACCGTCCCGGTCGTGGACGACGGATGTGACGATGCGCCTCTCCCCTGTTGCCGGGGTGCTGCTCGGGCCGGCGAGCGCAGGTGCGGCCGGCGAGGCGGCCAGGGCGAGAGCGAGGAGACCGCCGGTCCCCAAGCCTGTCGCGAGTCGATGCATGGGATGTCCCCTTGTCGGTGGTCCATCTCGGTCGGCGTTGACCGGAGTGGAGCGAACCTTGCAGCAGCGGGGAACCGACGTCAACGGTGCTGGACAAGTCTTTGCCAAGCCCATACGCGACCTTGGTTCGGGATGCGCGATTCTTGACGATTCCTTGACAGAACGTTCAGGAAACGCCCCTGGACTTCCGTGCTGAGGAGGGAGCGCGACCGTCTGCCGGAGCGTGTGCGGCGGCCCGGGCGGCGGCGAGATCCTCGGGAGTGTCGACGTCGGCCGACCAGCCGGTGTGGTCGGCGACGAGGGCCCGGGACGAGCTGTCGATGAGCCGTCGCACGCTGACCCCGGAGGGGTCGCCGACGGCGAGGAGACACCGGGCGAGCACGGCTGTACGCCAGACCCCGCAGAGCCAGTTGACGTGCTGGTCGGCATCGACGGGCAGCGCGAGCTCGGCGGACGGGTCGGACTCGAGCGCCTCGACGAGATCCTCGAGCGCCGCCCGGGTGAGGAAGGGCAGGTCGCCGGCCAGCACGGCGACCCGGTCGAGCCGGCGAGCCCCGGCCCCGCGCTGCAGGCGCGGGGCAGCCGGACCCGGGTGAGCGGCATACGGACCGATCAGGGCGGTGAAGCCCGCGGCGATGCCGGCGACCGGGCCCCCGCCGGGAGGCTCCTCGCGCACCACGAGCACACCCTCCGGGACGCCTGCGCCGTCGCCGACGACAACGGTCGGCAACCCGGCACACGCTGCGAGGACGCGCCCGACGATGGGGCGACCTCCGACGTCGAGAGCAGGCTTGTGGCGACCCATCCGGGTCGACCCACCTCCGGTCAGGACGATGATGCCGAGCGACTGCACACAGCCGAGTCTGGCACGCTGGTGCCATGGGACGGGTGACGGTCCGGCACAAGGTGAGGTCCATCGACGTGGGCGCAGGGACCGAGCGCACCCGGCCGGACACGCTGAGCGTCGAGGAGCCGCTCGAGATCCGGGTCGACGGACGGCCGCTCACGGTGACGATGCGGACCCCCGGGCACGACATAGAGCTCGTCCACGGCTTCCTCGTCTCCGAGGGGGTCATCCGGTCGACCGATGACGTCAGGCTCGCCCGGTACTGCGAAGGCGCGGTGGTCTCCGACGAGACGGGGCACGAGCAGAACACGTACAACGTCCTCGACGTGACGCTCGCGCCCGGTGTGGCGGCGCCCGCCGAGGAATCGACGCGCGCGTTCTTCACGTCGTCGGCCTGCGGGGTCTGCGGCAAGGCGAGCATCGACCAGCTTCGCGCCGAGGCGACCTGGCAGGTGCGCGACGACCCGCTGCGGGTCGCGGCGGCCGTCCTGGCGGGGCTGCCGGACCGGTTGCGCACGCAGCAGCACTCCTTCGACAAGACCGGCGGGCTGCACGCGGCGGGACTGTTCACCGCAGACGGCGAGGCGCTCGTGGTGCGCGAGGACGTCGGGCGTCACAACGCGGTCGACAAGGTGGTCGGCTGGGCGCTGCTCGAGACCAAGCTGCCGGCCGGCGGAACGGTTCTGATGGTGTCGGGCCGGGCCTCGTTCGAGCTGACCCAGAAGGCTCTCATGGCGGGGATCCCTTGTCTGGCAGCGGTCTCCGCGCCGTCGTCGTTGGCAGTCGAGGTGGCGCAGGATGCCGGTATGACGCTCGTCGGCTTCGTCCGGGGCGGCCGGCTCAACGTGTATGCCGGGCCGGCTCGCGTGACCACCGACTGACCCAGGTCCGGAAGCGGCAGCCCCGGACCGTGACCGAGTCTCACCGGCCAGACCGACCGATCAACGCGACAGACCACCCGAACGACAGACCGAATCCAGGAGGACGACATGGGGATCTATGCGATCCACTACACCTATCCCGACGACCTGACCGAGTTGCTGAAGGTCCGGCCCGAGCACCGCGAGTGGCTCACCGGTCTGCACGGCGTGCTCGTGGCCGGGATGTACCAGGCCGGTCACCACGAGGTCTCCGAGGGCGAGCCGAGCGACGAGGAGCCGCCGCATGCAGCACTCATCGCCTACGAGGCCGGCTCGATCGACGAGGTGGTCTCGACGTTCGAGCACGACCCGTACTGGCAGAACGGCTTCGTGCTGCGCCGGGTCGTCCGCGAGTGGGATCCGCCGCTGGGCCGGTGGGCTGCCGAGGAGGGCCCCTTCGGCGCCTGACGTGCCGTGCGGCGTTGCCGGGTACCGCGGTACCGTGTGCGCTTTTCGTCGTCATGACGACCACGAGCACGCACAGCAGGGACCCCTCGAGGGGACGCGGTCAGGCAGTCGGCAGACGCTTGTGGATGTCCTCGCTCATGCGGACGACCGAGAGGAAGAACTCGAGCGACATCCGCGACAGGGCCAGGTAGATGAGGAACACGAACCCGCCCCCCACGAGGGCGAGCAGACCGACCGATGCGTCGGTCGCGAACGCCGTGATCGTCGAGACCAGCCACAGCAGGCCGAGGAACACCGTGATCAGGACGTAGACGAACCGGACGAGCTTCGGCGTCACGAAGTGCGTGAAGCTGAAGTCGAAGAGGGCCGAGAAGAAGCCGACGCTGCCAGGGCCGGGACCCAGTGCTCCGCCCTGCGGCGGTGTGGGTCGTGCCCCGAAGGCGCCTCGCTCGGGTGTGGACTCGTCGGACATCGGTGCTCCCCTTACATCGACTCCGCCGCCGGCGGCGACGCTGACGTGGTCATCCTACCGGCGCATCACCCGCCGGAACGGCGCGACGGCGCTCCTGGCCACCGCGGGGTCGTGCGCGCTTTTCGTCGTCATGACAACCACGAGCACGCACAGCAGGGCTGGCCGGGGGGACCCGGAGACCTGGAGACCTGGAACCGGCGCAGTCGTCGGAGCCACGCCGTTCACAGGCGGTGGACGACGACCTCGTCACCGGCGCACAGCCGCTCGACCTGCTCGGGCACCTCGATGAGGGCGTCGGCGCGGGTCAGGGCCCGCAGATGATGCCCCGGCGCCGCCGACACGGTGCCGTCGCCGGCGAGGATGGCCGAGACGAACTGGACCCGGCCCGGTCGGGTGCCTCGCTCCGCCCCCACGTATGTCGCGCAGCCCGGCTGCCGAGGTGGGTTGCCGTGCCGCTCGTCGAGGGCTGGGCGCAACAGCATCGCGAAGGAGACGTAAGCCCCGACGGGGGTGCCCGGCAGGCACACGACCGGGGTTCGGGCCGCCAGCCGGCCGGTCCCCTGGGGGCCGCCGGGCTGCATTGCCAGGTGCACGAACTCGAACCCGCCGAAGCTGGTGCCGACCTGCCTGACGACCTCGTATGCGCCTTGGCTCACGCCTCCGGTCGTGATGACCAGGTCGACATCGGCGGCGACGTCGAGCGCCGTGAAGAGTGCGGCGAGCTCGGCGGGGTCGTCGGAGCACTTGTCGACGTGGGTGACGAGGCAACCCGCCTCGAGGGCCAGTGCGGCGATCATGTCGGAGTTCGACTCGTGGATCTCCCCCGCGGCCGGGTCGTGCTCGGGCCCGGCAAGCTCGGCCCCGGTCGCGATGACCGCGACGCGTGTCGGCGCGTGCGCGGTCAGCACCGTGCAGCCCGTCGACCGGGCAAGCGCGAGCAGGGCCGCATCGACGAGCGTCCCGGCCGGGGCGACGGTCTCCCCGCTAGCGATGTCCTCGCCGCGTCGACGGATGTGCCGACCGGGTGTGAGGTCGCCCCTCACGGTCACCGTCGTCGGCGGCGGCCCGGTCGGCGACGCGTCGGTCCGCTCGACCGGCACGACCGCGACGGCCCCCTCCGGGACCCGGGCGCCGGTCATGATCCGAGCCGCCTGCCCCGGCCGCACGACGAAGTCCGCGGCTGCGCCGGCGGGCACGTCCCCGACCACGTCGAGGACTCGCCGGCCGCCGTGGGCGGGGTGGGCGGCATACCCGTCCATGGCGCTGCTGTCGAAGCGCGGCAGGTCGTCGGCGGCGATCAGGTCGGCGGTGAGCCGCCGACCGACGGCATGGCGGTCGAGGGGGAGCCGTTCGGCCCGCCCGGGCCCGACAACGCGGCGCAGGGCGGCGCGGTGTTCGACGACAGAAACGTGACCCACTGGGTCAGTCTGTCAGGCTGTCAGTCTGCCGGGCCTGCCCGGTGCAGGTGCAGTCGGCATGCGCCGATCTCGGCGAACGCCTCGAGACTCACGCCATCGGGGTCCCCGCCGACCGCCTCGAGGGCACCCTCGACCATGCCGTGGTGGACGCTGCAGACGACATCGGGACGCTCCCGCGCGACGGCGAGCATCGGGCACTGGCGCAGGTGCAGGCAGCCGTCCGGCGTGCCCTCGGGGGCGAAGCCGAGGCCGGTGAGCAGGGTGACGACCTGCCGGTCAGCCTCAGCCGTTCCCTGCGCGGCGGGACGACCCTCGACGAGGGCCCTGCCCCACCCGCGGCCGAGCCGGCGCATATCGCCCCGCACGTCGCCCCCCTGAGCCGCGACGTGCTCCGCGAGCACCTTTGCCAGCGCCGCATACTCGCCCACGGAGGTCGAGGTGATGCCGGGCCGGGCCGCGTAGCCCCAACCAGGACGGCCACGGCCCTTCGGCGCGAGGCGGTTCCGCACGGCGAGACCGCTCGCGACGAGGCCGTCGAGGTGCTCGCGCGCGGTGTTGACGTGCAGACCGAGACTGCCGGCGATCGAGCCGACCGGGCGTGGCTCCGCGCCGAGGGCCTCGAAGACGCGGCGACGCTGGGAGGACAGGCCGGCGACGAGATCGGCCGCACCGTCCCGAGTCGGCACCGGGCCCCAGCCCTCGGTCTTTTGCACAAGAACTACCGTATAAAATGATCGCCGGGATGACAAAGGACGTCGCCCCTTCACCAGACCGAGGAGCCCCCGAGTGTCCACACACGACCAGATCCCCCTGACCGAAGTCAAGCACGGGCACTCGTGCGGGTGCGGCGAGGAGGACGCCGACGTGCCAAGCCTCGACGCGCGCGCCATCCCCCACGCGATCCGCCACGCGACGGTGTTCGGTGCCTTCAACGCGATCCCGGTCGGCGGGGCGCTGGACCTCATCGCGCCGCACAACCCGCTGCCGCTCCTCGCCCAGCTGCAGAGCATGTTCGGCGACATCGACATCGCCTACCTCGAGGAGGGCCCGGAGAAGTGGACGCTCCGGTTGACGCGTAACGGCTGAACCGGAACGCTCACCCTGTGTGCAACTAGCCGCTGCCGCGTTCGAGGGCATTCGTAGCGGGTCGCGGGGCGCTCCCTCCGGGAGGGCTCAGTCGCGGCTGCCGCGTCGGCCGATGAGCCAGCCGACGAGTAGCCCGACGAGAGCCGCCACGCCCAACCCGGCATAGCGTCGCACGAGGACCGGCAGGACGGTCGCACCGAGGTCGATCGCGTCGTCCCGACCCGGTTGGTATGCCGCCGTGGGGCCTGCCGCGCCCGCCTCGCCCGTCGTGGGTGGCTGCGCCGGGCCCACTGTTGCTGCGCTCTCGCCGCCACCCTGTTGCTCGGTGACGGCGATCGAGCCCTCGCCGACGGAAGAGTCGCCGAGCTGCTCGGTAGGACTGGACGTGGCGGCTGCGGCCGGGGCCGGCTGCCCGTCGGCACCCGGCCCCTCCCCCACCGTGGCGAACTGGTGCTCGATGCAGGTGACGAACTGGCCGAGCAGCTTGTCGGACACGTCCTGCATCACGCCGCGGCCGAACTGCGCCGGTTTGCCGGTGACCGCCAGGTCGGTCGTCACGTCGGCCCGGGTGCCCTCGCCGTCCTCGGACAGCTGGATCGTCACGGTGGCCCCAGCCGTGCCGTTGCCGCGCTTGTCCTTGCCCTTGGCCTCGATGACCGCCCGCCCGGCCTGCTCGTCCCGCTCGAGGAACGTTCCCGACCCGGCGTAGAGCAGCGCGATCGGACCGAGCTTGACCTTCACCGTGCCGGCGAAGCCGTCGTCGGTGGCGTCAGTGACGGTCGCTCCGGGGAAGCAGCCACCGACCCGGTCGAGGTCCATGAACAGGTCCCACGCCGTCTCGACCGGGGCCGGCACGGTGAACGAGTGCTGTAGCTCCACCCGCGATCACGCCCCCGCCGCGGCGAGCACCGCGCGCCGGGTCAACACCGTCGCGAGATGCTTGCGGTAGTCGGCACCGCCGTTGAGGTCGGACGGTGGGTTCGTCCCGTCGGCGGCCTGAGCGCAAGCAGCCCGGACGGCCTCCTCGGTCGCGGGCTGCCCGACGAGGGCCTGCTCGACGGCGTTGGCTCGCAGCGGGGTCGAGCCCATGTTCGTCAGGCCCACCCGGGCCTCGGCGATCGAGCCGCCCTCGGCTCGCACCGTGGCGGCGACGGCGACGATCGACCACTGGTGGCTGACCCGGACGAACTTCTCGTAGTGCGCTCCCCACCCGGTGTGCTTGGGGATCCGGATCTGCGTGAGCAGCTCGTCCTCCCCGACCGCCGTCGTGAAGAGGTCCTCGAAGAAGTCGGCGGCCGCGACCGTCCGTGTCGTGCCCGCCTGTTCGGCGATGACCAGCTCGGCGTCGAGAGCCAGAACCGGCGCGCCGACATCACCTGCCGGGTCGGCGTGCACGAGTGCCCCGCCGACGGTGCCGCGGTGCCGGATCTGCGGATCAGCCACAGTGGCAACCGCTTTGGACAGCAGCGCAGCGTGCGTGGACACCGCCTCGGAGGCCAGCACAGCGGCATACGGGGTCATGGCGCCGATCACGATCGTGTCCCCGTCCGCCGAGATCCCTTGGAGCTCAGGGATCTTGCCGAGGTCGATGACGACTCCGGGTGCGTTGAGGCGCATCCGGAGGATCGGCAGGAGCGACTGGCCACCGGCGAGTACCTTCGCATCGTCGCCGTGCTCGGCGAGCTCGGCGAGCGCGGCGAGGGCGTCGGTGAGCGAGGTCGGGGCGAGGTAGTCGAACGATGCGGGGATCACTTGGCACCTCCTGTTGTCGCGGACGGGTCTTGGTTGGGCTGGTCGGCCTCGAAGTGTGGCGCCGCGTCGCGCTGCGTCTCGTCGACCGACCGGCTCGACGCGCCCTGGATCGCACGCCACACCCGCTCGGGCGTGCACGGCATCTCGATGTCGTGGATCCCCATCGGGCGCAGCGCGTCGACGATCGCGTTGACGACGGCGGGCGTGGACGCGATCGTGCCGGCCTCGCCGACTCCCTTGGTGCCCAAGGAGTTCGTCGTCGACGGCGACACGGTGGTGTCGGTGATGAAGCTGATCGTGTCAGCCGCACTCGGCAGGGTGTAGTCGACGAACGAGCCCGTCACGAGGGTGCCGTTCTCGTCGTAGACCGCCCCCTCCCACAGGGCCTGGGCGATCCCCTGCACGAGGCCACCGTGCACCTGCCCCTCGACCAGGAGCGGGTTGATGATGACTCCGACGTCATCGACGCACGCGTACTTGCGCATCGTGGCCGCGCCGGTCTCGGTGTCGACCTCCATCGCGCACAGGTGGGTACCGTGCGGGAAGGAGAAGTTGACCGGGTCGAACGTCGCGTCCGCATCCAGGCTCGGCTCGATGCCATCCGGCAGGTTATGTCCGGTGAACGTCGCGGCCGCGATCTCGGCGATACCGAGCCCCTTGTCGGTGCCCTTGACCCCGAAGCGGCCGCCCGAGAACTCGATGTCGTCGGCGCTCGCCTCGAGCAGGTGCGCCGCAATGACCTTGGCCTTCTCGATGACCTTGTCCGCAGCCCGGACCACCGCCTCACCGCCGACGACGAGCGAGCGCGACCCGTAGGTGTCCATGCCCTTCGGTGCGATGGCCGTGTCGCCGTGCAGGATCTCGACATCCTCGAAGGGCACCCCGAGCCGGTCCGCGACGATCTGGCTGAACCCCGTCACGTGGCCCTGCCCGTGCGGGGAGATCCCCGTGACGACCTCGACCGTGCCCGTCGCGAGCATCCGCACGCTCGCGTGCTCCCAGCCACCGGCGCCGTAGTTGAGCGAGCCGAGGATCCGGGACGGAGCGAGACCGCACATCTCGGTGAACGTCGAGACGCCGATCCCGAGCTGGACCGGATCGTTGCGCTCACGGCGCTCGGCCTGCTCGCGACGCAGCCCGTCGTAGTCGAACAGCTCCTTGGCCCGGGCGGTGGCCGCCTCGTAGTTGCCGGAGTCGTAGGTCATGCCGGAGACCGTCGTGAACGGGAACTCCTCGTGCTTGATCCAGTTCTTCTCCCGGATCTCGAGCGGGTCGGCGCCGACCTCGCCCGCGAGCTCGTCCATCATCCGCTCGATGCCGAAGGCGGCCTCGGGGCGGCCCGCACCGCGATAGGCGTCGACCCACGGCTTGTTGGTCAGCACCGTGGTGCAGTTGAACTGGTAGGCGGGGATCTTGTAGATGCCGTTGAACATCCACGCGCCGAGCACCGGCACGCCGCCACCGACGATCGCGACGTAGGCGCCGAGGTCGGCGATGAGCTCGACCTTGAAACCGGTGATCATGCCGTCCGTGGTCGCCGCCATGGTGAGCTTCTGGTACTGGTCGCGGCCGTGGTGGCCGGTGACGAACGCCTCGGAGCGGGTCTCGGTGAACTTGCACGGCTTGCCGAGGCGACGCGCCAACGCGATCGTCGCGAACTCCTCCGGCGTGGTCTGCAGCTTGCCGCCGAAACCGCCCCCGACATCGGGCGCGATGACGCGCAGCTTGGACTCCGGGATCCCCATGGTCGCGGCGATCGCGAAGCGCAGGATGTGCGGGACCTGGGTCGCCGACCACACGGTCAGCTGGTCGCCGGTCGGGTCGACGACGACCGAGCGCGGCTCCATGAAGCCGGGGACGAGCCGCTGCTGGCGGTACTCGCGCTCGATGAGGATCCCGTCCGTGCGGGCCTTCTCGATCGCCTCGTCGACGTCGCCGCCGCTGCCCTGCGCCGCCGAGTCGAGCTGCCAGAAGGCCGACTTGTTCGTGCCGAGGTCAGGATGGGCGAGCACCTCGTCCTTGAGCGCCTCGCGCGCATCGAGCACGACCGGCAGCTCGTCGTAGTCGACGTCGACGAGCTCGACGGCATCGCGGGCCTCGGCCTCACTGCGGGCCACCACGACGGCGACGATCTCGCCGGCGAAGGCGACGTGCTCGATGGCGACGGGCAGGTGGGTGGGCGTGACCTGGTCGGTCGTGATCGGCCAGGCGTTGATGTTGACGCCCTGGATGTCCGCGATGTCGGCCCCGGTCACGACGGAGACGACACCCGGCGCGGCCTTGGCCGCCTCGGTGCTGATCGAGCGGATCGTCGCGTGGGCGAACGGGCTGCGGACCATCGCGAGGTGGAGCATCCCGGGCAGCGTGATGCTGTCCGTGTACCGGCTGCGACCGGTGATCAGGCGCGCGTCCTCCTTGCGGCGCCTGGCCCTGCCGATCTCGTGGGCCGGTGCCTGGTTCTCGGTGATGGTCATGCCGTCACCGCCTGCGCCGGTGCGGTGCTGTCCGTCGTGGCGCCGCCCTCGCGCATCGTGACGGCCGCCTCCTGCACGGCGCGCACGATGTTGTGGTAGCCGGTGCATCGACAGAGGTTGCCCTCCAGGCCCTCGCGGATCTCCTGCTCGCTCGGGTCCGGGTTGTCCTTGAGCAGGTCACACGCCTGCATGATCATCCCGGGTGTGCAGTAGCCGCACTGCAGCGCGTGGCAGTCGTTGAACGCCAGCTGCATCGGGTGCAGCTGACCGTCCGAGGCGAGGCCCTCGATGGTGGTCACCTCGTGCCCGTCCGCCTGCACGGCGAGCATGTTGCAGGACTTGACGCTGTGGCCGTCGAGGTGGACGGTGCATGCGCCGCAGTTGCTCGTGTCGCAGCCGACAAGGGTGCCCGTCTTCCCGAGGTTCTGCCTCAGGTAGTGGACCAACAGCGTTCTGGGTTCGACGTCATCGGTGTACTTCACCCCGTCGACGGTCACAGTGATCCGGGTCATGGAGACAGTCCTCCTGCTTCGTTGCAGTGATCGGCTGGTGCCTTGCTCGTGAGTCAACCCCGCCTGCGCGGCGCTTTCAAGGCCTTGCCGCAAATGCCCGGTTGGCGACGGGACATATGCCGCCGAGGCCCCTTCATCGAGAGTGCACTCGTCCTCATCGAGAGTGCACTCGTCCTCATCGAGAGTGCAGCTCTGCGGATCGAGAGTGCAGCTCTGCGGATCGAGAGTGCAGCGGGCTGAACCCTCGATGAGAACTGGTGCACTGTCGATCAGGACGGCTGCACTCTCGATCGGAGTTTGTGCACGGTCGATCAGGACGGCTGCACTCTCGATCGGGAGGGGGGGTGAGCGGCATACAGGATCGTCGGCAAGACTGAGGCGATGACTGCCCACGCCGACGACTACCAGGCCGACCGCGCCCGCTACGACTCCATGACCTACCGCCGGAGCGGACGCTCCGGGCTCGACCTGCCCGCCATCTCCCTCGGGTTGTGGCACAACTTCGGCGACGACGTGCCGCTGGAGCGGCAGCGGGCGACGCTGCGGCGGGCGTTCGACCTCGGGGTGACCCACTTCGACCTGGCGAACAACTACGGGCCGCCCTACGGCAGCGCCGAGCGCAACTTCGGCACGATCTTCGCGCAGGACTTCAAGCGCTACCGCGACGAGCTCGTCCTCTCGACGAAAGCCGGCTACGACATGTGGCCGGGGCCCTACGGGCAAGGCGGGGGGTCGCGCAAGTACCTCCTGTCCTCGCTCGACCAGTCGCTGCAGCGGATGGGCGTGGACTACGTCGACATCTTCTACTCGCACCGTTTCGACGAGACGACTCCCCTCGAGGAGACCATGGGGGCTCTCGACACCGCAGTCCGAGCGGGCAAGGCGCTCTACGCGGGTATCTCGTCGTACTCCGGCGCGCGGACCCGTGAGGCGGTCGCGATCCTGCGTGACCTCGGCACGCCGCTGCTCATCCACCAGCCGAGCTACTCGATGCTCAACCGCTGGGTCGAGGACGACGTGCTCGAGGTGCTCGAGGACGAAGGCGTCGGCTGCATCGCGTTCTCGCCGCTCGCGCAGGGGATGCTCACCGACAAGTACCTGAACGGCATACCCGAGGGATCGCGAGCGGCGCAGCACAAGTCGCTCTCGCCGGATCTGCTGACCGACGAAGCGCTCGCTCACGTGCGGGCGCTCAACGACATGGCGGCCGGCCGGGGGCAGTCGCTCGCCCAGATGGCGCTCGCGTGGGTGTTGCGCGACCCGCGGGTGACCTCGGTGCTCGTGGGCGCCTCCTCGGTCGCGCAGCTCGAGAACAGCCTCGGCGCGCTCAACACCCTCACGTTCGACGACGCGGAGCTCGAGCGGATCGACCGGGACGCCGTCGACAGCGGGATCAACATCTGGCAGCGGTCGAGCTCGTTCTGATTCGGGGCCTCGCGCGGGTGGTGGTCGTACGGACACAACAAGTCCGCCCAGTCGTGACTCTCCACGCACGAGCAGACCATGCAACCGGGACTTGTTGTGTCCTTACGTACGGGGGATGGCTCAGCCACGACCCGGCGCGATCGCCTCAGCGCAGACGCACACTCACCGTGGCGAAGCCCGACGCCGGGTAGGCCGCGAGGGTCCGCTCGGTGCCGGGGGCCGGCTCGATCCGGGGCGTCCGGTCAAGTAGCGCGTCGAGTATCTCGTGCAGCTCCAGGCGGGCGAGCGGTGCGCCGGGGCAGTCGTGCAGGCCCCGGCCATACAGGAGGTTGTCCGCCGGGTCGCGGTCCAACCGGAACTCGTCAGGGTCACCGAAGACCTGTTCGTCCCGGTTCGCCGAGGCCCACAGAACGATCACCCGCTCCTCGGCAGGGATCTGCCGTCCCGCGATGGTCACCTCGCGCGTCGTGCGGCGCCGGTTCGAGATGAGCGGTGCGTGGATGCGCAGGATCTCGTCCGTCGCCGCCACGAGCAGCGACCGGTCCGCCCGCAGCCGGGCCTGCACCTCAGGGTGGGTGGCGAGGAACTCGACGATGATGCCGACGCTCGCGGCGATCGTGCCGAGCTCTCCAACGGTCCAGTTGCGCACGATCGAGACGATCTCGGCGTCGTCGAGCGGGCGACCGTCCACACGCTCGGCCAGCAGTGACGTGGTGACGTCGGCCGGCACGTCAGCACCCTGAGCGCGACGCAGGTCCAGCTGCTCACGGATGTGTCCGTCGAACTCGAGTGCGACCGCATGCATCGCCTCGCGGTCCATCGACAGGGTGGCCCGGTGGTTCTTGCCGGTCCACTCACGCAACGGATCGCGCAGCGAGTCCGGCCAACCCATGAACCCGCACGTGACGGCGTTCGCGAACGGCTCGGCGAGCGCCGACATGACCTCGACCTGGCCAGGCACGGGCAGGCCGGCCGCGAGGGACCGGGCGATCGCACGGCACCGCGGCTCGAAATGAGCGAGCCGTTCGGCGGTGAAGTAGCGGTCGACGATCTCCCGATAAGGACGATGCCGCGGCTCGTCCATGCCGTTCGGGACAGCGGGATACGCCGACACGACGTTGGAGAAGCCTGGCGGATCGTCGAGGACACGGATCGTGTCGGCGTGCCCGAAGACCGTCCAGTTGTGCTGCGCGCCATACGCAACCGGGCAGTGCGCTCGCATCGCGTCGTAGGCGGTGACCTGGTCGGCGAGCACCTCCGGCGCCCGCGGGTCCCAGTCGATCTCTCGTGTGTCGGTGCGCGTCTGCTCGGACATGTCGACTCCCTCTGTCACCCCCTATTGAACCCCCTGTCGATAAAGAGGATTGGGGTGAACGCCCGTGAGTCAGCGACCCGTTCGGGCCGCGCGGTCAGCCGTGGCTCGCCCCGATCTGGTGCGGCAGGGCCGGCGGTTCCTCAGTGAGTCCGTGGTGGTGGTGGATCGGCCCGGACAGCCCACCGAGCCGCCGTCCACCACCGCCCCACCGGTGCAGGATGATCTCCGCGGCGATGCTGACCGCCGTCTCCTCCGGGGTCCGCGCACCCAGGTCGAGCCCGACGGGCGACTGCATCCGCGCGAGCTCGTCCTCGGTCAACCCCGCCTCCCGGAGCCGGTCGAGGCGATCCTCATGGGTGCGGCGTGACCCCATCGCCCCGATGTAGGCCACCTGAGGCAGCCGCAGGGCGATCTCGAGGACCGGCACGTCGAACTTCGGATCATGGGTGAGCACACAGATGACGGTCCGCGGGTCGATCCGGCCGGCGTCGACCTCCTCACGCAGGTACTCGTGCGGCCAGCGGACGATGACCTCGTCGGCGACCGGGAAGCGTGACTTCGTCGCGAACACCGGCCGCGCGTCGCACACCGTCACGTAGTAGCCGAGGAAGCTGCCCACCTTGGCCACCGCAGCCGCGAAGTCGATCGCCCCGAAGACAAGCATCCGGGGCTTCGGCGCGTACGACGCGACGAACACCCGCATCCCCTCACCCCGCCGCTCCCCGTCCGGACCGTACGTCAGCAGACCGGTGCTCCCCTGGGCGAGCATCCCGCGAGCGTCGTCCAGGACGGCGGCGTCCGCGCGCGGCGAGCCCAGCGTCATACCGTCGTATGGCGCTGAGCGGGCTGCCGCTTGCGCGTTCCCCGCGGCTGCACTCTCGATCGGGTTTGCTGCACTCTCGATGGGAAGTGCTGCACGCTCGATCGGGTTTGCTGCACTCTCGATGGGAAGGTTGTCGTCGTCGTCGTCCTCCTCGGGGTGGATGACGAGCCGGCGACCGAGCCAGGCGGGGTCGGGGTGCTCGACGACGGTCGCGACCGCGACCGGGTGGCCTGCCTCGATGTCGGCGGCGAGCTCACCGAGCTGAGGATAGGTCGCCTTGGAGACCTTCTCGACGAAGACGTCCATGATCCCGCCACAGGTCAGACCCACGGCGAAGGCGTCGTCGTCGCTGACGCCATACCGCTGCAGCTCGGGTTGGCCGGATGCGAGTACCTGCTCCGCGAGCGCGTAGACGGCACCCTCGACGCACCCGCCGGAGACCGAGCCGACCGCCTCGCCGCCCGGGCCGACGAGCATCGCCGCGCCCGGCGGCCGGGGGGCGGACCGCCAGGTCCCCACGACCGTCCCGACGCCGACCGTCTCCCCGGCCTGCCACCACCGGAGCAGCTCCGGAAGGACATCACGCATGACTGACCACCTCGATGAGTTCCTCGAACGTCGCGAAGGAGTGCCCCGCGACGAAGTCGTCGATGTGCGGCAACGCCGCGACGATCCCCTGCTGGATCGGCTCGTAGCCGACCTTCCCCCGGTGCGGGTTGACCCAGACGACCCGGTGCGCCAGGGCGCGCAACCGTCGCATCTGCTCGCCGAGCACCTCCGGCCCGGAGCGCTCCCACCCGTCCGAGAAGAGGACGACGACCGAGCCGCGGGCCATCCCACGCCGACCCCACCGGTCGAGGAACGCACCGATCACGTCGCCGAGCCGGGTCCCGCCGGACCAGTCGGGCACGACGGCGCCGGCGGCTACGAGTGCACGGTCAGGGTCACGCTCGCGCAGGGCACGGGTGACATGGGTCAGCCGGGTGCCCATCGTGAAGACCTGGGTCCTCGGCGCGGTCTGGACGAAGCGGTGCGCGAGCCGGAGCAGGCTGTCGGCGTAGGCGCTCATCGAGCCCGAGACGTCGATGAGCAGGACGATCCGGCGCGTGCGCAGCGCGCGACGATGGTGGCGGACCGGGCCCGGCTCACCTGCCCGGCGCAGCTGCTCGCGCAGGGTGGCCGGCCCGTCGACGCGTCCGGAGCGGGCGGTGACGTGGCGACGCGCCGGTCGCACCGGGCAGACCGGGTGCAGACGCTCGAACATCCTTGCCAGCTGGGCTCGTTCGATCCGGTCGAGGGCCGCGACATCGCGCTGGCGCAGCAGCTCCTGAGCGCTGGCCCGCGCTCGGACGACCTCGTCGTCCCCTTCCGTGCCACCCTCGCCGGTCGTCGCGTCGTCCTCGAGCGATGCCTGGAAGGCGGGCGGGCGGTGGACCGGGGGCACGGTGCGGGTCTGCCCGATCGGGCCGGCGGTGAACCAGGCGGTGAAGACCTGGTCGTAGCGCTCGAGGTCGGCAGGTGAGCAGGTGAGAGTGGCCCGGCCGGCCCAGTAGACATCGCGGCGTTCGCCGAGACCGACCTGCGCGACCGCGGCCAGGAAGGTCCGCTCCCGGTCGGCGGTGATCGGCAGCCCCGCCGCGCGCAGCGCCCGGGCGAAGCCGAGCAGCCACTCGTCGGGCGGTGCGGGAGGCACGTTGGTCATGACGCGAGGAACCGGTCGAGCATCGCCCGGACCCGCTCGCCGTCCTCTCGGTACTTGACGGCGGCACCGAGGGTCGCGGCGGCGATCTCAGGGTCGAGCGAGCTCGCGCCGAGTGCCTCCAGCGCGCGGGACCAGTCGAGGGTCTCGGCCACGCCGGGCGGCTTGATGAGCTCGCCCTCGCCGCGCAGTCGCTGCACGAGGCCGACGACCTGCGCTGCCAGCGTCTCGCTGATCTCGGGCAGCCGCGTCCGGACGATCTGCAGCTCGCGGGTCAGGCTCGGGTGGTCGATCCAGTGGTAGAGGCAGCGACGCTTGAGCGCGTCGTGCAGCTCCCGGGTGCGGTTCGAGGTGAGCACGACGAGCGGGGGCCGCTCGGCCGTGATGGTGCCGACCTCGGGGATGGTCACCTGCCACGTCGAGAGCACCTCGAGCAGGAATGCCTCGAACTCGTCGTCGGCCCGGTCGATCTCGTCGATGAGCAGGACACAGGGCGCCTCGCGAACCGCCTGCAGCACCGGCCGGGCGAGGAGGAAGCGTTCGTCGAAAAGCTCCGCCTCCAGCTGCGTCGGGTCGCGGTGCTCCTGCCCGGCGATCGCCTCCACCGCCCGCAGGTGCAGGATCTGGCGGGGGAAGTCCCAGTCGTAGAGCGCCTGCGTCGCCTCGATCCCCTCGTAGCACTGGAGGCGGATCAGCTTCTGCCCCAATGCTTCTGCGAGCGACTCGGCGAGTGACGTCTTGCCCGTCCCGGGTTCGCCCTCGAGCAGGATCGGTCGGCTGAGCCGGGTCGCCAGGAAGGTCACCGTCGCCAGCGCATCGTCGGCGAGATAGCCGGTGCGCGCCAGCGTCGCGGTGACATCGTCCGGGCTCGTGAAGGCCTGCTCCATGCTCCTGAGCATTACTCACCCTCACGCTTTGCGGAAGGGAGCCCCCACCTCTCGGCCTCGGCGCGGGTGTCCAGGTCACGTCCGGTTGCGAGGTCGCCGCACTCGACGAGCTCGTGCAGGTGGGTGCGGTACACGTCGCGGGCGCCCCGGTCGCCGACGGCGGTCGCGATGGTCTCGTCCCAGAAGTCCCGGCCGATGAGTGCTGGGTGCCCCGGTGTGCCGTCGTATGCCGCTCGCCTCAGCTCTGCGCGCCACGTGCCGTGGCCTTGGCCCCCGACGACCTGGGCGGTACTGACCGAGCAGGGCGGTATACCGGCCTGCTCGGCCGCGAACGGACCGTT
>NZ_JAKDLO010000188.1 GCF_030452765.1 Intrasporangium sp.
GGGGGTGGGGTCGCCCGGGCCGCCGAGGTTGTCGTTGAGCAGGTGGCCTTGGCAGTAGAACGCCGGTCCGGTGGCAGCGGAGAACATCGCGGTGTAGTCGTATGGCCGGAAACCCTTGCTCGTCGCCGGCTTGGAGCCGTACTTGTAGCTGGGTCCGCTGACGGCCCGCACGGAGGTGCCCTGACCCGTCGTCGCCTCCACGGCGCCCCACGTCGCGTCGTTGGTCAGGGTTCGTTGGACGGTGACAGCCCGCGCCACCGCACTGTTGCCGGCGGTGCGCTGCAGGGCGAGCAGCCTCGCCGCCGGGCTCCCGACGCCGGGGACGCCGGGCGGCGACGGGGAAGCGGGCGGCTCGGCCTTCGGATGCCGTTGCCGCTGCGCCTTGGCCGCCCGCCCGGACGAGGCGTGCTGTGCCCGTGCGTCCACAGTCCAGCATGCGCCGAACGTCGACGCCCGGGTCAAGGGACGTCGGGGCAGTCCTTCCTGCCCGTTCGGGCCCTCGGTGCGTCCCAGACCGGCCGTGAGCGACATACCGAACAGTGCGCTGCCCGTGCCCTCAGCGCACAGGGCGCCGTGGGCAATACGCTGGGCTGATCCGACGCGCAAAGGAGAGCCCCATGTACGGCCGTGTGAAGGACGAGCTCACCGCGACGCTGCAGGAGATCCGGGATGCGGGCCTCTACAAGGATGAGCGCGAGCTCACCTCGCCCCAGTCCGCGCACGTCACGACGACGCAGGCCGAGGCGCTCAACTTCTGCGCGAACAACTACCTGGGTCTCGCCGACGATCCCGGCGTCGTCGAGGCAGCCCGGACGGGCCTGGCGCAGTGGGGCTTCGGGATGGCGTCGGTCCGTTTCATCTGCGGCACGCAGACCCCCCACCGGAGTCTCGAGCGGCACCTCTCGGACTTCCTCGGGATGCAGGACACGATCCTGTACTCGTCGTGCTTCGACGCGAACGGTGGCTTCTTCGAGGTCCTCTTCGACGCGGACGACGCGATCATCTCCGACGAGCTCAACCACGCCTCGATCATCGACGGGGTCCGGCTCTCGAAGGCCCAGCGCTTCCGCTACCACAACGCCGACATGACCGACCTGCGCCGTCAGCTCGTGGCTGCCCAGGACTGCCGGCGAGCCGTCATCGCGACCGACGGTGTCTTCTCGATGGACGGCTCCTACGCGCCGCTGCCGCAGATCTGCGACCTCGCCGACGAGTACGGCGCGATGGTGTTCGTCGACGACTCGCATGCCGTCGGCTTCGTCGGTGAGGGCGGTCGCGGCACGCCGGAGCTCTTCGGCGTCCAGGACCGGGTCGATGTCCTGACCGGCACCCTCGGCAAGGCGCTCGGCGGCGCGTCGGGGGGCTACACGAGCTCGCATCGCGAGGTCGTGGACCTGCTTCGGCAGAGATCGCGGCCCTACCTCTTCTCCAACTCGGTCGCCCCCGCCGTCGTCACCGGCTCGATCGCAGCCCTCGAGCTCATCGCGTCCTCGGACGACAAGCGCCGGGTCCTGCGCCGCAACACCGAGCTGTTCACCCAGCTCATGACCGATGCCGGCTTCGACCTGCTCCCGGGCACCCACCCGATCCGTCCGGTGATGTTCCCCGGCGACGACGGTGCCCGACTGGCGGCCGAGATCGCCGACCACATGCTCGCGAAGAGCGGTGTCTACGTCATCGCGTTCAGCTACCCGGTCGTCCCACGCGGCAGGGCCCGGATCCGCGTGCAGCTCTCGGCCGCGCACTCCGAGGACCACGTCCGCACGTGCGTGTCCGCGTTCGTCGCGGCCCGGGACGCCGTCGGTTGACAACTCCCGGCGGCGGCTCACCGGTGCCGGGTAGCGCAGAGCTGGGGTGGCCTTCGCTATGGTTCCTCCAACCGCTGCAGCCCGACGTAGGAGCCCGATGACCATCAAGGAACACGGACTGCACACAGGTGAAGGTGCCGGCCGGATCGGCCCCTTGGTCGAGGGCCTCACACCGGGCTACTACGCGCTCGTCATGGCGTGCGGGATCGTCTCACTCGGGCTGCAGCTCGTCGGTCAGGACGCGTTGTCGGCGGCGCTCTTCGCGGTCTGCATCATCGGCTACGCGGTCCTCTGCGTGCTCAACCTGTGGCGCTTCATCAGCTACCGTCACGCGATGGCTAGCGACTTCCGCGCGCCAAGACGGGCCTTCGGCTTCTTCACCTTCGTCGCCGGAACGAACGTGCTCGGGGCGCGCGCTGCTGCGGAGCAGTGGTACACCCTGACCATCGTGCTCCTGCTGGTCGCCGCAGTCGTGTGGCTCGTCCTCGGCTACGTCATCCCCTGGAGCGCGGTGCTCAGCCAGGACCACCGCCCGGTCGTCGAGCTCGCGAACGGCACGTGGTTCATCTGGGTCGTCGCGAGCCAGTCGGTCGCAGTCTCGGCTGCCACGCTCGAGGTCGTCTTGAACGACGCCCGACACTACCTCGCTGTCCTCGCGGTGCTGTCGTGGTCGATCGGCGTCTTCCTCTACGCTGCGTCTGCGATCATCGTGTCGCTGCGGATCATGCTCTACGAGCTCAAGCCGGAAGAGTTCGACCCCCCCTACTGGGTCTCCATGGGAGCGATCGCGATCACCGTCGTTGCCGGGGCGCGCATCGTCGAGATGCAGTCAGCCCCCATGGTCGACGCGACGCGCGGCCTGATCGCCGGGCTCTCCGTCGTCTTCTGGGCCTTTGCGACCTGGCTCATCCCGGTGCTCATCGCTGCGGGCGTCTGGCGGCATCACATTCGCGGGATCCCGCTTCGGTACGAGGCGACGCTCTGGAGCATGATCTTCCCGCTGGGCATGTACGCCGTCGCGTGCATCACCCTCGGCCGGGCCGACCACCTGCCGATCGTCGAATGGATCGGCACTCACTGGCTCTGGGTCGCGGTGGCCGCGTGGTTCATCGTGTTCGTCGCGATGTTGCGCGGACTCGGTCGAGCGCTCTTCGGGCGGCGTGCGACGTCAGTCGGCTGAGCGGCATACCAGTCAACGGTCAAGGGTATGCCGCTCAGCGGGGCGGCGTCGCTGCGCTCAGCCGTGCGTGACGTCCACCCGCGCGCGCATCCACGGACGCGACAGGTCGAACCGGCGACCCGAGATCTCCTCGACCGTGACCCCGATGACTGTGTACTTCGGGGTGCCGACCCACGGCCGCAGCGGCAGTCGCTCCGCGACATATGCGTCCTCACCGTCGAGCAGATGGGCGCTGCCACGGACGACGACGCTCGTCGCGTGCTCGCCGGTGATCTCGTCCGCCTCGAAGGCGACGTCGTCGTTCATCGTCACACCGAACACCTTGCTGCCCTCCGTCGTGAGGAAGATCAGCCGGTGGTTGTCGACGGCATAGTTGATCGGCACGATGTGGACCTCGCCGATCAGGTGGAAGGCGAGACGCCCGAACTCGTGCGTCCGCAGGAACTCCCACGACTCCTCGGGGTGGAGGATACGGACCGGATCACCCGGGAACTCGTACTGGTACTCGGACATGGTGGCCACCTGCTCTCGTCTCTCGGCCTTGCACTACATAGTGTAGTAGGTGGCCGGGGTGGGGGCCATGATGTCGATACGTGAGGCTGGTCGCATGATCGTGCGTGACTTCCAGGAGCGGGACTGGCCGCAGGTGTGGACCATCATCGAGCAGGTCGTCCGGGCCGGCGACACCTTCCCCTACCCGAGGGACCTGACCGAGGAGCAGGCGCGAGCCCTGTGGCTCGACAACGGGCCCCGGGGTCGGGTAGCTGTGGCGGTCGACGAGCGGGCCGTCGTCGGCACGGCGAAGATGGGGCCGAACCGCCCAGGCCCCGGCCAGCATGTTGCGACCGCGAGCTACATGGTCCGGTCCGGCGTGCGCGGCCAGGGTGTCGGGCGCGCACTCGTCGTCGACTCACTCGCGTGGGTGCGCGCCAACGGCTACGCGGCCATGCAGTTCAACGCGGTCGTCGAGCAGAACGTCGGTGCGGTGCGCCTCTACGAGGAGCTGGGCTTCCGGATCATCGGGACCGTGCCGCAGGCCCACCAGCTGCCCGACGGACGCCGGGTGGGACTGCACGTCATGCACACGGCGTGGGCCTGACCCTCCGGGGCCGAGAGGATGGCCCGGTGACAGGCTCCCGTCGTCCCCGACCGACCACCGGTGTGCCCTCGGTCGTCATCGTCGGACCGGGCCGCGCGGGTGGCTCGCTCGCCACATCGCTCGTGGCGGCAGGGGTGAGCATCCCGGCCCTTGCCACGCGAGACGGCCTTCGGCATCCGGTGGCGGATGAGCTCGGCCTGGCCACCTGTACTCCGGGCGATGCGCTCGGGCTGGCCGAGGTCGTCGTGCTCGCTGTCCCCGATGACGCGATCTCCGGGCTCGCGCGTGGGCTCGCCGGCCGCCTCACCCGGCGGACCGAGCCGACCGGCGCAGCCGACCAGCCGGGCCGGGAGTCCCGGCCGTTGGTGGCGCATCTGAGCGGTGCGCTCGGATTGGCTCCGCTGCGTCCGCTCGCGGTCGCCGGGCTGGCGACGGCCGCCTGGCACGTGCTGCAGGCCTTTCCCTCGCCCGACACGGGTGTACGCGCAGGGGTGGTGCACGCCGTCACCACCGAGGTCCCTGCGGCCAGGGCCAGCCTGGCCCGACTCGTGGCCGCCCTCGACGGGCGGCTGCTGGACCTCGCGGATGCCGACCGCGCCCGCTATCACGCTGCGGCCGTGATCGCGGCCAACGGCACCGCCGGGGTCATGGTCGCGGCGAGCCGGCTCCTCGAGGCGTGCGGCCTGAGCAGCAGCGAGACCCTCGCTGCCCTCGACCCGCTCGTCGACTCGGCACGCGAGGCAGTCGTGCGTGCGGGCATCCCCGGGGGCCTGACCGGACCGTGGGTGCGCGGTGACCGAGGCACGGTCGAGCGCCACCGCGCTGCTCTCGCCGGGCAGGCAGACGTCCTTGCCCTGTATGACGCGCTCGCACGTGTCGTCGGCCAGGTGGCCCTGCCACCGAGCCCCGAGTCGAGCCCGGACGCATGACCGCCGACTACCCTGCGGGCATGGGTTGCGAGTCGACGGTGAGTGGGATGATCGACCAGGCTTGGTGCGGGCCCGGGCAGGACCCCGGGCTCGAGCCCGGAGAATCCCCCGGCGCGCGAGCCCCGGAGGAGGCACAGGCATGAGGACCACGCTGCAGCAGCTCACCCAGCGCGTCGCCGCAGGGGAGCGCCTCGTCATGGTCACGTGCTATGACTACACCTCGGCCCGACTGGTCGACCGCTCGCAGATCGACCTGGTCCTTGTCGGCGACTCGCTGGGGATGGTGATGCTCGGCCACGAGTCGACCGTGCCGGTGACCCTCGACGACATGGTGCGCGCCGCCGCGTCCGTGGTCCGCGGGTCGAGGCGGCCCCTGGTCGTCGGCGACCTGCCCTTCCTCAGCTACACGACACCCGCTGCCGCGCTCGCTGCCGCGCACCGCCTGCTCGCCGAGGGTGGGGTGCAGTCGGTGAAGCTCGAGGGTGGGGCGCAGATGGTCCCCCAGGTGGAGAGTCTCGTGCGGGCCGGCGTGCCGGTGATGGGCCATCTCGGTTTCACCCCCCAGTCCGTCAACCAGATCGGGATGCGCGTCCAGGGCCGCGAGGCCGGGGCCGCGGTGAGCGTCATCCAGGATGCGCTTGCGCTCGAGGCGGCCGGCGCGTGGGCCATCGTGCTGGAGCTCGTGCCGGAGCAGCTCGCGGCCGAGGTGACGGCCCGGGTGTCGGTGCCGACGATCGGCATCGGTGCGGGCGCCGGGTGTGACGGGCAGGTGCAGGTCTGGCACGACATGCTCGGCCTGTTCGAGGACTTCGTGCCCAGGCACACGCGGCGGTTCCGCTCGCTCGGCGCGGAGGCCGTCGCCGGGCTCGACGAGTATGTCGCTGCGGTGCGCGCCGGTCAGTTCCCGACGAGGGAGAACACCAGCCGGATGGACGACGACGTGCTGGCCCAGGTCCGGTCCGACCTGGCGGAGCGGGCCTGATGCAGGTCGCGCGCACCCGGGACGACCTCCGCGCGACGCGGGCGAGCCTCGGCACGGTGGGGCTCGTCCCGACGATGGGCTTTCTGCACGACGGCCACCTCTCGCTCGTCGACGTCGCGCGCCGGGAGCATGACGCGGTGGTGGTGTCGATCTTCGTCAACCCGACCCAGTTCGGCCCCGGGGAGGACCTCGACTCGTATCCCCGCGACGTCGACCGTGACCTGACCCTGCTCGAGAAGGCGGGAGTCGACCTCGCCTGGGTGCCGGACGTGGAGGACGTCTACCCCGTCGGGTCCTGCACGCGGGTGCGGGTCGAGGGGCCGCTCACCGCAGTGCTCGAAGGGGCCAGCCGGCCGGGCCACTTCGACGGCGTCGCGACCGTGGTGACGATCCTGCTCGGGGTCGTCGACCCGGACGCACTCGTGATGGGCGCCAAGGATGCCCAGCAGGTGGCGGTCCTGCGACACGTCCTCCGTGACCTCGGTATCGCCGTGGACCTCGTCGTCGGGCCGACGTGGCGCGAGCAGGACGGGCTCGCCATGAGCAGCCGGAACGTCTACCTGACGCCCGCGGAGCGGGCCGCGGCTCCGGTCCTGCGCCGGTCCCTCACCACGGTCGAACGGCTGTATGCCGCTGGGGAACGCGACGCCGAGACGCTGCGTTCTCTCGTGCGCCGGAACGTATCGGCCGAGCCGGCGGGCTCACTGGAGTACGTGTCGGTGGCCGACCCGGTCACCTTGGCCGAGCTCGAGAGGGTCGGACCCGAGGGGGCCCTCGTCTCGCTGGCCGCGCACTTCGGTCGGGCCCGGCTCCTCGACAACGTGACCCTCCCAGCCGCCGTCACCCCACCCCCATCGAGAGTGCAGTAGTCCTGATCGAGAGTGCAGCAATCCGCATCGAGAGTGCGCAATCCTGATCGACAGTGCAGCAATCCTGATCGACAGTGCAGCAATCCTGATCGACAGTGCAGTAGTCGTCATCGAGGGTGCGGCTCTGCCAGAGTCGTGTCCACATCCCTGTCTTGGGCTGCCTGTTTGTCCACCGTTGGATCAGCGCCGCTGCGCTGGGTCCGTCCGACGCGCAAGGCTTGCGCCATGTCGATCCTGTACTTGCCCAGACAGCTCCAAGGCCGACCGTTCACGGTCCGGGAAGCCTTGGACCTCGGCTTGACCCACGCCGATCTGGGCACCTTGCGACTTCCCGCGCCAACGAGGGGCGTACGCACAGAGGCTCAGCCCGGCTGCCTGGGCGAGCGGTGTGCTGCCTTCGCGACGGTGATGGATGGCGACTTCGCCTTCTCGCACCTGACTTCTGGCGGCTTGCACCGGTTGCCCGGCTCGACCGCGATGGACGCCGACCCCACCACCCACATCATCCGTCGATCGAGCGAGGCCCATGTCCGCAGGCGCGGCGTTCGTGGCCATCGTGGCTACGAATGCCGGGCCATCGAGGAGGTGGATGGCCTGCCGGTGGTCGGGCTGACGGACACGTGGGTTGACATGGGCGAACTCGTCGGTCCTGGTCTACCGGTCGGGCTGGATGACCTGATCGTCATGGGAGACGCGATCGCGACTCGGCTGCGCTCGGTGGAGCCGTTACGGCAGGCCCTTGCTACGCGTGTTCGGCCCCGCGGGAAGCTCACCTTGCTCGAGGCACTGGAGTCGGTCCGGGTGGGCTCGGAGTCCCCAGCCGAGACCCGCACCCGGCTGGTCCTCGTCCGTGGCGGACTACCCGAGCCCATCCTGAACGACCCGATACGCACCCGGTCAGGAGTCTTCGTGGGCAGGCCCGACATGAAGTACAAGAATCCGGTGCGGATCGCCGTTGAAGTGCAGGGGCACGAGTTTCACAGTGGTAGCGAAGAGCGGGTGTGTGACGAAGCCCGTTACGCCGACTTCGGTAAGGAGGGCTACGAGGTCGTCCCGGTATGGAGCGACGACGCGAACAGCGATGCCGGACGGTCTGCCCTGGTGCTCAATGTCGCGCAGATCCTCTGCTTCCCTCGCAGCCGGCTCACCCTGGACGAATGCGCTCCCCGATTCTTCAGCCGGCGCATGCTCGAGCTGGCCGAGCTTCGTAAGAGTCGACGTGCCCGCGGACAATGACCGCGCGCGTGCACGGTCGACCAGGACTACTGCACC
>NZ_JAKDLO010000189.1 GCF_030452765.1 Intrasporangium sp.
AGCCATGGCGAGCGTTGCCATCGGCCGTGCTGGCAACCTCCGGTCCAGGTGGGTTCCAGGTGGGTCCAGGTGGGCATCGGTTGTCGGATACGTCGCCTTGGCGGTCGCTTTGTTCGGGCCGAATTGGTTCCTTGGGCGCGCTGAACTTGAGAGGGGTCTGGGCCGCGTTGGCGAACAGTTGCTCAGCAACTCGATGGTGCTCACTGGCATCGCCCTATTGGCGCTGGCCGGCACTGGACGAATACCTCAGCGCCCGAACCATGCGTGGTTCCGGCCCAGCGGGTCACGGGGCGGGCGGTCGGTAGTATTGCCTCATGACTGACATTCCTCTGCCCGATGCTGACGAGGTCGCCGCCGAGGATGCTGATCCGGTTCCGTTCACTGTGGCTGTGCTGACCGAGGAGACTCTAAAACCGGTCGACGTCCAGAAGATCGTGGGCCTGCACGAGGGCGAGCCAGCGACCTACCGCCTGCTCGTGCCAGCGGACACGCAGCACAACGTCTTGGTGTCGGTGCTCAACCATCTCAGCCTGTTCGACATGCGCGAGGCCCTTGAGGCGATGGCGCCGGTCGACCGTGACAAGGCAGCGGTCGACGCGCAGACCGCCCTCGCGGCGAGCCTCGCGGAGTTCGAGGCCGCCGGGGCTGTTGCTACCGGTGAGGTGACGGCCGACGACCCGATGCCCGCGCTCGAGGACGAGGTCGAGAGGCTCGACGCGGCCGAGGTGGTCGTGGTGACCGAGCCTCACGCAGTCGAGGACACCTTCCATCGCGATTGGGCAAGCAAGGCCCGCGAGCGGCTCGGCGTACCGGTGCTGCACATGTACGCGGGGGACTGGCGGCTCGGCTGATCGACGACAGCGTGAGGACTCGAGCTGGGTCCCACGCTCCGCGTGAGGACACGAGCGAGGCCCGGAGCGCCGAGGAGATCGGCCACGGGGGCTCGGCTGATCGACGACAGCGTGGCCCTCGGTCACGAGTGCGAGCACAGCGGCATACAGGGTGGGAAACAACGCGACGATTTGGTGCGTGCACGACGCGCCGCTACGCTAGAACACTGTGTCTGAGGCGTGCGCACGCGCATGCCTCGTTCGCGCGCGATGACGGCTACGGTGCCCTGACGCGAGACGGCCCTTCGACGGCCACCGTCCGCGGTCCATCACTGAGTTGCCAGAGCACACCTCCCGCCGGGCAACTCACGAATGCGTGGGGAGTGCAGGGGGGAGCACCGCAGCCGACACTCCCGACATCGGGGGCCGGCTGCGAACAGACAAGGAGTCGGTCCACGGCATCGCGCCGCGGCCCGGCAGACAACAGCAACGTTATGGAGTAACCAGGTTGCCTACCATCAACCAGCTGGTCCGCAAGGGCCGCCAGGACAAGGCCGGCAAGGCCAAGACCCCGGCGCTGAAGGGTTCGCCCCAGCGCCGCGGCGTGTGCACCCGTGTGTATACGACCACCCCCAAGAAGCCGAACTCTGCGCTCCGCAAGGTCGCCCGAGTCCGCCTCTCGAGCGGCATCGAGGTCACGGCCTACATCCCCGGCGTCGGCCACAACCTCCAGGAGCACTCGATCGTGCTCGTCCGTGGCGGCCGGGTGAAGGACCTGCCCGGCGTGCGCTACAAGATCATCCGCGGCACGCTCGACACCCAGGGCGTCCGGGGCCGCAAGCAGGCGCGCAGCCGCTACGGCGCGAAGAAGGAGAAGGCCTGATGCCTCGTAAGGGACCCGCCCCCAAGCGCGCGCTCGTCGTCGACCCGGTCTACTCCAGCCCGCTCGTCACGCAGCTGGTCAACAAGATCCTGCTCGACGGCAAGAAGTCGATCGCCGAACGCATCGTCTACGGCGCGCTCGAGGGCTGCCGCCAGAAGACCGGCACCGACCCCGTCCAGACCCTGAAGCGCGCGCTCGACAACGTCAAGCCCGCCATGGAGGTCAAGTCCCGCCGTGTCGGCGGCGCGACCTACCAGGTGCCGATCGAAGTCAAGCCCGGCCGCTCGACGACGCTGGCCCTGCGCTGGCTCGTCGGCTACGCCCGTCAACGCCGCGAGAAGACGATGACCGACCGCCTCATGAACGAGATCCTCGACGCGTCCAACGGCCTCGGCGCCGCGGTCAAGCGTCGCGAGGACACCCACAAGATGGCCGAGTCCAACAAGGCCTTCGCGCACTACCGCTGGTGACAGCGACCCGAGTTCGTTCGAGGACACCCGGGGGCGCCGCCCTCCGGGCAACCCCAACGAGCCCGCGTGGCCGGCCACGCAACCGAGCGGCATACCACCGATGCAGTTCGCTCTCTCGGAACGGCTGCCCACAGATTTTCCACGACGAATGAGATGAGATAACAGACGTGGCACTCGACGTCCTGACGGACCTGACGAAGGTCCGCAACATCGGCATCATGGCGCACATCGACGCCGGCAAGACGACGACGACTGAGCGCATCCTGTTCTACACCGGTGTCAACCGGAAGATGGGCGAGACGCACGACGGCGCGTCGACGACCGACTGGATGGAGCAGGAGAAGGAGCGCGGCATCACCATCACCTCCGCCGCGGTCACCTGCTTCTGGGAGGGCTCCCAGGTCAACATCATCGACACGCCCGGCCACGTCGACTTCACCGTCGAGGTCGAGCGGTCCTTGCGCGTCCTCGACGGCGCGGTGGCGGTCTTCGACGGCAAGGAGGGCGTCGAACCGCAGTCCGAGACGGTGTGGCGCCAGGCCGACAAGTACGACGTGCCTCGCATCGCGTTCGTCAACAAGATGGACAAGCTGGGCGCGGACTTCTACTTCACCGTCCAGACGATCAAGGACCGCCTCGGGGCCGAGCCGCTCGTGCTTCAGCTGCCGATCGGTGCCGAGAGCGCCTTCGTCGGGGTCGTCGACCTGGTCTACATGCGCGCCCTGGTCTGGCCCGGCGACGCCAAGGGTGATGTCACGATGGGCGCCAAGTACGAGATCCAGCAGATCCCGGCCGACCTGCAGGCCAAGGCCGAGGAGTACCGCCAGGCGCTCGTCGAACGCGTGGCCGAGTCCGACGACGACCTGATGGAGAAGTACCTCGGCGGCGAGGAACTGACGATCGAGGAGCTGAAGGCGGGCATCCGCAGGCTCACCGTCACCTCGCAGCTGTACCCCGTCCTGTGCGGCTCGGCCTTCAAGAACCGCGGTGTCCAGCCGATGCTCGACGCCGTCGTCGACTACCTCCCCTCGCCGGTCGACGTGCCCGCGATGATCGGCCACAAGCCGGGCCACGAGGACGTCGAGCTCGAGCGCCACCCGAACACGGAGGACCCGTTCTCCGCGCTGGCGTTCAAGGTCGCCACCCACCCGTTCTTCGGCACGCTCACCTTCATCCGCGTCTACTCGGGCCGAGTCGCCGCGGGCAGCCAGGTGATCAACTCGACCAAGGGCAGGAAGGAGCGCATCGGCAAGCTCTTCCAGATGCACGCCAACAAGGAGAACCCGGTCGACGAGGCCATGGCCGGCCACATCTACGCGGCCATCGGGCTGAAGGACACCACGACCGGCGACACCCTGTCGGACATCAACGAGCAGATCGTGCTCGAGTCGATGACCTTCCCCGACCCCGTCATCCAGGTCGCCATCGAGCCCAAGACCAAGGGCGACCAGGAGAAGCTGGGCATGGCCATCCAGAAGCTGTCGGCCGAGGACCCCACCTTCCAGGTGCACCACGACGACGACACCGGCCAGACCATCATCGCCGGCATGGGCGAGCTGCACCTCGACATCCTCGTCGACCGCATGAAGCGCGAGTTCAAGGTCGAGGCCAACGTCGGCAAGCCGCAGGTGGCCTACCGCGAGACGATCCGTCGTCCCGTGCTCAAGTACGACTACACGCACAAGAAGCAGACCGGTGGCTCTGGCCAGTACGCCAAGGTCCAGGTCAGCCTCGAGCCGCTCGGCGAGACCGAGGACGGCTCGATGTACGAGTTCGTCAACGGAGTCACCGGAGGCCGGGTGCCGCGCGAGTACATCCCGTCGGTCGACGCCGGCATCCAGGACGCCATGCAGTACGGCGTGCTCGCCGGGTACCCGCTCGTCGGGATCAAGGCGACCCTCGTCGACGGTGGCTACCACGACGTCGACTCCTCGGAGATGGCGTTCAAGATCGCCGGCTCGATGGTGCTCAAGGAGGCCGTGCGCAAGGCCGACCCCGTGCTGCTCGAGCCGATGATGGCCGTCGAGGTGCGCACGCCCGAGGACTACATGGGCGAGGTCATCGGCGACATCAACTCCCGCCGTGGCCAGATCCAGTCCATGGAGGACATCAGCGGAGCCAAGGTCGTCAAGGGCATCGTTCCGCTGTCGGAGATGTTCGGGTACGTCGGTGACCTGCGGTCGAAGACCCAGGGTCGCGCCAACTACTCAATGGAGTTCCACTCCTACGCAGAGGTCCCCAAGGCGGTCGCCGAGGAGATCATCAAGAAAACCCGGGGCGAGTGACTGCGGGACATCCCGTAGGCTCTTCACCGACTTACCGAGATTCACATCCACCAGCGCCCCGTCCAACCAAAAGGTCTGCGGCGTAACACAAGAAAGTCCTGAGGAGGACCACAGTGGCGAAGGCAAAGTTCGAGCGGACCAAGCCGCACGTCAACATCGGCACCATCGGTCACATCGACCACGGCAAGACGACGCTGACGGCTGCGATCTCCAAGGTCCTGCACGACAAGTACCCCGAGCTGAACCCACAGTTCGCGTTCGAGGACATCGACAACGCTCCGGAGGAGCGCCAGCGGGGCATCACCATCTCGATCGCGCACATCGAGTACCAGACGGAGAAGCGTCACTACGCCCACGTCGACTGCCCGGGTCACGCTGACTACGTCAAGAACATGATCACGGGTGCCGCCCAGATGGACGGCGCGATCCTGGTGGTCGCGGCGACGGACGGCCCGATGCCGCAGACGAGGGAGCACGTCCTGCTGGCCCGCCAGGTCGGCGTCCCCTACATCGTCGTCGCGCTCAACAAGGTCGACATGGTCGACGACGAGGAGATCCTCGAGCTCGTCGAGATGGAGGTCCGCGAGCTTCTCTCGGCCTACGAGTTCCCTGGCGACGACCTGCCGGTCATCAAGGTCTCGGCGCTGAAGGCCCTCGAGGGCGACGCGGAGTGGGGCCAGTCGGTCCTCGAGCTCATGGACGCCGTCGACGAGTACGTCCCGGAGCCGGAGCGCGACATCGACAAGCCGTTCCTCATGCCGGTCGAAGACGTCTTCACGATCACCGGTCGCGGCACCGTCGTCACGGGCCGCATCGAGCGTGGCGTCCTCAAGGTCAACGAGGAGGTCGAGATCGTCGGCATCCACGAGGGTCCCCCGGCCAAGACCACCGTTACCGGCGTCGAGATGTTCCGCAAGCTGCTCGACGAGGGCCGCGCAGGCGAGAACGTCGGCCTGCTGCTTCGGGGCACGAAGCGCGAGGACGTCGAGCGCGGCCAGGTCGTCGTCAAGCCCGGCTCGATCACGCCGCACACGGAGTTCGAGGGTCAGGTCTACATCCTGTCCAAGGACGAGGGCGGTCGTCACACCCCGTTCTACGACAACTACCGTCCGCAGTTCTACTTCCGCACCACGGACGTGACCGGCGTCGTGCGCCTGCCCGAGGGCACCGAGATGGTCATGCCCGGCGACAACACCGACATGAAGGTCGAGCTCATCCAGTCGATCGCCATGGAGGAGGGCCTCAAGTTCGCGATCCGCGAGGGTGGCCGCACCGTCGGTTCCGGCCGGGTCACCAAGATCATCAAGTGATCTGACGCGGCAGTTTCCGGGAGGGCCCGGGCCGCTTCGGCGGGCCGGGCCCTTCGCCGTCTCCAGATCCATTCCGTATGCCGCTGAGTGGCGAGCAGGCGCGGCTCTCCACAGCGGCTATCGGGACGGCGGCAGGTCAGGCGGACTTCGTGTCTTGCCGGCGGTAGCGTGTGCCTCACTGGCCGAGGGCCTCCAGGACGACCGTGTCGGTGCCCTCCACGAGGTAGGCCTTCGCACGGAACCCGCCGTTGGCGAAGGCCGCATCGAGGGCGGGCCCACCCCGCAGTGTTCCGGTCGGGATGGCCGAGGCGACCCCGGCCTCCACCGCTGGGCCGGGCAGGTCCGTCGTCGCCTTGGGCCGCAGGTCGGCGGCGACATCGGGGGAGAGCCCCCACGACGGCATCGATCCAGTAGGTCGTCGGCCCCGGGGCGTCGCCCTCGAGGGTGCCAGACATCCACGTCGCCGAGACCGGTGCACCCAGCGCGGCGAACCGCTTCGTCAGGGGCTCGAGATCGTGGCGCACCTCGCCGCCGACGGGCCAGGTGAGCGTGCGCGTGAGTGCTCCACTGCTGGTAGCCGCCGATCGTCTTCTGCCAGTTCTCGGTCTCGGGGTAGGCGGTCGAGGCGTGGGCCGGGCCGGTCATCGAGAAGTCCGTGTTGCCGTTGCGCACCATCTCGTCGAGGGCAGCGGCGGTCCGACGACCTCGGTGTTGACGTTCTTGGCGATGGAGGGATCCTCGCGATAGCCCTCTTCGTAGTCGCACCGGAACGGCTCGCCGTTGTTGTCCCGGTAGTGGGCGTACATCGCCGTTGCATCATCGAGGTCGGGTCGCGCGAGTCTCCCGCCCTGGAGCTTGGTCATCCACTCCGCCTTGGCGAGGTGGTCGTGCCACGTCGCGTCCTTCGAGTCGTAGACGAAACCGTCATCCCACTCGATGGGCGGTTTGCTCGGTGCGCCGAAGTCGTATCCGTCCACGGGACCGCCCGTGCCGGTCGTGCCGGTCGTGCTGGTCGTGCCGGTGTCGGCCCGAACCAGAGCGGCGTGCTCGACACACCTGCCCCGTGGGCGCCGCCTGGACCAGGGGCCTGGCTGCTCGCGTCACGTTGACGGACAGCGTTCGCCCTCAGCCGGGAGCCGAGCTGCCGCAGACCGTGCTCGAGGGCGTCGATCCGCGGCCGCGACGATCGCCAGTCAGCGTCGAAGGACTCGACATCGCGCCCGCCCCAGACAGTGCCGAGCCGGGTGACCGCTTCGTCGACGGCCAGCCGCGGCGCATGGCACTCGCCGGCCTGTTGCTCGAGCTGCCCGGCGACGCGCTCCAGCGCGTCTGGGTCGGCTCCCTTGCGGTAGAGCACCATCGGCTTCCCCCCGTGACGTCTGATTGGTCGGCTGCTGCGGAATGGTGTCGTCCGGCGCTCCACACCATAGGCAGGGGACCGTGCGAGCGGCCAACGGGGAGTACTCCCCGGAGGTAGGGCCGGTAGGGTCGGTCGTCGTGGCGCACTCCTTCGACACCGAGACCGAGGCGCAGGGGCTGATCGACTTCGTCGACGCGGCCCCGACGCCGTTCCACGCGTGTGGGCAGGCGGCCGCGCGGCTGCGTGCGGCCGGCTTCACCGGGGTTGCCGAGACCGATCCGTTCCCGACGCAGCCGGGTGCGCACTTCCTGGTGCGCGGCGGCGCGCTCATCGCGTGGGACAGCCGTGGGGCGTATGCCGCTGGGCTCGGTCCCGCTGCCGGCTTCCGGGTCGTCGGGGCGCACACCGACAGCCCGAACCTGCGGATCAAGCCGAGGCCCGATCACATCAGCGCCGGGTGGCAGCAACTCGGCGTCGAGCCGTACGGCGGACTGCTGCTCAACTCGTGGCTGGATCGGGACCTCGGCCTGGCAGGGCGCGCGGCCATACGTGCTGGCCTGGGGGCCGAGACGCGGCTCTTCCATGACCCGCGCTCGCTGCTGCGGGTGCCGCAGCTCGCCATCCACCTCGACCGAACGGTCAACGAGAGGCTGGAGCTGAACAAGCAGCTGCACATGGAGCCGGTTTGGGGCGTTGGTGACACGCCGACCGACTTTCGCAGCTACGTGGGGGAGCAGGTCGGGGCCGAGCCGGGCGACGTGCTCGGCTGGGACGTGATGACCTACCCGACCGAGCCGTCGGCTCGCCTCGGCCTTCGGGGTGAGCTCGTTGCCGCGCCGCGCCTCGACAACCTTGCGACCTCGTATGCCGCCGTGCGCGCGCTCATCGCCGCCGCGGGGACGAGCGCGGAACGGGTGCCGGTGGTCGTCCTC
>NZ_JAKDLO010000190.1 GCF_030452765.1 Intrasporangium sp.
GCCCGGTAGGGGGCGGGGTCGGGCTGGCGGGTCGCCGGGTCGGGCGCCGGCGGCCCGGCGGGGGCGGTCGGTGCGGCCGGTTCCGCCGTCACGACGTCGTCGGGCACCGGGGTGGCCGGATCGACGCGGAATGGTGGCTCCGGGACCGCCCGGGTCGGCTCGCCGAGCACCGTTGTGTCATCGGGCCGCTCGTGCTTCTCGTTCATCGTCTCGTCCATCGGGTTGTAGTCGGGTCTGGTGGGTTCGGGGTTGGTGGGGTGCTCGCTCATGGCGCGCTCGCCGTCGAGACGGTGATCTGGCCGACGCCGACCTCGGCGAAGACCTCGATCTGCGGCGGCTCGTTGCGGCCGAAGCGCAGGGTCCTGTCCCAGTTGGTGCCGTCGATGTTGAGCTGCGAGGCGCCGGCTGCCGTGCCGTTGACCGCGGACGGGTCCGAGGCCTGCAGCTCACCTGCCTTGGCACTGGCGTGCACGAGCACGTTGACGCCCTTGGGGACGACGAGGTCGAGCTCGCCGAGGCCCACGGCGGTGTGGACGATGTCGGGACTGACCGGGGTCGACCGGTAGTCGGCCCCGCTCAGGTCGACTGTGAGGTTACCAAGGCCGAGCTCGAAGCGGTTGTCACCGTTCAGGCTCGTGACGGTGTGGCTGACGTCACCCACCCGGAACGGCATGGTCATGCCCTGGGGCACGACCAGCGTCAGGAGCGTCGCGGCGGTCCCGAAGACCGCGAAAGGGGTGAGCCACCCGGACCTGCGGCCCGCCAGGCCCGCGACGACGAGCCCGAGACCGAGCGTCCCGAGACCGGCCGCGAACGCCGTGCCGAGGTGGCTGCCGCCCCATCCGGCCGCGCCTGCGATGCCGTGGACGAGCACGCCGACGATGGTCGCGAGGCCGAGGATGAGCAGGCCCGCGGCGAAGCCGATGGCTCGCACCCGAACCTCCGGCGTGGGGTATGCCGCTGAGCCGGGTGTCCACACGGGCGTCGGCTCGGTCGCGGTGCCGGGTGTCCAGACGGGCGCCGGCTCTGGCGCGGTGCCGGGTGCGGGGTCCGGCGCGGTGAAGCTCGCGCCGGCCGCTGCTGCCGCGTTGCCGGTCGAGACGTCGCTCGCCGGTGGCGCGGTCGAGTCCTGGCTCGACCCCCGCCGGTTGTGCAGCAGGTCGCGCCCCGAGTCGGTCTGGGTGAGGAACCACCAGGCCCCGGCGAGCAGGGCGACGAGGCCGACGGCCCGGAAGCCGGCGAGGTCTCCGTTCCCCCATGGGCCGCCGCCGAAGAGTGCGATCCCGGTGACGACCATGAGGAAGATCGACCCCCCGTCGCCGTACTTGAGGGCCGCTTCGATCGGCAGCTTGCCCTTCTCGTCCGGCATCAGCAGCCAGCAGACGAGGTAGAGCGCGACCCCCATCCCGAAGAAGAGCCCGAAGAGGATGAACGCGCCCCGGACGACCAGCGGGTCGACACCGAGCCGGCGTGCCAGCCCCGCCGCGACACCGGCGAACCAGCGACCGTCGCTGGTGCGGGTGATGCCCGGCCGGCGCAGCGCTGCGTAGAAGCCGTCGAGGCCGTGGGGGGGAGAGGAGCTCTTCTTCGCCATGGCACCAGCGTGGCGCGCAGGGGCCCTCGTCAGCCATGAGGGTCGTCCCTGAAGCGACCCTGACCAGACCCCCAAACAGGCCAGCGGTCCTCGTCAGGGCGCTGCGAGTGGGCGAGGATGGACACATGGACCCGGCACAGCACCCCGCGAGCGCGGCACCCGCGTCGCCGACGCCGCCGGCCACGCCGCCTGCCACGCCGCCGGAGGCTCCCACAGCCGCATCCAGAAGCGCGGTGAGGCCCCCGCTCGTGCGGCCTCGCTCCGGCCGGATGATCGGAGGCGTCGCCGCCGGCCTGGCCAACCACCTCGGGGTGCCGGCCAAGATCGTCCGGATCATCTTCGTGCTGACGGCCCTGCCGTTCGGGGCGGGCCTGACCGTGTACATCTTCCTCTGGGCCACCATGCGCAGCGCCGCTCCCGGCGACCCGGAGCTGGCCGCCGTGCGCGGCAGCAGCTCGAACCGTGCCGACCAGAGCCTCACCCCCCGTGCCGTCCGGAACTGGTTGCGCAGCGGCAACCAGGCCGTCCTGCTGGCCGTCCTCGGCGTCGTCGTGCTCGCCGCCGCCGGGGCGATGTGGCTCGGCAGCACCGGGGTCGACATCCATCCCGAGCTGGTCCTGCCGGTCGTCGCGATCGGCATCGGTGCCGTCTTCTTCTGGTCGCAGCTGGACGACTCGGATGCCACGGGTTCCAGGCGCCCGGTTCGCTGGGTGTGGCTCGTCGTCGGCCTGGGGCTCGTGACGCTCGGCCTGGTCGGGCTGCTGGCGCGCGGCACCAACCTCACCGACCTGTGGCAGGTGGCCGGGGCGGTGCTCGCGGCGCTCATCGGCCTCGTGGTGCTCGCAGCGCCGTGGATCCTGCGGCTGTGGAGCAACCTGCGCGAGGAGCAGGCGGCCCGGATCCGCGCCACCGAGCGCGCCGACATCGCGGCACACCTGCACGACTCGGTCCTGCAGACCCTGGCCCTGATCCAGCGCCAGTCCCACGACGCCGGCATGGTCGCTCGGCTCGCCCGGGCACAGGAGCGACAGCTGCGCTCCTATCTCTACGACGAGGACGCCCGGGCCGGCACGCTGGGGGCCGCGCTGACCGCTGCCCTCGACGAGGTCGAGGACCTGCACGGTGTGCCGGTCGAGCTCGTCGTCACCGGGGACCGGCCCATGGACCCGCACCTCGATGCGCTCGTCAAGGCGGTCCGCGAGGCGGCCTGGAACGCCGCGCGCCACGCGAGCCCGCCCGTGACGGCATACGTCGAGGTCGGCCCGAAGGCGGTCGAGGCGTTCGTGCGCGACCACGGGGCCGGCTTCGACCTCGACGACGTCGCCGACGACCGGGCCGGTGTGCGTAAGTCGATCATCGGCCGGATGGAGCGGCACGGCGGCACCGCGCGGATCCGGCGGCGCAGCGACGGGACGGAGATCGAGCTGCGCCTGCCCGTCGAGCCGGCGGGAGCGCAGCCGCCCGGCGCGGAGGCCCAGGACACGCCGCAGCCCACCGACGAGCACAGCACCCAGCTGAAGGAGCAGTCCGCATGACCGAGGACCGGACGATCCGCATCGTCATCGTCGACGACCACCACATGTTCCGCACCGGGGTGCGGTCCGAGCTGACCACCCTCGTCGAGAAGGCGGCCTTCCGGCTCGAGATCGTCGGCGAGGCGGGCGCCGTGGAGTCAGCCGTGTCCGTGATCACGCAGCAGCGACCCGATGTGGTCCTGCTCGATGTCCATCTGCCCGGCGGCGACGGGCACGGCGGCGGCGACGTCATCCGCGGGTGCATCGGCGTCGAGAGCGAGCGCGGTGGCCCGGTGCGCTTCCTCGCGCTGTCGGTCTCGGATGCCGCCGAGGACGTCATCGCCGTGATCCGGGCCGGGGCGCGGGGCTACGTGACGAAGACGATCAGCGCCGGGGACCTGCTCACCGCGATCCGGCGGGTCGCCGACGGCGACGCGGTCTTCAGCCCGCGCCTGGCCGGTTTCGTCCTCGACGCGTTCGGGGCGGCCGCCGGCGAGGTGGCGGAGATCGACGAGGAGCTGGACCGGCTCTCGGCGCGAGAGCGTGAGGTGATGCGGCTCATCGCGAGGGGCTACCAGTACAAGGAGGTCGCCAAGGAGCTGTTCATCTCGGTCAAGACGGTCGAGACCCACGTCTCGTCGGTGCTGCGCAAGCTCCAGCTCTCCTCCCGCCACGAGCTGACCGCGTGGGCGATGGGCCGTCGTCTCCTGTGACCCTCCCCGTCGACCGGGCACCACAGGGCGAGGTGGTCCCAGTGCCGCCCTTCGTCTCAGAGCGGTAGGCCGTTCTCAAGGCATGCCGCGCCGAGGCCTACGCGACCGACGGCGTCATCCTCCCCAAGATCGACGGCGGCCACTGGTGGACCAGGCGTCACGGCCACGACCACCTCGTCCACGAGGCCCTCACCGCGCAGGCCGATGGCCTCGGACCGTGCACACCGGGTGCCTGCCGCCAGTTCATGGAGCGAGTAGCACGGGCGCTGACCCGACCGTAGAAGGATCGATGAGTGGGACGGTTGGTGGATGCCTACGCGTTGGGCGTGTAGGATGATGACTACAAGTAGTCATGGAGGTATGTCGTGGCAGTGAAAGAGGTCCCCCGGTCCCTTCGTCTCCCGGTAGAGGTCGATGAGCGGCTCTCACGGCTGGCAACTGCCACGGGACGATCAAAGAGTTACTACCTGCGCGAATTGGTCACAGCCGGGATCGACGACCTGGAGTACGCCTACGGACTGGCCGCCCACGCCGAGGCCATTCGGGCCGGCCAGCGCAATACCCGCCCGCTCGACGAGCTGATGTCCGAGATGAACATCAGCCGTGAGGAACTGGACGCGACGCCTGATCAGCCTGCATGACGTGGGTCATCCGCACGGATCGTGACTTCGACCGAGCGTTGAAGAAGCTGGACCGGCAGGTCGCCATGCGAGTACTGAAGACGCTGACCGCGCTGGAAAGCCTGGACGACCCGACGAAGCGGTGCAAGGCCCTATCCGGCCCCTACACCGGCCTGTGGCGACTGCGGGTGGGCGACTACCGCGTGATCCTCGACATCCGGCGGGTGGAACTGATCATCATCGCTCTCGATGTGGGCAACCGCAGCACCATCTACGACTGACGGAGCACCCGTCCGCAAGCCGATGACTATCCGGTGTGGTTGGAGACTGAGAGGATGTCACTCCACCCATTGTGAAGTGACGGTAGTTCGATGCTGCCAGGTGTCGGTTGCGGCTCCGTGAGGATCCCAACGTCGGCTGAAGTCTTCCAACCATGCACAAGGCACGGCGCGCTGCTCGTCGAGACGGGCCACCTCAGCCGACTCCTCGGCCACCCCTCGACGACCATGGCCCAAGCGATCGCGACAGCGCTCGCTACGCTGCCTCGATGAGCACCGCACGCGTCGTCGGGCCCCTGCACACGAAGTCGGTGGGGACGGCCGGCCCCCACGTCGCGTTCCTGCACGGCCTGTTCGGCCAGGGGCGCAACTGGAACCAGATCACCAAGGGGGTGACCGGCCCCGAGCGGACCGACGCCCGGTGCCTGCTCGTCGACCTGCCCGACCACGGCCGTTCGCCCCGGAGCGAGCAGTTCTCCTACGAGGGCTATGCGGACTCGGTCGCGGCCACCCTGTCGCAGACCGCTCCCGACGAGACGTGGACGCTCGTCGGGCACTCCCTCGGCGGCAAGGTCGCCATGCTCACGACGCTGCTGCACCCCGACCTCGTCGAGCGGCTCGTCGTCGTGGACATCGCACCGAAGGACTACGGAGACCTGGCCCGGTTCGAGGGGTACATCAACGAGATGCTCCGGCTGCCGCTGCAGGAGCTGCACAGCCGCGCGGAGGCGGAGGAGCGCTTCCACGAGTCCGATCCCGGGGTCAAGGCGTTCCTGCTGCAGAACCTGCGCCGGGACGGCGCGAGCTGGCACTGGCAGGCCAACCTCGACCTGTTCGCCGCCGACGCAGCGCAGGGGAGGCAGTCGCAGATCGCGGGTTTCCCCTCGGTCGCCGGGGAGGCGCTCCCCTTCGCCGGCCCGGTGCTGTGGATCGCGGGCGGGGAGTCGGCCTACGTCAAGGCCGAGGACGCCGAGGGGATGCGCCACCTCTTCCCCGCGGTGCGGCAGCTGACCGTCAAGGGTGCCTCCCACTGGGTCCACACCGATGCCCCCGACATCGTCATCGGCGCCCTGCGCCGCTTCGTCGGCGCCGACGCCTGAGCCCGAAGCCCCCAGATGGAGCCGGTCCTGGTCGCGTGCTCGCACGGCACCGCCTCGCCCGAGGGACAGGCCGCCGTCCGGGGCCTGGTCGACGCCGTCGCCCGCCGCCGGCCCGACCTGCAGGTGCGCTCGGCCTACGTCGACGTGCAGGAGCCGAGCCCGGCCGAGGTGCTCGCGCGGCTCGGCGGCCGCCCAGCCCGCCTCGTCCCGCTCCTGCTCTCGGCCGGGTACCACGTCTTCGTCGACCTCACCGACGCGGCAGCCGCAGCCGCAGCCGGGGGCACCACCGTCGCGCCTGCCCTCGGGCCCGACCGCAGGCTCGCCGAGCTCATCCGGGCACGCCTGGGCCGCAGGCATCTTCGCACCACGGATACCGTCGTCCTGGCCGCGGCCGGCTCCTCGAACGAGTTCGCCGTCGCCGACTGCGAGACCGCCGCCACCCAGCTGGGCGAGCTGCTCGGGCGGCGGGTGACAGCGGCATACCTGACAGCGGGGCAGCCGCGCCTGACGGACGTCGTCGCGAACGAGCACGCAGCGGGCCGGGGCGTGCTCGTCGCCACCTACCTGCTCGCGCCGGGCTCCTTCGCCGACCGCGCGGCGAACTGCGGCGCCGAGCACGTGACCGCGCCGCTGCTGCTCGCCGGTGAGCCGCCGCCCGAGGCGATCGTCGACATCGTGCTGCAGCGGTTCAGCTGACCAGGCCGTATGCCGCCCAGCTCGCTCCCAGCCCGAGCATGACGTTCAGTGCAACGTTGCCCACCGCCCCGACGACGTCGCCGTCGCGCACGAGCAGCGCCGTGTCGCGGCTGAGGTCGGCGACGGTCGAGAGGGCACCACAGAGCCCGCCGACGAGGACGAAGACCCAGACGGCGTCGATCCGGTCGCGGACGGCGACGACCACCCCGGCGAGCGCGCACGCGGCGATGTTGGCGACCAGGACCCCGAGCGGCAGGCGCCGACCGGCGAACCGCTCGACGAGCCAGCCACGGGTCACCGCCGCAAACCCACCCGCGACGACCGCGAGGGCCCAGGCCCACAGTGGGATGGCGGTCACGCGCCGGCCCCGAGCTCGTCGGCCGTCAGGAGCCGGCCGAGCAGGATGCCGGCCAGGGCAGCCCCCAGCCCGAGGACCACGCTCGCGAGCAGGCCCAGCCAGGCCGTCGAGGCCCGGGTGCCGTCGACGAAGGCGACGGCGAGGATCGAGAACGACGTCAGGGTCCCGAGGCCACCGGTCATGAGGAAGTCTCGTTGCCCGGGCCGCAGCCGGAGCTGGCTGACGACACCGAGCAGGAAGGCGCCGAGGACGTTGACGACCACCATCCGGACATCCCAGCCCGGCCCGGCGTGACCTTGCGTGAGGAGCAGACGCAGGAGGGTCCCCGCCGCTCCTCCGAGGGCGACGGGGACGAGGCGCATGGCTACCAGTCTCTGGGCCGTGGATCACGCCTTGGGGACCGTGCGGTCACGGCTTGGTTGCGAGCGGTGACCGACGACCGGAGGGCCGGCGCGGTGTTCACGGGATAGTTCACGGGATACTCCTGTCGTGGACGAGTCAGCGAGGGTCACGACGGACGGCTCGCCGGCCTCCTACCTGACCATCGCCGGGCCGGTGCGCGCCGAGGTCGTGACCAAGCGGTCTCGCTTCGTCTGCGACCTCGAGCCGGCCTCGAGCGAGCAGGCAGCACGGACCGTCATCGAGCAGGTCCGGGCCGGGTCGCGGGAGGCCGGTCACCACTGCACCGCGTTCGTGCTCGGCCCAGACCGCGGCCTGCAGCGCAGCAACGACGACGGGGAGCCGTCCGGCACGGCGGGTATGCCGATGCTCGAGGTGCTCCGTGGCGCCGGTGTGACCGATGTCGTCACTGTCGTCACGCGGTGGTTCGGCGGGGTGTTGCTCGAGACAGGCGGCTTGATCCGAGCCTATGGCGACGCGGTGCACGCCGCCCTCGAGACCGCCACCGCCGCGCGCTACGAGCTGAGCGTCATCCTCGCGACGAGCGTGCCGCACGCGGACGGGCCGCGCCTCGAGAACGCCCTGCGCACCCGTGGGGGTCTGCGTGTGGTGGACGTGGAGTATGCGGCGCATGGGGTCACGGTGCGGGTCGCGGTGGCGCCCGACGGGGTGGCCGCCGCGGGCTCGATGCTCGCCGAGCTGACCGGAGGCACGGCCCGGTTCGAGCCGGTCGGGCGGGAATGGGTGAGGATAGGGGCATGAGCGCCGACCGACGCGAGGACACGACCGAGC
>NZ_JAKDLO010000191.1 GCF_030452765.1 Intrasporangium sp.
TGACTCGCCGGCGCAGTGGAAGCCGCACTGGCGCACCCAGCCGGCCAGCTCATCGATGCTCGTTCGGTCCGGGTCGTACTCGACCGTCGCGGTCTGGGCCACGGCGTTTGCCGTGACGGCAGCGACTCCGGGTCTGCGCTTCAGAGCCTTCTCGATACCGGATTCAGAAGTGGCCCAGTGCAGGCCACCAACATGAAGGACAGTCTTGACGCTCACGACATCCGCCTTTCGCATACCGGGTAGCGGTACATACGCAACTCGGCCATGTGGGGGTTGCTTCCCGACCCCGTCGGCCCTGAAGGGCACCGGAGGTGCAGGCGGGGAAGGGCGACCTGCACCTCCGGTGGAGGGGCCAGCAGGGGGTGATCCTGTCAGGCCCGATAGATCATGGCGATCATCATCCCGGCCTCGGCGTGGTAGATGTTGTGGCAGTGGGCGGCCCAGTCGCCAGCGTTGTCGGCCTGCAGCTCGACGGCGATCGTCTCCATGGGGCGCAGGAGCACGGTGTCCTTGCGCAGGCCACTGTTGACAAGCCCGAAGGTGTGGCCGTGGATGTGGAACGGGTGGGTCATCATCGTCATGTTCGCCAGATCCAGTCGGACCCGTTGGCCCTTGCTGAACATGATCGGGTCGTTCTCGCCGAACTTTCCGCCGTTGATGCCCCACTGGTAGGGCGCCATCTGCCCGTTGAGCTGCACCGAGGCGGTGGCGTCAATGTCCTTCTTCGCCAGTCGCGCCGACTCCGCCGCAGCGAGCGCGGAACCGTGCAGGACCGGGCCAGCGAGTTCGGCCGGGCGGGTCGTGGCGGCGGGGGCGCTGCCGGAACCGGTGCGGATGAGAGCCATCGCCTGGCCCTGTTTCCCGAACGGCGCGGCGACCAGGGGGAAGACGCCGTCCTGCAGGGTCACGACGGCGTCGTACCGCTCCCCCATGCCGATGTAGAAGGCTCCCGTCTCGGTGGGCAGCACGGGGAACCCGTCGCTGTGGGTGACGGTCATCCGGTGGCTGCCCAACGCGACGGTGAAGATGGTGTCGGATGCGGCGTTGATGACCCGAAGCCGGACCTTCTGGCCGGGCTTGGCCTCCAGGACATCCGGGGTCGCGGGGACTCGTCCGTTGATCAGGTAGTGCGGGTAGACGACGTCGCCGGCGTCGCCGAACGGCGCGGTGCCCGAGCCCATCCCCATCGAGCCGTGGTCCATGCCGCCCATTCCACCCATGCCGCCTGAGGTGGCCGAGCCTCCCTTGGCGACGAGCTCCTTGAGGACGTCATCGGGGGTGCGGCCCGTGCCGTCCACCCAGTCGTCGAGCACGACGACGTACTCGTGGTCGTAGGCGCCTGGCTCCCGCGGGTCGTCCACGACCAGGGCGGCATAGAGTCCGCGGTCGAGCTGGACGCCGACGTGCGGGTGGTAGAAGTACGTGCCCGGGTCCGGGGCGACGAACTGGTACGTGTAGCGGGTGCCCGGCTTGATCGGGTCCTGCGTCATCCCGGGGACCCCATCGGCGGCGTTGGCCAGGGCGATGCCGTGCCAGTGGATGGTGGTGTCGGCGGGCAGCTGGTTGTCCAAGGTCACCCGGACGAGGTCGCCCGCCGTGGCGCGGATCAGTGGGCCGGGGGCCGTGTCGCCGTAGGTCCACGTCGCCACCTTGGGTCCGCCGAGATCCAGCGTCGTTTGCTTGGCGACCAGGTTGGCCGTCGTGACGCGCTGGCCTGGCGTGGTCGCCAAGGGCGTCGGGGTTCCGAAGGCCTTCGCTGTGGTGCTCGGTTGGGAGCCGGAGCAGGCCCCGAGGGCGCCCGCTCCGGCGATGCCGAGTCCGCCAAGGACCAGGCTGCGTCGAGTGAGGTGTTGCATGCTTCCTTCCGATGGTGGTCTGGCGGCTCGTTCGGTCGGCCGCCTTGGGGATGGCGGCGTCAGTGCGCGCCGGTGAGTAGGTTCCGGGCGCGCTGGTACTCGTCGGAGTTGATATCGCCCCGGGCGAGCCGGTCGTCGAGCAGCCGGACCGGGTCAGAGCTGGCCCGTGGAGACGACTGCGTCTCGGGCGCCTTGCCCTGGAACATCGCCCGGACGACCACGACGACGAGTGCCCACAGGCCCACGGTGCCAACGATCATCAGGACCCACATCCACCAAACCATCTCGTAGCCCATCCAGTGCCCCATGGCCCTTCCTTTCTCGTGTGCTCTCAGGTCTTGGAACTCACTGTGACTCGCGAGTGTTTGCCTATCCACGAGGTCCCATGAAGGTTTGAAGAAGATCGGCCTCCGAGAGGGGCGGACGGGTGAACCACACTCGGGCGCAGGCGAGACTAGACGAATGGATACGCCGAAAACTGGTTCGTCGACGCCGGCTGACGCCTGCGTCCTGGTCGTCGACGACGAACGTGACATCGCCCAGATGGTGAGCACCTACGTCGGCAGCGCCGGCTACGCCGTCTCAGAGGCCTACACCGGCCATGAGGCTGTTGCGTTGGCCAGGCAGCTCGATCCCGACGTCATCATCCTTGACCTGGGCCTGCCCGGGCTGGATGGGGTGGAGGTGTGTCGTCAGGTCCGGACCTTCTCGGACTGCTACATCCTCATGCTCACCGCCCGTGGCGATGAGATGTCGCGGGTGGTGGGTCTGTCGGTGGGCGCGGACGACTACATCACCAAGCCATTCAGTGCGCGTGAGCTCGTGGCTCGGGTCCAGGCGGTCCTTCGTCGTCCGCGGCGTGCTGGCCAGGAGCCTCGACAGCGGGTGACCGAGGAGCCACCGCGTGTGTTCGGCGAACTCACCATCGACTCCGCCCGCCGGGAGGTGACTCTGGCGGGCGAACCCGTCTCCCTCACCCGAACCGAGTTCGACATCCTCGACGCGCTCTCGGCGCGGCCGAAGTTCGCCTTCACCCGGCGTCAGATCGTCGACGAGGTGTGGGACACGGGCTGGGTGGGCGACGACCACATCGTCGACGTGCACATCGGACACATCCGACGCAAGCTCGGCGACGACGCCAATTCAGCCAGCTACATCGAGACGGTTCGCGGGCTCGGCTACCGCATGGGCAGGGGGTGAAGGGATGGTAAAGCCCAAGGGGCTGGCCTCGCGGCTGATGCTGGCCCAGGTCCTGGTGCTGGTGGCGAGCATCCTCACCGCTGGTCTGGTCGCGCTCTTCGTCGGCCCGCCCCTGTTCCACCAGCACCTGCTGGAATCCGGGCATTCCGACGACTCCCCCGAGCTGGTCCACATCGAGCAGGCCTACCGGGACGCGTCCGTCGTCTCTCTCGGGGTGGCCCTGATCATCGCGCTGGTGTGTGCGGCCGCGGTGACGTGGTACGTCACCCGCAGACTCCAGGCCCCGCTGGTCGTGCTCACCGATGCGGCCAGAGAGCTGTCCCGTGGGCACTTGGCGACGCGCGTGCCGGAGTCCGGCTCCGGCACCGAGCTCAACGCGCTGGGGGGCGCGTTCAACCTGATGGCCGGGCAGCTGGAACAGACAGAGGACACCCGTCGGCGGCTGCTGTCCGACCTCGCTCACGAACTGAGGACCCCGATCACCACCCTCAAGCTCTGCTGCGAAGGGCTCCGAGACGGAGTGACTCCGTGGGACGAGCGCACCGACCGGATCATGACGGAGCAGACCGACCGACTGGCCCGCCTCAGCGAGGACATCGATGACGTCTCTCGCGCCCAGGAGGGCCGAATGGCTCTCGAGAAGGACGTCGTTCCCGTCGGCGAGCTCGTCTGGTCCGCGAGCCAAACGCAACGCGAGGCATTCACCAGACGCGGGGTTAACCTCGTGGCCGAGGCAGAGAGCGCACCAGGGGTCGCCGTCTTTGTGGACCGCCGAAGAATGGGCCAGGTTCTCGACAACCTGCTCGGCAACGCCCTGCGCCACACCCCGGAAGGCGGTTCAGTCCGGCTCTTCGCCCGCCAGACCTCGAACGAGGTCGAGATCGTCATCGCCGACACCGGCGAAGGGATCCCGCCCCATCAGCTGGCTCATGTCTTCGAACGGTTCTACCGCGGGGACACCGCCAGGGACCGTGACCGCGGCGGCTCCGGCATCGGCCTGACCATCAGCCGCGCGATCGTCGACGCCCATGGTGGCGGCCTGACCGCCTCGAGCGACGGGTCTGGGCGCGGAGCGACCTTCACGGTCGCCTTACCGGTGTCCCCGCGGAGCCCGCTCGCGTCCTCGTCCCGACCGCGCGCGGAGCACTGACCGGGCCAGGTCGCAACGGTTGTATGCCGCGTGCTCGGGCACGCGGCATACGATCCGTGGGGGTCAGTGGCCGTCGCCTCCGTGCCCGTCCGCTTCGGTTTCCTGGCCCTCGGGCATCTGGATGGTGACCGGGGACTGCGCCCGTACCGTCACGGCCGAGTAGCTGATCCCGTTCGGCTTCTCACCGACCGGGATACGGGCGACGACGCGCAGCTCCGTGAGGTCGAGGACGGCGACGTCGTTGCCGTAGAGGTTCGTCACGTAGGCGTGCCGGCTCGAGGGGTCCACGACGACGCCGTGGGCCCCTTGGCCCGTCTCGACGGTCCGCGCCACGGTGAAGGTCGTCGTGTCGATCAGGGACACCGTCGTCCCGGGCCGGTCCTTCGTGCCCTGGTTGGCGGCCAGGACGTAGCGGCTGTCCGGACTGACGTAGGTCTGGATCGGCCCGTCCCCCACGGCGACCCGGCCCACAACCTTGCGCGTCGCCACGTCGACCTTGACGACCGCGTCCTCGGCGTTGACCGACGCGTAGACGAACCTCCCGTCGGGCGAGAACGCGACCTGGGCAGGGGCCTTGCCGACCTCGATGTCCCCGACCTTGGTGTTGGCGGCCGTGTCGATGACACTCAGCGTGCTCCCGGACACGTTCGCCACGAACACCCATCGGCCGTCCGGGCTCGGACGCAGGCCGTGTGGTCCAGCACCGACCGGGATGGTGGCGACCAGCTTCATCGTGGTGGAGTCGATGGCTGTCACCGTGCCGTCCGCGCCGTTGGTGGTGTACGTCGTCTTCCCATCCGGGGTGACGACGACGTGCGCCGGCGCGGCCCCGGTCGGCACGGCGCCATGCAAGGCAAGGCTTCCCGCGTCGAGCATGACCGCCATGGAGTCATGGCCGCTGACAGCCCAGACACTGCGACCGTCCGGCGAGACCTGCACGTTGTCCGGGCCCTCGACGCCCTTGACGGTGGTGACGACCCTGTTGGTGGCCGCATCGATCGCACTCAGGCTCGCTCCGTCCTCGTTGGCCACCCACACCGTCCCGGTCACCATGCCACCGTGCGCCGCCGCCGCAGCCACGCGTTCGGCGCCCGGATGGCCTTCCGAGGTCGATACATCGTCACCGCCGCGGCCGACGGCCGCGAAAACTCCGCCTCCCCCGACGGCAAGGGCGAGCACGGGGAGCACGACGCGCAAGCTCTTCGCCCATCGGCGGCGCCCGTCGCCGTCGACTGGCGTGGCACTCGGGCGAGCCGGGTCGTCGTTCATAGGGTTCTCCTTGGTGCTCGTGGCCCGCCGCTGCTGACGGACCGATATGACTCGCAACCCTGTGACACGTCCACCGAACGTACGACGACGATCCGGTCAAGGTTTCCTGAAGTTCGAGATCCTCCATCACCGGTCCCGTTTGGGCCGCCTTGCGGCACACGCAGGCATGGACCCGACGTGGACAGGCTGGTGGCGGAAGGAATACCGGAGCAATCCATACTGGAGACGGGCCGCGACTGTGCCGTGGTGGCGCCCTCAGCCGAAACCATTGAACTTTATAGGAGAGGTCCCCCGTGAAGAACGCTCGCCAGCGTCACGTCAGCCGCAGGACGGCCCTGTCCGCAGGCCTCGTCGTGGCCTCCGGATTGGTGGCCTCGGCATGCTCCTCGCGCTCTTCCGGTGCGCCCGGTCACGACGACGACGGCGCCGCCATGGCGATCACACACATTCACGGGATTACGCGCGACCCCAGAACGGGGAAAGTCGTCATCGCCACGCACCAGGGCCTGTACGGCCTCGAGCAGGATGGCTGGACCGGCGGCGGCCCGGTGCTCGACCTCATGGGCTTCGCCATCGCGCCCGACGGCAGCTACCTCGGCAGCGGCCATCCCGGGCCGGCGCTCAATCTGCCTCAACCGGCAGGGCTGGTGCGATCCACCGATCAGGGACGGACGTGGACCGTCCTGTCTCGCGGCGGGGAGTCCGACTTCCACGCCCTCGCCGCCGGGCCGGACTTCGTCATCGGCTTCGACGGGACCCTGCGACTGACCGAGGACCAGACCACGTGGTCGGATCTCGCCATCCCCGCCGCGCCGCACAGCCTCGCGGCTTCACCAACCAGCGGCGTGGTCCTCGCCGCGACAGAGCAGGGCCTGCTCGCCTCCGGCGATCGAGGCGCAACGTGGAAACCGCTCACCCCGCCCGCGCTCCTCGGCCTCGTCGCCTGGGCCGACGACAACACCATCGTGGGCGCCGGGGTAGACCGTCGCCTCCACCTCAGCCGGGACGCCGGTCAGTCCTGGACGGCTGGGACCAAGGAGGTCGGCGAGGTGACCGCGTTGGGGGCCAGCACGAGCGACGGGAAGGCAGAGGCGCTCTTCGTCGTAGGCACGGACGTGCTCCGCTCGACCGACGGTGGAGCGACAACCGAGCGCCTGGGGTGAAGATCCGTCCACCCTGTCAAGGCTCTTGACCCGGCCCGGCCTCCCCGTTCATCATGACGGCCCGCGTGTCCCGGCGCCGCCTCGGGCGGCACCGGGTACACGCCGTCAGCCTGAACCAAAGGAGCTGGCGGTCAACCGTCGGCTGTGATGGGCCCCGAGGCACGGGACGTCCGCTCGGTCAGGCGGTCCCTGCCGGGCGGCCCCCCGAGCGGTCATACCACTCCTCGAGCCACATCTGCATGGTGGCGATCTCCTCGAGCTGGGTCTTGCGGATGGACTCGCACAGCGCGAGCAGCTCGGGGTGCTCCGCCTTGGACAAGCACTCCTCAGCCTCCCGGATGGCAGACCAATGGTGACGGATCATCGAACGCATGAAAGCGATCTCATAGTCCTCGCCGGTGAGCCGGTCCAAGCGCGCCATCGACCTCATATCGCCGGTCGTCATCTCGGGTTCGTGGCTCACCCCGTACCAGTCGGCCAACCATGCCTGCATCTGCATGATCTCCTGCGACTGGGTCTGCACGATCGACTCGCACGTCGCAGCTAGCTCCTCGTGGGTCGCCTTCTCGACACACGATTCGGCCATCATCACAGCCATATGATGGTGATCGATCATGTCGGTCAGGAAGTCGACCTCGAAGGCCGCGGCCTTGGGATCGATGGCCGGAGCCTCGGCTCGGGCGGACGGCGCCACGAAGGCCGTCAAGACCAGCAGTAGCGCTGCAAGTACGCCAGCTCCGGCGATTCGTTTGTGGGCAGCAGCCAGTCCTTTCACCATGAGCTCCGCCACCTCACCCGAGCGCTCCAAGCAAGTCCCGGCAGGCCTGCTCACACCGTCGACAGGACTCGGCACAGACCTTGCAGTGCTCGTGCATCGACGCGTGGCGCTCACACTCGTCGCCGCACGCCTTGCACGCCTGGGCGCAGGCTTCCAGCACCGCTCGAGTCACGTTCGCGTCATACCCCGTGTGTCGCGAGAGCACCGCTCCGGTCGTGGCACAGATGTCCGCGCAGTCCAGATTGGTCCTTACGCACTTGACAAGCTCGGCGACCATGTCCTCGCTCAGACACGCATCGGCACACGCCGTGCACGTCTGCGAACACTCGTAGCACGCTTGGATGCAGGCTGCTAGCTTGCCCCGGTCGACGTCACCGAGATCCTTCGGGTAGGCCTCCAGCATTCCCTCAATGGTGTGCATCTCGCCTCCTCACCTGGACGACGGCGCCGAACCGCGTGCTCGGCACTTGGAAGCGTCGCCCGCCCTTGACCGCATACCCGGGTGGCCCACTTTGTCGCGCCGGAAAGGAGAGACCGCAGCAATCTTCAGCAAATCTTCATCTTCGCCCGTGCCGGCGCTGATAACCGCAGAGCGCGATTACGGCGCCTTTAGCTGTATCTGCATGTGCGGGACATGCTCACC
>NZ_JAKDLO010000045.1 GCF_030452765.1 Intrasporangium sp.
GCTACGCCCCAACGCCACCCCCGTTCGGCGGCCAGCGTGTAGCAGCCGATCAGGGCAGCGAGGGTGACCAGCCGCCCGGGATACTCGAGCAGATACCAGGCCGCGGTGAGGATGTTCGTGACGAGCAGGACCATCAGCGGCATCCGGCGCCGCAGGCCCACCGCGACCGCCACGAGGACAGCTAGGGCCACGGCACCCGCATCGAGTGTCCCGGCCGGGCCGGGCAGCAGGCCCCCGCTCGCGCCGCCGACCAGCATCCCGCCCGCAAGGACGACCCCGATCGCTGCGTCCCCGGTGGACGGCCGCCTGGTCGTCGTCGGCGTCGTGGGAGTAGTTGCCGACACCCGGGCCTCCTTCGCACGTTGCTACTCGCGCGGGTACGCACTCCACCTACCCACGCTCCCAGCCATTGTGACCCCGGGGCGGGGCTCGGGCATCGACCCCGGGGGCGATCCGCATGACTACCGCGCTGGTGGTATCCGGCTACCGCCCCGGTATGACGCTCACCCGCGCCGCCACGCGCCTGTCGCGGGCACCAGAGGCGTCCACGCCCGGCACGGCCGCCGGATCGGCCGGATCGGGACCGTCGATCCGGAGGATCACCGAAGAGTCACCCGTCCGCGCTGTGACCGAGCGCACGGATCCCGCCGATGAGGACGTCGAGGCCGAACTCGAACCGCTCGACCTCGGAGGGGCGGGTCAGCTCGGCGGCGAGGTCGATGATGTTGGGGTAATGCGGTGGTAGCGCGGCGAAGTAGCCTTCCAGCTTGGCCGGCCAGTCGGTCTCGGAGGCGGCCACTGCGGAGCGCCGCACGTCTGCCTCGTAGGCCGAGGACACGACGAACAGGGACAACAGGTCCACGGCGAGACCGGCCACCTGGTCGGACAGGCCCCCCGTGCGCAGGACGCCGAGCAGGCTCTCAGTGCGCCGCAAGGCGTTCGGCCCACTCGGCGGTCCCGCGAGCGCGACCTTGGCGATCCCCGGATGAGCGAGCAGCACCGTCCGAGTGTCGTGGCACATCTGGCGGAGCTGGTCCGTCCACCGCTCGGCAGATGCCTCTTCCGGTACCGCCATCTCGCCGATCACGCGATCGACCAGCAGTTCCAGGAGCTCGTTCTTTCCGTCGACGTGGGCATACAGCGAAGCCGGCCCGGTGCCCATCTGCTCCGCCACGGCTCGGGCGGTGACCGCGTCGGCTCCGTCGCGGTCGAGCACGACCGCCGCCGCGTCGACGATCCCTTCGCGGGTGATGCGTCGTCGCAGGGGACGCCGTGGCGATCGCCACGGCGGGTCCGGGAGGCCGACGTCGTCCCTGTCACGGCTACGTGTGCGATCGGTCAACTCGACCTCCTTCGGGTGTGAACAGCGTACTGCCGCACGAACGCAGTTCTTGACAACGACGAGTCACAGGACGAACATTGTTCGTAGCAGCGAACACAAGTCGATAAGGAGACCAACATGAGTACCGTCGCGACATCCGTGCCCCGGTCCCGCGAGGAGGACACCCGGGCCATCCGGCAGGCGTTGGACGCGGTGATTGCCGCGTGGGGCACCGACGCCGACGCGTTCGGCGCCGGGTTCACCCCCGATGCCAGCTATGTGGTGTGGTTCGGCAGCCAGTATCGGGGGCGGGATGAGATTGTCGAGCAGCACCGGGTCCTGTTCGCGGGACCGCTGAAGGGCACCCGCCTGGAGAGCCACATCGAGCACGTGCAGTTCGTCACCGACGACGTCGCCGTGGTCATCAGCGATGGTGTCGTGGTGCGCGCCCGTCAGCGGCGTGCCGGCCGGCGCGGCCACAAGATCCAGACCTGGGTCGCCGTGCGAGAGGGGCAGAACTGGCACTTCGCCGCCTTCGCCAACACCAAACACCACCGCCTCATTGCGGCCTTGGCATCCCGAACCACCCGGCGTGCACTAACCGATCCACGACCCGAAAGGACTCATTGATGAAGATCCTCGTCATCGGCGCTGCCGGACGCACCGGCCGCCACCTCGTCGAGCACGCGGCCGGCCGCGGGCACACCGTCACCACCCTCGCGCGAGCCCCGCACGATCTCTCCCGGGTCCCGGGAGCACATGCCGTCGTTTCTGGCGATGCGACCGACCCTGACACCGTCCGGGCCGCGCTCGACGAGCAGGATGCGGTCATCGCTGCCGTTGGCACCAGCGCGATTACCCGCATCCTGCTGACAGCGATGTCCGATGCCGGAGTGCGGCGGGTGGTCATGCCCAGCAGCCGTTCGGTCGTCGCCACTCGACCACGCATCGTGCTCGCCCTGGTGTGGCTGCGCTTCCGCGCCGCCTACGCGGACCTGGCCCGCGCCGAGGGCATGCTCGAGACCAGTGGGCTGGACTGGAGCATCGTGCGTGCCACGATGCTCACCGACGGGCCGTTCACCGGCCGGGTGCATACCGACTTCGCGGCCGACGCGACTGGCGGGGACTGGAGGCTCAGCCGCGCCGACTACGCCATGGCCTTGCTCGACACCGTCGAGGACAACGCGATGATCCGCCGCTCCGTCGGCGTAGCCGGAGCCCGTACCGCCCGACACGTGAGCGCGGCGACCCAGCCCCGCTGACTGGGTCGGTCGGCCGCCACGCCGCAGGCGTGGCTCCTCCCGACGCGGCGTGCGTCGCCGCGCCGGATGCAGGCGATACCACCAGCGGATGACCTGCCCGGATACCCCGCGGGGCCGATGTGCGGCGCCCCGGCCCGGAGTGAGGATCGAGCCACTGGCAACACCGGAACGCTCTGGAAGGACATCGGACATGACCAAGGTCATCGGAACCCTCATCGGACTGGTCGTCGGGTTGATCGCCGGCGCGGTGCTCTTCGACACCGGGGCCCGGCCTGCAGGCCCTACCGGCTGCGCCTGCTGAACGCTTCCAACGCGCGCGCCTACCGGCTCGCTCTCGACCCGCCACCCCCCGGCGGGGCGGGGCTGGTCCAGGTCGGCAGCGACGGCGGACTGCTCGAGCACCCGGTGCCGCACGAGCGCCTCGACCTCTCACCGGCAGAGCGGTTCGACGTCGTCGTCGACTTCGGCCGCTACCGCCCCGGCACCAGGGTGGAGCTGGTCAACCTGCGCGGGTCCGCCTCCACCCGGCGGGTCATGCAGTTCGTCGTCGGAGACCGCACCCACGACGACTCGCGCATCCCCGGCCGGCTCTCGATGATCGAGCCGCTGGACCCCGCCAAGGCGATGGTGCGTCGCCGGTTCCAGTTCCGACAAGGCGCAGGAGGCGAGTGGCTGATCAACGGTCACGAGTTCGACCCGACGTATGCCGCCGCCACCCCCAGGCTCGGGCAGCTCGAGACGTGGCAGCTCGTCAGCGACTTCGCGCACCCGGTCCACGTGCACCTGAACCCGTTCCAGGTGGTGCGCCGCAACACCGGCGGGCCCGGCGAGTTCGACCACGGGTGGAAGGACACCGTCTCGCTGCGTCCGGCCGAGATGGTGCAGATCGCGGTGCGGTTCACCGACTATGCCGGCCGGTACGTCTTCCACTGCCACAACCTCGAGCACGAGGACATGGCCATGATGGCCAACTTCGTCACCGACTGACCAGCCCACGACGGCGACGCCGGGGTGGCCGGCCCGGTACCGGCATCAGCCCATGTGGGCGCTCCAGTCCACGCCCGTGCCGGTGTCGTGCAGGAACGACACGAGCAGGGCATTGACCAGGTGGGGCCGCTCCACCGGCAACAGGTGGGTGCCCGGGAGCACCGCCAGGCGTGCATCGGCCAACGCGGCGACGATCGCCAGGGAATGTTCGACGGTGACCTCGTCGCGGTCGCCCTGGAGCACCAACGTCGGCGCCGTGATCTCTCCCAACGAGTCCAGCTCGAGCTCGGGTTCGGTGCGCAGCATCTGCATCATCTTGGCGTGCACCACCGGGAAGTGGTCGGCGCCATCCGGTGAGACCGGGTCGTAGCCGCGGCGCAGGAACGCGATCACCTCCGCAGAGTCCAGCGAGGCCACCAGATCGCCGCCGGGCGGCTTGCCCGAGGAGTTGAGGTACTGGCCGATCAGGACCAGCCGCGCCACCAGGTCCGGGCGTCGGCGGGCGACCAACACCGCGACCACGGCGCCGTCGCTCCAGCCGACCAGGTGCGCCGGCCCGCCGACCTGTTGGTCGAGGTAGTCGATCATGTCCTCGGCCATCACCTGGTAGCTCAGCGGGCCGGCGACATCCGGGGTGTGCCCATGGCCGCGGCGCTCCGGGACATGGACGCGGAAGCCGGCCTCGACCAGCGCCGGGGTCTGTGCGACGAACGAGGCCGCGCCGGCGAACCCACCGTGCAGCAGAACGACCGGCTCCCCTGCTCCGGTCACCTCGTGCCAGATGCGTAGTCCGGCCACGTCGAGGTAGCCGCGTTGGGTGCCTGTTTGCTTTGTGGAGGATGGCTGCATTGGTGCCTCCGTTGGTGGTTCGGGTATGACGGGCTGCCCTGTCGGGCCACCTCAACGTCATGGTGCCCGAATCGTTTGTGGACGCCGCGACCAGGGGAGCAGGGCGCGTTTCGCTGGCAGTGACGTCGTAGGCGTCAACGAAGCGGATGCCGCTCGCCCTTGCGGAGCCGGCCCGTCGACTCGGGCGATGGTGCGTCCGCGACGGGGATGCTGTCCGTTCTGCGGGGACGGCCGCGGGGCCGCTTGCGCGGCACGACGCGCCCGCTCTGGAGCAGCTGGCCGCCCCAGACGCCCCAGGGTTCGTGGCGTTGCAGAGCTGTCGACAGGCAACGCCGGCGCTGTGCGCAGCCCTGGCAGAGCCGCTTGGCGTGCTCGACCTCAGCCGGGTCGTCGGCGAACCACAGGTCCACGGGATGCTGCCGGCAGGGCAGGCTTGCGGTCTCACTCACGTGAGGTCCGCTGTCCGGCCGGGCAGGTGACCGGCTCTCGGGCCGTCTCGGGTGTGACGGGCGGTGTGCTCTGTGACGGGGTCAGTGCGCGGCGGCGAGCACGGCCTCGCGCACGCGCGGAAGCGGCACCCGCTCCCCCAGCTCGACGCCGAGAAGCTGCGTGAGGCCGGCATCCTGCAGCGGTGCCGTGATGGTCCCGGCGCGGAAGACGAACGCAACCTCGAGCACGTCATACCTGCGCCGGCCGTCCTCGGGCAGGAACCGCGAACCGCCTTGGTGGAACTCGCAGTCGGCCATCGCGAAGGTCCGCTGGGTGTCCTCCATGCGGTCCCAGGTGCGGACCGACCAGATGACGTCTGCGATCCGCTGTCCGTAGGCGGAGAAGTTCTCGATGACGGCATCGGCGACCGTGCCGGAGAAGCCCGCGAGCGCGGCGATGCCGGTCCAGCCCTCGCGAGCAGCCCGGTCGACAAGGGCGCCCCAGTCCTCGGCAGCCGCGCTCGTGACGGTCACCGCCCCGGAGTAGCAGAGGTTGTCCGCGTCGCAGCCCGCTTCGTCGACCAGGAAGCCCTGGATCCCGGTATGGCGCAAGCGCTCGGCGCCGAGCGGGGTCACGGCCAGGGCACGGCCACCGGGAATACGCTCGACCCAGGCGGCCTCGACCATGGCGGCGAGGACGGCCGCGCCGAGCTTGCCGGCCAGGTGCGGGCGGTGCTCGGTCCAGTCCTGGCACGGGCGCACGTCGGGGCGCCGGGAGGCAGGGTCGAGGCGGACCTGCAGACCCAGCTCCCGCGAGAGCTCCTGCACCGCATCATCAGCCAGCCGCCAGTCGTCGCCGTCGACAAGGACCCACCCTCGCTGCAGGGCCGCCCGGGAGACCGCTGCGCCCAGCTGGCCGGCAACGTGGTCGTAACAGCTCCGGGCCTCACGCAGCGGCCCAGAGCTCGGGGCTCGGCTGCTCATGAAGCCATGGTACGAGCCGCGGAAGTCTAGGTCACGTGCCGGAGTCCCTCCCATGATGGGGGGCTTGACCTTGACGCAGCGTCAGGGTTGCAACCTAGGTGTCATGACCACCGAACACGCCATCGACATCGCTGGACTCACGAAGTCCTACGGTGAGCACATCGTGCTGGCCGGCGTCGGCCTGAGCGTGCCGGCGGGCTGCGTCTTCGCGCTGCTCGGCTCCAACGGCGCCGGCAAGACCACGACCGTGAAGATCCTGGCCACCCTGCTCAAGGCAGACGGCGGCACCGCCAGCGTCAACGGGTATGACGTCGCCGCCCAGCCCGCGCAGGTCCGCGAGTCGATCAGCCTGACCGGGCAGTTCGCCGCCGTCGACGAGGTGCTGACCGGACGCGAGAACCTCGTGCTCGTCGCGCAGCTGCGGCGCGTCGAGAACCCAGGCGGGATCGCGGACGACCTGCTGGCCCGCTTCGGGCTGACCGACGCGGGCGGCCGGAGGGTGGCGACCTACTCCGGCGGGATGCGCCGTCGCCTCGACATCGCGATGAGCCTGATCGGCAACCCGGCCGTGCTCGTCCTCGACGAGCCGACGACCGGTCTCGACCCGCAGTCGCGGATCGAGGTCTGGCACACCATCGAGGAGCTCGCCGGGCAGGGCACCACGGTGCTGCTGACCACGCAGTACCTGGGCGAGGCCGAGCAGCTCGCGGACCGGATCGCGATCCTGCACCAGGGCCGGATCATCGCGAACGGCACCCTGGCCGAGCTCAAGGCGCTGCTCCCCCCGACCCAGGTCGAGTACGTCCAGAAGCAGCCCACCCTCGAAGAGATCTTCCTGGCGATCGTCGGCCACGATCGTCCCCGACTCCAAGGACCGAACCGATGAACACCGACCTGCTGCACGACACCACGGTCCTGACCCGGCGCTCGCTGCGCCACATCCTGCGCAGCCCGGACACGATCATCACCACCGCCATCACGCCGATCGCCATGCTGCTGCTGTTCGTCTACGTCCTCGGCGGCGCGATCAAGGTCGGCACCGGCCGCTACGTCGACTACCTGCTGCCCGGGATCCTGCTGATCACCGTCGCCTCCGGCATCGCCTACACCGCCCTGCGGCTGTACACCGATATCTCGGGTGGCATCTTCGAACGGTTCCAGTCGCTGCCGATCACCCGCTCTGCCTTGTTGTGGAGCCACGTGCTGACCTCGCTCGTGGCGAACCTGGTCTCGCTCGCCCTCGTGGTGCTCGTCGCCGTCGCGATGGGGTTCCGCTCGAGCGCCGGGGTGCCGGCCTGGCTCGCGGTCGCCGGGATCCTGCTGCTGTTCACCCTGGCGCTGACCTGGCTGGCCGTGATCCCCGGGCTGACCGCGACATCGGTCGACGGGGCGAGCGGGTTCGCCTACCCGCTGATCTTCCTGCCCTTCATCAGCTCGGCCTTCGTGCCCACCTCCGGGATGCCCGGCCCGGTCCGCGCCTTCGCCGAACACCAGCCGGTCACTCCCATCGTCAACACCATCCGCGACCTGCTCGCCGGCCAGCCCGTCGCCGCCGACGCCTGGATCGCCCTCGCCTGGTGCGTCGGGCTGCTGGCGCTGGCCTACACCCTCGCGATGCGCACCTACCGCAGCAGGCTGGCATGACACCCTCGCAACGAACCACGAACCGGCAACCTCGCCGACCCACAATGGAGCCATGTTGACCATCGGCCAGCTGGCGGCATACGCCGGGGTGACAGTGCGCACGGTCCGCCACTACCACGCCAAGGGGCTGCTGCCCGAGCCCGAGCGGGACCACTCCGGCTACCGGCGCTACGACGCGGGCGCCGTCGTCGAGCTCGTCAGGATCCGCACCCTGGCCGACGCCGGCGTCCCGCTCTCGCGGGTGCGTGACCTCCTGGCGGCCGGCGACCAGGAGTTCGCTACCTCCGTCGAGGACATCGACCGGCGGCTGCGCGCCGAGATCCGGGCACGACAGCATCACCGCCAACGGATCGCCAGGCTCGCGGCCGGCGACAGCCTCGCGCTGCCGCCGGAGGCGGTCGCCTACCTCGACCGAATGCGCCAGCTCGGCTTCCCGGAGCGGATCATCGAGATCGAGCGGGACAGCTGGATCCTCATCGCAGCCCAGATGCCCGATGCCGTCCCGGCTCTGATGGCGATCAAGCACGCGCAGATCGATCAGGAGCCGCTGCGCCGCCTCTACCTCGACGTCGCGGACCTCGTCGACTGCGGACCGGACGACCCCCGGCTGCCCGCGCTCGCGGACCGGGTGGCCGACTTCATCGAGGCAGCAGCAGCCGAAGCCGAAGGCATGGACGACGAGCACCCGATCGGCGACGAGCTGGTCGCGCTGCTCGACGAGGCATTCATCGAGTCCTTCCCGTGCGCACCGCGTCTGCTCGAGCTGCTCGAGCAACGCGGCTGGACCGGCTGGACCGCCATCCGGCGCACCGACCCCGGCACGGGGTGATCCTTCGCGGGTTACCCGACCGCGCAGGAGGACAACGGTGCACTGTGGTATGGCGCTTGAAGCGCCATAATGGCGCCCTGCCGAGTGTGCAGATCAAGGATGTGCCTCCCGAGACGCATGCCGTTCTGCGTCGCCTGGGCCGCAGCGGCGCACCAGTCTCTCCAAGAGTATCTCCAGCCGGCTGATCGATGAAGCGTCGACCCCGCGGAGACCGCCGGCTGAGCGCGCTGGACACGTGCGCCCGGGCAGTGAGCACCGGGCATCCGCGGCCCCGTCACGGCAGGCCGCTGCCACATGTTGCCAGCCTTTGGTCTCGGACGATCCCGTCATGCTGGAGCACGCCGCCGAGAGGTATGCCGCCGTCGACCGGGTGCTCGACGCCGGGCTGACCACGCAGCAGGCTGCCGCCCCGTGGGCCGGCACGGCAAGACCGACCGGGCGCACGAGGGCTGTTCGAGCAGGCGCGGACCGCCTTCGAGCCCACTTGGCGGCGCGCGCAGCTGGCCGCCGAGGTCACCTCCCGCCCACGATTCCGCGCGTTGAGGACGTGACCGGAGGCACGCAGACCTGCGCCGCTTGGCCTCGGCGATGATCCGCCCGACCAGCCCGGCTCTACGAGCGTGGTGGCCGCCACGAATCGGCCAGATGGCCGACGTCTCGGGATGCCCAGCATCGACGACATGGAACGGTCCGGCAGCCCCCTCGACGAAGAAGTCACCATGTTGCACCCCTACCTGAAGTCGAAGCTGGCCCAGGCGCGCATCGACGAACTGGTCCGGCAGGCGGAACACCACCGTCGCTTGGACGAGCTCAAGCCTCGCTCCCGGCGTCGGCGGCGGCTCCGCTCCCTGCTGCCCCCGGCCCCGCCGCGCGACTGGGACCAGCAGCCGCCCGCACCCGGCGGGCGCGCCTCCCCCCATCGACAGTGCGGTTCTCCCGTTCGAGAGTTCAGTTGCCTTGATCGACAGTGCGGTTCTCCCGTTCGAGAGTGCAGTTCTCCCGTTCGAGAGTGCAGTCGCCTTGATCGAGAGTGCGGTTCTCCTGTTCGAGAGTGCAGTTCTTGAAGGGACCCGCGTCCCCGAACGCGAAGGAAGCTGCACTGTCGACCACCAGAAGTGCACTCTCGATCACCAGAAGTGCACTCTCGACCACCAGAAGTGCACTCTCGATCACCAGAAGTGCACTCTCGACCACCAGAAGTGCACTGTCGACCGGGAGAGTGTCGGAACTCAACCCGGCTGAGCGCCATGCCTGCTCGTCGTCACACTTGTTCGTCCAGCAGGTGCGCGACCGCGGCGCCGAGCGGCAGGTCCTCCACCTGGCCGAACGCGTTGAGCCGCAGCTGTCCGGTCTTGTCCACGAGCAGGAGGGTCGGGGTGCCCTGCAGGCTGAGGCGCTCCATCGTCGCCGGGATGCCGCGCTCCTGCGGCCGGTCGATCGCGACGGGGAACGGGATGCGGTACTCGTACATGAACGCCTGGAGGGCCTTCGGCCCCGTGACGTGGTGGTGCTCGAAGACGGTGTGCAGCCCGATGACGACGAGGTCGGACCCGAAGGTCTTGTGCAGCCGGATCGCCTGCGGCAGACCATGGGACACGCAGCCGGGGCACAGCATCTGGAAGGCCTCGATCGCCACGACCCGGCCCTGCAGGTCTGCCATCGTGGGGGCCGGCGGCTCGCCGATCCACTGCGACACGTCAAGCTCACCGATCGGGCCGAGTCTGAGAAGTCCGCGCATGCTGTCTCCTTTCTCTCCTTCCGGCACCCGCCCTCTGTCACGGGTCTATGGCGGCAGCCGTCATCGGTCGCAGGCTGGTCCGTACGTGGTGACGACCAAGTGTCCGTCATGTCGGCCGTGACGGACGGTTGGCTCGGCTACGTCAGTAGTCAGTTGCTGTGCTTGCCTCGGCCCGGCCTTCCTCGACCGGCTGGCCTGCCGGGGGCTGGGCACCCGGCACCGGTTGGCCCGCCTGGGTCGGCGGGACTGCCGGTTGACCCGCCTGGATGGGCAGCTGGGCAAGCAGGGGCTGGAGGAGGTTGACCGGCAGCGGGATCACGGCCGTCGTACTGCTCGAGTTGCTGATCTCCAGGAGGGTCTGCAGGTAGCGCAACTGCAGCGTGGAGGGGTTGCGGCTCATCTCGTCGGCTGCGTCGGCCAGTCGGGTGGACGCCTGGAACTCGCCCTCGGCGTTGATCACCTTCGCGCGGCGCTCACGCTCGGCCTCCGCCTGCCGGGCGATCGCACGCTGCATGGTCTCCGGCACGTCGACGTCCTTGATCTCGACGATCAGCACCTTGACGCCCCACGGCTCGGTCTGCTGGTCGATGACCTTCTGCAGGTCCTCGTTGAGCCGCTCGCGCTCGGCCAGCAGCGTATCGAGCTCGGCCTTGCCGAGCACCGCGCGCAGGGAGGTCTGCGCGATCTGGCTGGTCGCCGCGAAGTAGTCCTCGACCTCCACGATGGCCTTGTTGGCATCGATGACCCTGAAGTAGGCCACGGCCGTGACCCGAACCGGGACGTTGTCGCGGGTGATCACGTCCTGCGGCGGAACCTTCAGGGTGATCACGCGCAGGCTGACTCGCACCATCCGGTCCACGACCGGGATCAGCAGCACCAGCCCGGCATTCTTCAGGTTGATGAGCCGGCCGAGCCGGAAGACGACGCCGCGCTCGTACTCGCGCAGCACTCGGACCGAAGAACCGATCAGCGCCAGGAACACCAACGCGATGACGATACCGATAATGGCGAGTTCCATGCCTCGCGTCACTTCCCTTGCGCGTACAGCGGTCGCACCGACAACGTCAAGCCGTCGAGTGTCTCGATGATGACGGTTTCACCGGGGACCGGCCGGGTGTCCTGCCAGTCACCGGACAGGACGGCGCGCCAGAGGGTCCCGTCGGCGGCGACCTGACCCTCCTGGAGGTCCCATGCCTGGACGGTGGCGACCGTCCCGACCAGCGCTGTCGGCCCCGTGCGGAGCGCCTGTCTGCGCGCCACGGTCACCTTGCGTGCGGCGACTATCGTCCCGAGCACGCCGAGCCCCGCAATCGCGATCGCCACCGGAACCGTGACCACGAGCGCGGCGCCCAAGCCGGCCATCATCAACCCCGCCCCGGCGGCCACGGCCATCGCCCCCGCCACGGCCAGCACGCCGCCGGTCATGACATGCGCCTCGATGACCACCACGGCGAGCCCCGCCAAGACCACCACCGCACCGAGCAACACCACGCCGATCACCTCGTCCGCCGGAACGAGTCACTCGCATGGACCCCATGGGTTCAACCGGCTCGAGAACTCTGGCCCGGCCACACCTCAAGCCTACCTCGATATGCGTGACCGGCTCCTCGGCCTGCGTCCTCGAGGCTGACGGTGCCGCCCATACGCTCAGTCCTGAGGCTGGACCAGGAAGCTCACGCCGGTGATCTCCTCGATCTCGATCCGCACGACGTGCGGCTTCACGCCCTCCTCCCAGGGTTGCGCCAGCCATGGGATGAGCTCGAGAATCTCGCGCACGTCGATGACCTCGGCCGCACGACCAGTCACCTGGACACTCCAGGCGGTCCCGGTGGGGGCCAGTCCGTCCGCCTGGAACGCGACCATGCTGCCGACCGCGGAGATGAGCTTGGTGCCCGAGCCGGTCCGGATGAGGATGCCGCCCGCTCGGACGACGTGGTTGACCGGGAAGACCTGCGGGCGGTCACCGGCGATGACCGCCAGCCGCCCGTAGGGTGCGCCGTCCAGCAGGTGCAGGCACTCGCGCTCGCCCAGCTGCCGGGTGGCGGGATGCGTTGATCGGGTCGGCGGTGCCATGGACTCACCATGACCCACGAGAGCGCCCGGTGCCAAGCCGTCGGCGCAGGCGGTATTTTCGTGCGGCCTCGGACTTTCCCGCCCCGGCCCGATTGTTGGTGTCTGCGAGCCGCTTGGGCCTCGGACTTTCCCGCCCCGGCCCGATTGTGGGGGAGCCGGCGCCAACCACCTCATGCAGTCCGTCCGGACGCGCGGCGTACTATCGAAATGTCGGAATTGTTTGAATCCTCAAGGAGGTGCCACTTCCGTGACACAAAGAATCTCCATCCACGACGTCGACCCCGACGCCTACACCGCCGTCATGGGCCTGGAGAAGTACGTCCACGCCGGGAAGCTCGACGAGCGACTGCTCGCGATCGTCAAGGTCCGAGCGTCCCAGATCAACCACTGCGCGTGGTGCTTGGACATGCACACCGCAGAGGCGCGAAAGCTCGGCATCGACCAGCGCCAGCTCGACGTGTTGGCCGCCTGGCGCGAGGCCCCGGCCCTGTTCACGAGGCGTGAGCAGGCTGCGCTGGCCTTCGCCGAGCAGGTCACCCTGATCAGCCGCGAGGGCGTCACCGACGACGTCTGGCGCGAGCTCACCGCCGTCTTCGACGACAAGGAGACGGTGCTGCTGCTCATGGCGATCACCGCGATCAACGTGTGGAACCGGATGAACGTGGCCGTGCACACGGACCTGCCGGACCAGCCCTTCGCGGCCGGCTGAGCAGCCCGGTGTCGTATTCCGCGCAGCTCGCTGGGCGGCATACGACACGTTCGTGCGGGGCCTCGTCGCGGTCAGCCGGCCGGGGCGGGGAGCACGGCGACCGCCGCGTAGTTCCACTGGTCGTCGGCCGGGGCGCTGTCGTGGATGTCGACGACGCCGAGGATGGTGCTCGGGGCCGCCGTCGACTGCGTCCAGAACGTGTCACCGACCGAGGTGTCGACGCGTTGGTGCACCAGCACCTGCCCGTCGACGGGTGTCCGTGCTACGGCGCGGTCCCAGTCGTTGCCCACCGCGAACACCCACGCACCCGCCTCGACCCCGGGCAGGTAGACATCCGGCTCGCCGTTCGGTGCGCTGGCCGCGCCCGCCACCCCGACATCGTCGGCGTTCGTGAACGCGAGCACCGTCAGTGATCCGTGGTAGCCCTTGCGTGCTGGTGTCGAGGTGACCTTGGCGCCCGCCAGCGTGCCGGTCGCCTTGGCCGACCAGATCTCCGACGTGCCGGACTGGATATTGCTGCGCTTGACCAGCGTCCAGGTCAGGCCTGCCCCCGAGACCGTCGCGGTCTGCGGGCCGGACGAGGGGCCGTCGTAGGCGACGAGTGCGAGCAGCACGTCGCCCGGCGCGGAGGTCGAGAAGGCCGGGGTCGTCATCGTGTTCGACGCATCCTTGGACACCTGCCCGTCGATCGCGATGCGCGCCGGTGCGGGCGTCGAGTTGTCCACGGTCACCGTGGCCGGCGCCGAGGTCGTCGTGTTGCCGGCGGCGTCGGACGCGACCGCCGTGAGCGTGTGCTGGCCCGCGGTGGCCGAGCCTGTCGACCACGTGGTCGTGAACGGTGGGGAGGTGACCGGGTCCCCGACCGGTGAGCCGTCCACGTGGAAGGCCACGCTGGTGACCCCGACGTCGTCGCTCGCGACGGCGGCGATGCGGACCTCGCCGGAGACGGTGGCGCCGTCCGCCGGGTCGCTGATGCTCACCGAGGGTGCGGTGGTGTCAGGCGGTGGTGGGGCGGGCGGCGTGCTGGGCAGCACCTCGACGGCCATGAGGTTCCACCGGTCCCCGGTCGGCTGCGGGTCGTCGAGGGTGACCGTCGTCCCCTTGGTCGCGGTGGCCTCGACCTGCGACTGCGCCCAGTAGGTGTCGCCGGTGCGGCTGTCGACCCACTGGTGCACGAGATGCTGGCCGTCTCCGGCGGTGCGTGGCAGCGCCTGGTCCCAGTCGTTGCCGACCCCGTAGACCCACGCGCCGTCTGCCGTCGTGGTCAGGCTGACGGTGGGTGCGCCGGTGCGTGCGCCGTCGCCCGCCGAGGTCCCCACGCCGGCCGCGCCGGAGAAGGCGACGACGGTCAGCGACTGGCCGTAGCCGCCGTGTCCGAGCGTCGAGGTGATCGCCGCGTCGGACAGCTGCCCGGACGCGGTGGCCTGCCAGATCTCGGAGGTGCCGGGTTGGTTGTTGGCACGCCCCACGAGGGACCACTTCAGGCCGGCGCCGCTGACGGTGGCCGTCTCCCCGCCCGAGCCGGGCCCGTCGCCGCCGACGAACGCCAGCAGCAGGTCGCCCGCGGCGCCCGTCGAGAGCGTGGCCGTCACTGGGCCAGTGCCGTCGGCGGAGGCCTGCTGGTCGAGGGCCAGGACACCCTCGGGCGGCGGAGGCGGTGGCGTGGTGCCGTTGGAGACCGAGACCTCGGCAACCGCCGACGTCCCGACGTACCCATGGGCGTCGGTGACCTGAGCCGCGACCCAGTGCGTCCCGTTGGTCACCGTCGTGGTGTCCCAGGCGTAGCCGAACGGGCCCGTCGTCACCCGGTCGCCGACCGGCTGCCCGTCGACGATGAACTGGACGCCCTGGCTGCCTGCCGGCGGGGTGGCAGCGGTGAGTGTGACCGTCCCGTGCACCTGCGACCCGTCGGTCGGGGCGGTCAGGGTGCTCGGCGGCGGTGTCGAGTCCGGGTGGGTCGTCCCCAGCGTCTCCAGCGTGCTGCCGGTGATCCGGACCTTGACGTCGGTCTCGTTGTCGGCCTTGTCGCTCTCCTGGAAGTAGTTGTAGGGGTCGACGAGGGCGCGGAACCAGTAGGTGCCGTCGGGCAGGTCGGCGATCGGCACCGACTGGCCCGGGTCGCGGTAGTCGTACTCGTCGGCGCCGCCGACCGAGATCCCGCGGATGGCGCTCGGGTCGGTGCAGGTGCCGCCGCTGTAGCCGAACGTGCCGGAATGCTCCAGCGTCTTGTCGTAGATGTAGGAGTCGGCGATGCAGAAGCCGTTCTTCGGGCTCATCGTGACCGGGTCGCCGACGCCCCCGTCGGCCGCGACGGCGTAGAGGCCGAACGAGGCCATCGGGAAGTGGAAGTGGCCGTGCTCGGCGTGGTAGACGAAGGCCCCGCCGACCCGCGACTGCTCGGCGATCGACCAGGTGCCGCTCGCGTCGTGGGTGTAGACCCGTTGGACGCCCTGGTAGGTGCCGGAGGCGTTGTTGTACTGCGGCTGGATCTCCAAGGGCCCGTCGCCACCGTTGTACAACAGATGGGTGTACCGGAACTCCCGGTCCGGGCCGGACCCGTGGATCGACATGTCACCGGTCGGGATGATGTTCTGCAGGTCCGGATAGTGCACCGTGCCGGCCGGTGCGGCGGCGCTCGGTGCGGCCACCGGGACCGCCCCGACGGCGGTCGCCAGCGCCAGTGCCCCGGCCGCGATCATTCCTCGTAGCGCTCGACCCTTCATCAGGTCCCCTCTCCGGCCACGTCACCTCGGCGACGCCGGCCACCTCGATCAGAGCGCGAGCAGACGCTCGCAGGACGGGCGCCACACCGGCGACCACGTTGGGTCCAGCCCTCGGAGGGTGGGCGAAACGTGTGCTGGCGTCCGGCCGGTCCGGTGACCTGACGCCGTCAAACGACGACAAACGATCACCGACCGGCAAGGACAGAGTCTTCCAGACAGAAGGGCGTTTCGCAGGGAATGTCATGAAAAATCCGACATAGGTCAGATGAGCGGCATACCGGCTGTTTCGCTGAACGACCACTATTGGTCGCCGACCCGTGCCGTCGCGCTCGCCGTGCCTGGTGGCGGCGAATAGTGGTCGTTCGGCGCGACTCCTACCGGACGCTCAGGGACCCGGCTTGACGGCCGTGACCATCCGGGCGGCCATCCACGGCCCGGCGTACCAGTAGCTGGGTCCCAGCCCCCTGGTCGTGACGTCGGTGGCGATCCCGCGCAGTGTGGCGACGTAGTCGCTGGTGCGGCTGATGTCGGCGATCACGAGCCGGCCGCCGGGCTTGAGCACCCGCACCGCCTCACGGACGGCGCGCTCTCGCTGGTGCGCATCGGGGATGTTGTGGATCGCCAGGGCACTGGTCGCCAGGTCGAAGGTGTCATCGGGGAAGGGCAGCGCGGCCAGGTCGGCCGTGTGCAACTCGACGCGGTCGGCGACTCCGGCCACCACGGCGTTGCGGCGGGTCGTCTCCGGATCGTTGCCACTCTGGTCCTTGCTCCGCCACAGGTCGACGCCCTCGGCTCGGCCCCGCGGCAGGCGCTCGGCCGCCGCGATGAGCACGGCGCCTCGACCACACCCCAGGTCGACCAGCCGCTCGTCGCCCTCGAGGCCGAGCCGGTCGAGCTCGGCCTCCCACACCCGCAGCTTGCCCCGCAGCGTGGTGTGCAGGAACACGAGGGTCTGTACCGACAGGAGCAGGCCGACCACCAACCAGATCCAGGACCGGGACAGGCCGGCGAGGACGAAGCACACGACCGCTCCAGCGCCCAGCCCGGCCGGCACGTAGGGAGCCTCGATGCCGTAGCGGAAGAGGTCGACTGATGCGCCGGGCGGCGTGGTCGTCATGATCTGACGATAGGGCCGGGAGCGCGCTCGGGGCGGTCATACCGGAAGCCAAGGAGGGCGCGCAACGGCCACAGAGCCGGTCGCGGGAAGGGGTTCTCCGTGACCGCGGCGACGCCACCTGCGCAGGTGCCGGTCCCGGGTGGAAGAACACAACAAGTGCGACACGGGGCACCGGCGCGTGCGTGGACCCCGGAGACGTGACCCACTTTGTGTGTCCGAGCGACCGCTGCGAGTCTTGCTCTCGCGGTGGGGCGTTATGCCACGGCCTCACCTGCCGTCGTCGCGGCTCCCCTCGGCACTCGGCCCATCGCCACGACTGTCGCGCTCGTCCGGCTCATCTTCCTGAGCCGTCTTCTCGGGGCGGTCCTCCGCGTCGTCCGAGGTGGCCCGGGCCAGAGCCTCGCCGCCGACCTTTCGCTCGACCCGTCAGCAGTGGGTATGCCGCTGAGCTCGCTCCCATCGAGGTCACCTCGGGCGCCGGGCGAGCTGAACGACATACCCATGCCTCGTCCGGTCGACCACGGAGCGCCGATAACCACGGGCCTCGCCGCACGATACGGGTGCGTCTGAGGGCAAGGATCTCGGCTGGCCCGGGTCCCGCGTGCTCGAATGGATCAACGTTGAACCAACTGTGGTGAGCAAGTCATCCTCGACGCCGGGTCGGCAAGGTCGTCCAGAACAAGGCGAGCACGGGTGAGAGCGACTGACGCACCGCGTTCGTCAAAGTCGCCGGGCGCGCACTCCCGCTGCTGTCGATCCGGGGCAGGTACGTTCGTGTAGAGGGTGACGGGCATGCAGCCGGCACGCCCTCCACCCGGAAGGACTCACGATGAAGACCTATCTCATCACGCTCTACGCACCTCCTGGGCCTCCGCCCGCCGAGGTCGACCTCGCAGCCGTCATGGCCGAGCTCGAGAAGGTCAACTCGGACATCCGCGCCGCCGGCGGCTGGGTCTTCGCCGGCGGTCTCGGTGACCTCGCCGCCGCCACGACGGTCCGGACCCCACGCGACGGCTCGGCGCAGCTGCTCACCGACGGCCCGTTCCTGGAGGCGAAGGAGCACATGGGCGGGCTCTCGATCGTGCAGGCCGAGGACTACGACGTGGCACTCGGCTGGGCCAAGCGCATCGGCGCAGCCACCGGCCTGGCCGTCGAGATCCGCCCGTTCGTCGACGAGGACGACCCGGGCCGGCAGCCCGAGCACTGATGACGCGGTGAGAGTCGGTTCGGACGACATCGCCAGGGTGTTCCGGCGCGAGCACGCGCGGTGCGTCTCCGTCCTGATCCGCATCCTCGGCGACATCGACCTCGCCGAGGATGCGGTGCAGGAGGCCTTCGCCGTCGCCGTCGAACGCTGGCCCCGGGACGGGATGCCGCCGAGCCCCGCAGGATGGATCATCACGGCCGCTCGCAACCGGGCCGTCGACCGACTGCGCCGGGAGGCGAAACGCACTGAGCGGCATACCCAGTCGCTCATCCTCCACGCGCCGGACGAGGCCTGGGGCGAGCATGTCGAGGAGGGTCCTGTGCGCGACGAGCGTCTGCGACTCGTCTTCACGTGCTGCCATCCCGCCATCGGGCTGGAGGCGCGGGTCGCGCTGACCCTGCGCCTGCTCGGTGGCTTGACGACGGCGCAGATCGCGCACGCCTTCCTCGTCCCCGAGGCGACGATGGCCCAGCGAATCGTACGGGCCAAGAAGAAGATCCGTGACACCGGGATCCCTTACCGGGTGCCCCGGGACGCCGATCTGCCCGATCGGCTCAGCGGGGTGCTCGCCGTCATCTACCTCATCTTCACCGAGGGGCATGCGGCGACGTCCGGGGACTCGCTCGTCCGGGCCGACCTGACCGGCGAGGCGATCCGGCTGGGCCGGCTCCTCGTCGAGCTCATGCCGGACGAGCCCGAGGCGGCCGGTCTGCTCGCCCTCATGCTCCTGACCGAGGCGCGCCGGCCCGCACGGACCGGGCCCACAGGGGAGCTCGTGCTGCTCGCCGGTCAGGACCGGGCACTGTGGGACCGGGAGCTGATCGCGGAGGGCCATCAGCTGGTCCGAAAGTGCCTGCGACGCAATGTTCCTGGGCCGTACCAGATCCAGGCGGCGATCAATGCCGTGCACGCGGACGCACGGACGGCGGCAGAGACCGACTGGCACCAGGTCGTCGTGCTCTATGACCAGCTCCTGACGCTTGCCCCGTCGCCCGTCGCAGCCCTCAACCGCGCCGTCGCCCTCGCGGAGGTCGATGGGCCTTCGGCCGCTCTCGGTCTGGTCGACGAGCTCGACCTCGGCGACTATCACGCGTTCCACGTCGTGCGGGCCGAGCTGCTGCGGCGGCTCGGCCGCCTCGACGAGGCCCGCGATGCCTACGCTGCCGCGATCAGCTTGACGGGCAACGACATCGAGAGCGCCCATCTGCAGGCTCGCCGAGCCGAGCTGGGGTGACGAGCCCCAGCGTGACCTTCGTGCCCTGATCGCGCAGTGCGTTCGTGGTGGCGTCGTCGTCGGCTTCGGTTCCCGGACGGGCTTCCTCACCCGCCCCGACGGCCGAGGCACGCGACGTAGGTGTCGAGCGCGGCAAGAATGTCGGGCGCCCGGTAGACCCGTCCCCGGCGACGCCCGGTCGACTCGAGGAGGATGCCGACCTCGACGAGGCGCCGCACCGCGCTCTGCGCTGTCGGCGCCGACACGCGGCAGGCGTCCATCACGACCCGTGCCGTGATGACCGGTTGGCGCACGAGCAGGTCTGCGACCGACAGGACGGTTGCATCGGAACGCACCGTCAGCCTGTGCCCCCATTCCTCGCGTGCGCTTCGCAACCGCGTGACGAGGTCTCGTCCCACGAGGACGCCGACGCGGGTCGCACTGGCAACCTCTCGGAGGATCGGCTCGATGTCTCCCTCTCGGTATGCGGTCAGGGCCGCGAAGTAGTCGTCCCGTGACGCCAGGAGCCCGGCCGAGATGGGAACTGTGACGTGCCGAGCGGCCCCCGTGTTCAGCAGGATCGCATGCAGCAGCGCCCGGCCCGTGCGTCCGTTCCCGTCCGTGAACGGATGGATCGTCTCGAACTGGGCGTGCGCCAGCGCCGCCAGGGCAAGGGGCGGCAGGTCGTCGCGGTCCATGAAGGAGACCAAGTCGGCGACCAGAGCCGGCACCTGGGCCGCCATGGGCGGGACGAACGCTGCTCCGTGCGGATGGTGTGCGGCGCCTCCGATCCAGACGGGCTCTGTGCGCCAGGCCCCGGCAGCGTGACCGAGGTCGTCGCGAAGCAGAGCATCATGCATCGCGAGGATCGCTGCCTCGTCGAGGGCGCCGGCCAGGTCGATCGCGGCGCGCATGGCGCGGACGTTGCCGAGGATCATCGCGGCGTTCGTCCGGCCTCCTTCGTCGATCTCCGCCTCCGCCAGTGCCCGAGCGGACGATGTGAGGTTCTCGATCTGCGAGCTAGCGGCGCTCTCCGAGCGGAGCAGCACCGAAACGAACGGGGCGATTTCTCCTCCAGCCGCGGCGTCGAAGCCGGAGAGGCTGCGCTGCGCGTCGTCGATGTCGGCGGCGAGGTCGCTCGCCAGAGAGAGCGCCACATCCGCTATGGGCGGAACGAGCGCCACTCGGTAGGTGCTCGGGAGGTCACGCTGCTGCCGTCGCGACAGGGGCAGCACACCCTGGGACCGTGACGTCCACGGCAGGACCTCATGATGTACACGGGGCCAGTCCATCATTCTCCGGGTTCGCAGGGCACTTAGTTAAGATTAGGAGCCTACCCTTAGCTAAACATGAGCGGCCGGCGAGACGTGCCACCAACGGAGGTCGCAGGGTGCTCATCCCCTTCATCGATCATGGCGTCGGCCGCATCCGGCCCATCACAGCATGGGAAGTGGGCACATGAGCGACTACGACCAAGGACGAACGCAGCGCCCTTGAGGCTGAGTTCGACCGGTTGCCAGCAGCTGCGAGCGCGCCGGGGGAAGTATCAGCGGTCGTGTCCGTGCGACTACGTGGCGACGAGCTGGCGGCTGTGGAGCGAGCTGCCCGCGCGTCGACCGTAGGTGTCCTGTTGGTGCCTTGTTCGATCAGTCGACCCAAGCACATCCTTCAACCGGGTAGGCGGCAGTCCCCGCACGCGGACCCGCAACCGGGTCAACTGCGGTACACGTCCCGTCTGTGATCGATGTCGAGCACGTAGGCGATGTGCTCCTCGTCCTCAATACGGAAGCGGACGCGGTACTCGCCACGCCGAGCGCGCCATTGGCCGTCGACGGGCGCACTGGCGCACCAACGCGATGTGGGTTGTCGGCCAGCGGACCGAAGATGAACTCGACGCAAGCCCGACACGCGGTTCGGCTCGGTGCGCGGTGTGGTCAGTGACCTCATCGCGCCGACGAGGTCGCCAAGCCCTTGGCGGCCGACTTCCACATCGGCGTGCCGGACTCGGAGTTCGGGCGCGTGGCCAACGTCATCCCCCGCCGCCGTTGCCGGTCCCCGTGGGGATCGACCCCGACAGCATCATGAGCAGGACGTTCACCGGCCCCGCGCCCGACGCGATGGACTCCTGGACCCCACAGTGGCGGCGCGCCGAGATCGGCGGCGAACGGTCACGGAAACGCGCGCTCGGTGGCCCGAGCGCAAGCGGTGGTCGCGAACGGTGGCGCGGTGGACGGCATCCGTCTGCTCTCCCCGGACACGATCGACCTGATCTTCCACGAGCAGTCCAGCGGCACCCACCTCGTGCTCGGGCTGCCGATCCGGTTCGGCCTGGGCTACGCGCTGGAGGTCGCCGCGCGGCCCTACATCCCGGTCGGGCGCGTGTGCTTCTGGGGTGGCTGGGGCGGCTCGATCGCCATCAACGACCTCGAGCGCAATCTCAGGATCAGCTACGTGATGAACAAGATGTCGCCAGGGCTAGGAGCAGGTCCTGGGCGCAGCTCACCTGCGGGGAGTCGCGCTGTGCTACGGGCTGTTCTACGGGGGCTGGCGCCGCTGGAGACATGCTCGTCGACGGCATACGGCGCAGGCGTCTGCCGGTGATCCGCCACGGCGGGGTCCAGCCGTGGGTGCACATCGAGGACGCAGCCGCCGCGACGGTAGCCGCCCTCCAACACGGGACCGCGGGAGCGGCGTACAACATCGCCGACGACGAGCCGGTCAGCTTCTCCGAACTGGTCACCACTTTGGCGGCCGCTCGGCACGCGCCTCGACCGCGCGCGGTGCCCTCCTGGCTGCTGATCGCGACGCCCTACGCCAAGGCGGTGATGACCGGCGGTCTGCGTGTCAGCTCGGCAAAGGCACGCAACGAGCTGGGGTGGACACCGACGTGGCCCACCTACCGCGAGGGAGTCGCCGCGCTCGTCACCCAGTACCAGCGCCGGGACGCGACGTGAGCCACCCCGCTGAGACCAGAACACCTTCACCGAGTGGCACTCCCGCTACGGAGGCCGCGGCATCCTGATCCACTGGCATGTCGAACGCACCGTCCGGTGAGATCGTTTTGCTGTGGCCGGATCGATCACCGCGACGACATCGGGCTGTTGCCGGGTGCCGGCCAGCACCCGGGCGATGACCTGCTGATATTGCGGCTCGGCAAGCGTGTGGCCCGGCCGCGTGGCGAAGACGATGCGCCCGGTGGCACCGCCGGAGGCCGGGATTTCCGCGGTCAGCTGGTCCATCGCCAGCTGCGCAGGCGTGCCGGGGATCTAGCAGGATTCCGGTGTGGTGTTCGTGGTTGGTGCGGTGTTTGGGGCCCGCCCGGGCCGGGTTTAGGGCGTGCGGTCAGCCGCATGACGGTCGCCCAGGACCGGACATTTGTTAGGGGCGGGTCGCCTGCACGAAGGTGATCCGGCCGAGGGGGTGGTCGACGTGCTCGACCTCGCGGGCGTCGGCGAACCCGGCAGCGACGAGGAGCGTGACGAGGCCGTCGTCGAGGTTGCGGGCCACCGCGGGGGTGTGGGGCAGCCGCAGGTGCGCGCGCGGCGGGCGGCGCTGGCCGTGACCGTGCGTGTGGTGGCGAGCATCACCGTCCTGCACCGGGCCGCCGAAGTCGACGATCGTGACCGTGCCGCCCGGCCGCAGGGCGCGGAGCGCGTCTTGCGCGAACGCGACCCGGTTGTCGACGTGGTGCAGTGCCAGTGCGGAGACCACGTGGTCGAGCGACGCGTTCTCAGCGGGGATCCGATCGGCGTATCCCTGCACGAGGGTGAGGGATACGCCGTTGCGGCGGGCCTTGCGCGCGGCCCGGCGAAGGCCGTGTCCGTCGGGGTCCAGGCCGGTGACGCGGGCGTCCGGGTGGGCCGTCAGGACGGCGAGCGACAGGTTGCCGGTGCCGCAACCGACGTCGACCACGGCCTGGCCGGCCGCGATGCCGGCCAGGGCGACCGCACGTCGGTGCAGCGCGCGGACGCCGGCGACGCGGCTGACGATGTCGTAGAGCGGGAGGAGCCAGGTCTTTCCCATACCCGGCAGGAAGGGTCGGTTCCGCTCCTGCGGCGTGCGCTGGTCGAGGATGCGGACCCCGGTGTCGGTTGCCATGGTGTGCTCCTGTGTGTTCGGTTTGGTCCCCGGTGGACGGGGATGGTCACCTTCGATCCTGGGATATTCTGTGGTTTGACGGCAGCATGGAAGTCGGGCGCTATGGCAGATCCTTCGGTTGAGGGCTCCGCGGGGTACTCCCGGTGGTCACCCCCGCGGCTGCGCAGGCTGCGGCCCGACGGAACGCCGGTCTACCGCTACGAATTGCGCGCCGGAGCGCCCTCGGTCTCGGTGGTGATGTTGGACACCGAGGCCACCCACCAACCGCTGCCAGATCACCGGCATGCCCACGACTTCCTGGTGCTGGTCTACCTCGAAGCGGGCGCGGGGTCGTTCGCCGTCGACGGCACCGAGCGGCCGCTGCGCGCCGGCGAGGTGCACGCCTTGTCGCCTGAGCAGGTCATCGACCTGTCGGCCGGCTCACAGCCGACCCGCTACCGCGCGTGGGCTGTCGCGTTCACACCGGACGCGGTGCCCGCCCTGGCCGCGGTCTCCCCGCTGACCTGGGCCTACCACCCGCTGCTCGCGATCTTCGCGCCCGCCGCGGGGCGCGGCCTGGTGGCCGAGCCCGACCGGGCTGGCTGGTCGGGGTGGCTGGCCGATCTGGCCGGGGAACTCGCCGACCCGGGTCGCCTGGGGGCCCGCGAGGTCGTGGCCGGACTCCTGACCCGGGTCCTGGTCGCGGCCGCGCGGCTGGCACCAGGGCCGCCGGGGGCGCCGGACCCGCTGGTGCAGCAGGTCTTCGAGCAGATCGAGGCGACGTTCCGCGAGCCGGTCGGCGCCGGTGACGTCGCGCGGGCGCTCGGTTACACCCCGGGACACCTCACGACGGTGCTCCGCGAGCGGACCGGCCGACCGCTGCTGGAGTGGATCACCGAGCGGCGCATGACCGAGGTCCGGCGGATGTTGCGCGAAACCGACCTGCCGCTGGCCGTGGTGGCCTCCCGGGCCGGGCTGCGCGACGCCACCTATCTGGTCCGTCGCTTCCGAGTCCTGCACGGCATCACGCCACAGCGGTGGCGCCGCACGCAGCGCAGTTGGCCGTGACGATGGCATCTCGCCGCACCCCTTCGCAGGTGCCGACACCATTCGGACGTGCCGTTGGCCAAGCGCTGGTTGTGGGCACCCATCAGGGATCGCTAGACGAGGCGCACTTGCCGAGCTACCCATGAGTTCGTGTTCCGCTTCAACCGGCGCCGCTCGCGCAGCCGCGGGATGCTCTTCTACCGGGCGCTCGAACTGTCCTGTCAAGGGTACCTGTCCCCGAGCCGTCAAACGCGCCCGGCACAACAACTACCGCGCCAAGAGACTCGACGAGCCGGCCAGCACTTGCCCCCAGGGCCCCGCCACCATCGACCTGATCACCGTCCACCCACGCGCGTCATGACCCGAATTGCGCTACGTGGCGTTGGGGTCTAGGTGCGGGTCGTGACGACCACGCTGTCAGCTGTACCCGCCGGAGCCGGGCCAGCCGTTCTCGCCGAGGTACCAGACGACCGAGGTCAGCACGACGACGACCAGGAGGGCGAACAGCAGCCCGCCGGCTACCGGCAGGAACCAGCCGGGGGAGCGTCTGGATCGGACCGCGGTCACCTTCACCACGATGGCGCCGACGACGGCGCAGCCGGCGAGGCCATGCACCATCGTCCGCAGCGGCACCGCCCCACCACCCGCGATGGCCACGGTCTGCAGGCCGAGGGACCACAGGCAGTGGTATGCGACGAACACGGACAGGATCACGGCGATCGTCCCGCCGGTGCGGTGCGCGGTCCCCAGCCACGAAGGGGCCGTGATCCCGAGCTTGCCGTACGTCACGAGCGCGCCGAGCACCTGAAGGATGGCCAGCAGCCCGATGACCGTCGAGACCACGACCTTCATCTGCAGGACGGTGTCGAAGCCGAGGGTCGTCGTGCCGCCGAGCGAGGGGGCATGAACGGTCCCGAGCACCCCGACGAGCAGGGCGACGAGCGCCCCGGCCCCGAAGGCCGCCAAAGGGACAGCCATGCCCCTCGGTGCGTTGGTGTCGGTCATCATCGTGCGCCGACCGGAAGCGGGTGGTGAACGTCGTGGGCCTGTTCGACGGGGAACGGCAGGTCCAGGGCGGGGTGCAGGTTGGCCAGGTAGACGTCGGTGACGACATCGCGGAAGAACTCGTCCGCCACCCCTACGGTCGAGTTGGTGAGCACCACGAGCTCCATGTCCTCGGGTAGGACGTAGGCGAGCGACTGCTCGCTGCGGCCGGACCCGTCCCGCCACAACCCGTTCTTGTTGTACAACGTGCCGGCTGCCGTGCTGAGCGTCAGGTCGATCCCGAACCCGTCGTCGAGCATCTGCTGGGCCTGGGCCGCAGTCAGGATGGTGCCGACCCGCCGGAAGTCGTTCAGCACCGCCAGCAGATCCCTCACCGACGCGTGCCACCCCGCGCCGCCGGCCATCGAGGTGAGGTCGCCGGAGTTCCAGCCGGACCCGACGGGGAAGTCGTACGCCAAGGCATCCTCGGAAGGATGGGTGAGCGTCGGGCCGGTCACACAGGCAGCCTCCCAGACGTGCCACCCCACGAACTGGGCGTATGCCGTGGTGGCCACGTAGTCCCAGATCAGATCCTCGGGCAGGAACGGGATGACGAACCGGGCGTCCACCGGCACGGCGCCGGTGATCGTCGCGATCAGGAGCCGGCACAGGCCGAAGTTCATGTTCTCGTAGTGGTACCCGCCGGTGGCGGCCACACCGGACGCCACCTGCGACTTCATCGTGCCGAAGTCCGACGCGCTGCCCGGCACGTCGAACCCTGACCGGTGCGTCATCAGCTGCCGGAAGGTGATCTCACCGACGTGCGGGCCCTTGTTCCAGTAGCCCGGCAGGTAGCCGGTCATCTTGGCATCGGGTGAGATGCCGTGTGCGGCCAGGACCTTGGTCATGGCGATCGCGGTGATCAGCTTGCTGACGCTGGCGACGTGCATCCGCACCCCGGTGGTCCACGGCTGGCCGCCGTCCGGTGGAGTCTTGGCCCAGCCGTAGTTCTGGGCTGCGATCGACATGCCGTGTCGGCGCAGCTCCATGGAGTAGCCGACGACCCTGTCCTTCAGTGCGTCGTGCAGGCCTTGGGTGAACCGGGCGACGTCCAGGTGGTAGGGGACGGGCCAGACCGGACGGCGGAAGTCCAGCCGGCCCTCGTCGAGGCCGTGACTGGTCACAACGTCGTCGAGCCGCCTGGGGTGCAGGTCGTATCTCGCCAGTGCGTCGAGGTCGAGGCTGACGCCTCGGACCGGGGCCAGGACCTCGCGGAGCCGGTCCCGCTGCTGGTCGGTGAGTCGATCGGTGGGCATGGTGGTCCTCTCGCGCGTGGCGTCACACAGAAGAGCGCGAACCGGGCCCGGTAATACCGCCGTCGGCTGCCTCGCCTTCGCAGCGGTACCACAGGCGGTCGGCGCATGCTGGGACGGTGATCTCCGTCGAGGGACTGACCCGCCGGTTCGGGCAGACCCTGGCCGTCGACCGGCTGTCGGTCGAGATCGCTGAAGGCGAGCTCTTCGGCCTGCTCGGCCCGAACGGCGCCGGCAAGACGACGACGTTGCGGATGCTCGCGGGCCTCATCGGGGTGACCGAGGGCCGCGCGGTCGTCTGCGGTGTCGATGTCACCGAGCGCTCGGCCGGGACACGGCTGCGGAGCCCGATCGGGGTGCTCCCCGAGGAGGTCGGTCTCTACGGAGACCTGTCGGCCGCCCGCACCCTCGACTTCTTCGGCCGGCTCCACCACCTGCCCGCCGCGGTGCGCCCCGAGCAGACGGAACGGCTGCTCGAGCGGCTCGGGCTCTGGGAGCGACGCGATGATCCCGCCGCGAGCCTGTCCAAGGGCCTCAAGCAGCGGCTCGCACTCGCCCGCGCCCTCGTGCACGACCCGCCCGTCATCCTGCTCGACGAGCCGACCGCCAATCTCGACCCAGAGGTGGCCCGGACCGTCCGGGAGTTCCTCCTCGAGCTGCGGAGCACCGGCCGGACCATCATCCTCAACACGCATCGTCTCGAGGAGGCGGAGCGGCTGTGCAAGAGAGCGCAGTGTCGCATCATTTCGGCTCCAGATAGACCA
>NZ_JAKDLO010000046.1 GCF_030452765.1 Intrasporangium sp.
TCACCGAGGCCCCAGACTTAAACAGAACCCCCGCCACTAGTTGAGGAGGTCTGAGACTGGTTCAACGAGCGGGGTCTCTACCGGCTTCGCGGCACCATCCGCTATCCAAAGGCTGCGTAACCATGCCAAGAACACCATCGGTAAGCCGTGTGCGGGAAAACCGCACGCACGGATTGAAAGGGGGATGGGGAAACAGGGCCTTCGGGCTCCTGCGCCCCTGACTACCAATGACCGGCTCGGCACGCGGCGTCCTGCATCCCGAGCGACTGCCGACGTTCCACCGGCTGCCCGCCCCGGACGCGGTCGCAGACCTCGTCCGGTGGTTCTGGATCCCGGAGTGGGACCTGCCCTCGGGGCACACCTCCCGCCAGGAGCTGGTCGCATACCCGGCAACCAACCTCGTCGTGGAGCCTCACCTCGTCGGTCTCTCGGGGCCCACCACCCGCCTGTCGTTCCGGGAGCTCACCGGCCGCGGTTGGGCGGTCGGCGCTCTGCTGCGCCCGGCCGCTGTGCCGGGACTCGTCGACGACCCGGGTAGCGCCCGGGACCGTTACGTCCCGCTCGAGCTGCCGGAGCTGCACGGCCGGGTCGCGGACGCAATGACTGCCGGGCAACCCCTCGGCCGGCGCGAGCGCGCCGTCGGTGTCTTCTCGGCGTGGCTGCACGCCCGCATCCCGACGGTGACCGAGGAGGCACACCTCGTCAACGACCTCGCCGACATGGTCGAGGCCGACAGCGACATCCTGCGGGTCGAGGACCTCGCGAGCCGGCTCGGCCTGTCCGTGCGGACGGTCCAGCGGCTCGCGCGGCGCTACGTCGGCCTGCCACCCGCCGCGATGATCCGGCGGCGGCGACTGCAGGAGGCCGCGGAACGGATCCGCACCGAACCCGGCGTCGACCTCGCCGCGATCGCCGCCGACCTCGGCTACGCCGACCAGGCCCACCTGACGAACGACTTCCGCACCGTCCTCGGCCACACTCCGGGCCGCTACCGTGACGACTCACACTGACCGGCACAATGGCGGCGTGACCGACACCCCCTCCCTCGACCCGAGCATCGCCGGCCTGCTCAAGCCGGACGCGGCCGGCCTGATCGCAGCCGTCGTCCAGCAGCACGACACCCACGAGGTCCTCATGGTCGGCTGGATGGACGAGGAGGCCCTGCGCCGCACCCTCACCGAGGGCAGGGTCACCTTCTGGTCGCGCAGCCGCCAGGAGCACTGGCGCAAGGGCGACACGAGCGGTCACGTCCAATGGGTCAAGGGCGTGCGTCTCGACTGCGACGGCGACGTGGTGCTCGTCCTCGTCGACCAGGAGGGGGCAGCGTGCCACACCGGCGACCGGACCTGCTTCGAGGCCCGCGTCCTGCCCGCCGTCGTGGGCCAGGGGCACTGAGCGCCGTGCCCGATCCGTCAGTCCGTATGCCGCTCACCTCCCCGGCGCCGCACGCAGACCTCGCGTGGGGGGTGACCTGGCCGTCGCTCGACGTCTTCACCGAGCTCGCGCTCGCCGGAGACCGCCGTGTCATCCCGGTCGTGCGGCGGGTCCTGGCCGACGCGGAGACGCCCGTGGGCGTGTACCGCAAGCTCGCCAAGGGCGCCCCGGGCACGTTCCTGCTCGAGTCGGCCGAGCACGGTGGCGTCTGGTCCCGGTACTCGATCGTCGGAGCGCGCTGCGAGGCGACCCTGACCGAGCATGGGGGAGGGGCTCACTGGATCGGGACGGTTCCCGTGGGCCTGCCGACCTGCGGCGACCCGACGCAGGCGCTGCGCGACACGGTGGCCGCGCTGGCCACGCCACGCATCGAGGGCCTGCCTCCGCTGACGGGAGGGATGGTCGGCGCGATCGGCTACGACGCTGTCCGGCACTGGGAGGCCGTCCCCGACACGGGGGTCGACCGACTCGACCTGCCCGAGCTCGCGATGATGCTCGCGACCGATCTCGCCGTCTTCGACCACAGCGACGGCTCGCTCCTGCTCGTGGCCAACGCACTCAACCGCGACGCCACCGACGAGCGGGTCGAGCAGGCCTGGGTCGAGGCGGTCGACCGCCTCGACCGGATGGCCCGTGAGCTCGCGGCCCCCGCGCAGAGCACCGTCTCGACGATCCGCCCGGTGGCGCAGGAGCCGGTCAGCAGCCACACGCGCGAGGAGTACGAGGGACTCGTCGAGCGGGCGAAGGAGGCGATCCGTGCCGGTGAGGCCTTCCAGGTCGTGGTCTCGCAGCGCTTCACGGTGCCGTGCTCGGCCGATGCGCTCGATGTCTACCGCGCCCTGCGGGTGTCCAACCCGAGCCCTTACATGTACCTGCTGCGTCTGCCCCACCCCGACGGCTCGACCTACGACGTGGTCGGATCGAGCCCCGAGGCGCTCATCAAGGTGACCGGGCGGGAGGCGATCACCCACCCCATCGCCGGGTCGCGCCCGCGCGGCAAGAGCCCCGAGCACGACGCGCACCTGGCCGAGGAGCTGCTCGCCGACACCAAGGAGCGGGCCGAGCACCTGATGCTCGTCGATCTGGCCCGCAACGACCTGCAGCGCATCTGCCGACCGGGCAGCGTCGACACCGTCGACTTCATGTCGGTGCGCCGCTACAGCCACATCATGCACATCGAGTCGACCGTCGTGGGGCGGCTTCGCGACGAGTGCTCCGCCTACGACGCGCTCGTCGCGACCTTCCCCGCCGGGACCCTGTCCGGGGCGCCGAAGCCCCGCGCGATGGCGCTCATCGACGAGTACGAGGGCCTGCGCCGGGGCCTCTACGGCGGTGTGGTCGGCTACCTCGACTTCGCCGGCGACCTCGACATGGCCATCGCCATCCGCACCGCCCTCATCAAGGACGGGCGGGCCCACGTGCAGGCCGGGGCCGGGATCGTGGCCGACTCGGTGCCGCACCTGGAGTACGACGAGACGGTCGACAAGGCGGCCGCTGCGTTGCGGGCCATCGCCTCGGCAGCAGGCCTGGAGACGGTGTCCGGCTGATGGCGGGCAAGCGCGGGGCGGCCCTGCTCGTCGCGGTTCCGGCAGCGGCGCTGGCCGCGCTGACCACCCAGGCCTGGGCCACCGGTCACGCGAACGACGTGCTGAGCCACGGGACGACCTCCGTGACCGGCACCGAGGCGATGCCCGCCGTGATCGGGCTGACCATCGTCGCGGTGGCGGCCCTGGTCGCCCTGATGACCGGGGGGCGCGCCATCCGCGTCGTCTCCGCCGTGCTGCTCGTCGCTGCCGCCCTGGGGGCCCTGGCGCTCGTCCTGCTCGTCGCGCTCCGGCCCGAGCAGGTCGTCGCCGACGCGGTGGCCCGCGAGCTCGCCCGAACCACGGCACCCGCCGCCACCGGGACCTCGACGGTCATCGTCTGGGTCGCGGTCGCCGTGGCTGTGCTGCTCGCCGCCGGTGCGGTGCTGGCCGCCGCCCGGAGCCGCGGCTGGGCCGGCCTCGGCTCCCGCTACGAGCGCGACACCCGCCCGACGCGGGGGCCACGGGGCGAGACGCGCGGCGCGTGGGACGAGCTCAGCGAGGGGCGCGACCCGACCGTGGGCGAGGACGAGGAAACACCTGGCTGAGCCAAGCATGACGGCCGGTTCCCGCGTGCCACGAGACCCTTGGCAGACGCATCCACTCGCACCTGACACAATGGGCCGCGCGTAGCGCACGTCCCCACCGGAGAGAGGGAGTCATGGAAGAAGAGCACGAGGACCACGGCCATAGCGTCGCCGCCTACACACTGGTCACCATCGTCCTCCTCGGGGCCATCATCGCGTCGATCGCCGTCGTCATCGCCAGCGGCGTGCTGGGCATCATCGGCGCCGTCGTCGTCGTCATCGGCGTCATCGTCGGCAAGGTCCTGTCGATGGCCGGCTATGGCAACAAGAACCGGCTCACGCCGCCCGCGCGACCGGGTGATACCTCCCATCAGTCCGGCTCGACGACGTCCCGCCAGAGCTGAAGCCGGTGCCCAGCGTCCTCGACGAGATCATCGCAGGCGTCCGCGAGGACCTCGAGACCCGGCGCTCTGCCCTGCCCACCGCCCGCCTCGAGGCGGTCCTGGCGGGCGTCGCCCCACCTCTCGACCCCCTGCCGGTGTTCCGTGCGGCACCCGGTGTGGCCGTCATCGCCGAGGTGAAGCGGCGCAGTCCGAGCAAGGGCCACCTTGCCGACATCCGGCAACCCGCCGTGCTGGCTGCCGCCTACGAGACGGGCGGGGCGAGTGCGATCAGCGTGCTCACCGAGCAGCGGCGCTTCGGTGGCTCGCTCGACGACCTCGACGCCGTGTGCACGGCGGTCCGGGTCCCGGTCCTGCGCAAGGACTTCACGGTCGACCCCTACCAGGTCATCGAGTCCCGCGTTCACGGCGCCGACCTCGTCCTGCTCATCGTCGCCGGGCTCGACGACGCGCTCCTGCGTGACCTCCACGCACAGACCCTCGAGCTCGGGATGACCCCTCTCGTAGAGGTCCACTCACGCGCCGAGCTCGACCGCGCCATGGAGCTGCACCCGGCCCTCGTCGGCGTCAACGCACGCAACCTCAAGACCCTCGAGGTCGACCCGCGCACCGTGCACGACCTCCTCCCACTCATCCCCGGCGACGTGGTCGCGGTAGCCGAGTCGGGTGTCGCCGGGCCGGACGACGTCGCGGCCTACGTCCGCTCCGGCGCCCGAGCGGTCCTCGTCGGCGAGGCGCTCGTCACCGGCGGGCGCCCCATCGAGGCGGTGCGTGAGCTCGTCGCCGCGACGAGCGCGGCATCGGCGCTGGAGCGACCATGACCCACGCCCCGCCCGGACGGTTCGGCGGCTTCGGCGGACGCTATGTCCCCGAGGCGCTCGTCCCAGCCCTCGAACAGCTCGACGAGGAGCGCCGCAAGGCCGTCGTCGACCCCGAGTTCGTCGGCGAGCTCGAGCGGCTCCACCAGACCTACACCGGCCGGCCCAGCATCATCACCGAGGTGCCGCGCTTCGCGCAGCACTGCGGCGGCGCCCGGGTCGTCCTCAAGCGCGAGGACCTCAACCACACGGGGTCGCACAAGATCAACAACGTCCTCGGGCAGGCTCTGCTCACCAAGCGGATGGGCAAGACCCGGGTCATCGCCGAGACCGGGGCGGGCCAGCACGGTGTCGCGACGGCGACCGCGGCCGCCCTCCTCGGACTCGAGTGCGTCGTCTACATGGGTCGCAAGGACACCGAGCGCCAGGCGCTCAACGTCGCCCGGATGCGCCTGCTCGGGGCCGAGGTGGTCGCCGTCGAGCACGGCAGCCAGACCCTCAAGGACGCCGTCAACGAGGCCTTCCGCGACTGGGTGGCCAACGTCGCCACGACGCACTACGTCCTCGGCACTGTGACCGGACCTCATCCGTTCCCCGAGATGGTGCGCGACTTCCACCGGATCATCGGCGTCGAGGCCCGCCAGCAGGTCCTCGACCTGATCGGACGCCTCCCCGACGTCGTCTGTGCCTGCGTCGGCGGCGGCTCGAACGCGATGGGGATCTTCCACCGGTTCATCGACGACGCCGGCGTCCGGCTGGTCGGACTCGAGGCCGGTGGCTCCGGTATCGCCTCCGGCAAGCACGCCGCCCGGTTCTCGACGGGTGAGCCCGGGGTGCTGCACGGTGCCTACACGTACGTCCTGCAGGACGAGGACGGCCAGACCATCGAGTCGCACAGCGTCTCGGCCGGGCTCGACTACCCGAGCGTCGGCCCCGAGCACGCCTACCTGCGCGAGACCGGCCGCGCCGAGTACCGACCGGTCACCGACGACGAGGCGATGGCGGCGTTCGCCCTGCTCTCGCGCACCGAGGGCATCCTGCCCGCCATCGAGAGTGCGCACGCGCTCGCCGGTGCGATGCAGCTCGGCCGCGAGCTGGGGCCCGATGCGGTCATCCTCGTCAACCTGTCCGGGCGGGGCGACAAGGACGTCCACACCGCCGCGAGGTGGTTCGGTCTGCTCGAGACACCCGGATCGCAACCTGCGCTCGGCCACCAGGACCCGAGCGGCACGGGGGGCTCGCGGTGAGCGTGGCAACCGTCCTGCAGCGGTGCCGGGACGAGGGGCGCGCCGCCCTGGTCGGCTACCTGCCGGTCGGTTTCCCGACCGTCCCGGGCTCGATCGAGGCGATGCGGGCTCTCGTCGAGTCGGGCGCCGACATCGTCGAGATCGGCGTCCCCTACAGCGACCCGGTCATGGACGGACCGGTGATCCAGGATGCCGCCGTCCGGGCGCTTGCCGGTGGTGTCCGCGTGCGAGACGCCTTCACCGCTGCCCGGGCTGTCGTCGACAGCGGGGCAGCGGCCCTCGTCATGACCTACTGGAACCCGGTCCTGCACCATGGCGTCGAGAGCTTCGCCGCAGAGCTGGCCGCGGCCGGAGGGGCTGGGCTCATCACCCCTGACCTCATCCCGGACGAGGCGTCCGAGTGGATCGCCGCGGCCCGCCGGCACGACCTCGACACTGTCTTCCTCGTCGCACCGAGCTCGACCCCCGAACGTCTGGCCACCGTGGCCAAGGCGTGTCGCGGCTTCGTCTACGCCACCGCCGTCATGGGTGTGACCGGGGCCAGGGCCACGGTGGGCGAGGCGGCGGAGGACCTCGTCGCCCGCACCCGCGCCGTCACCGACCTGCCCGTGTGCGTCGGGCTCGGCGTCTCTACCGGGGACCAGGCCGCCGAGCTGAGCCGGTTCGCAGACGGCGTCATCGTCGGCTCCGCTCTCGTCCGGTGCCTGGGTTCGGCACCGTCCGAGGCCGAGGGCCTGACCCGGCTGCGCACCCTCGCGACGGAGCTCGCCGACGGCGTCAGGAGGGGACGCGCGTGACCGCGCTGAGCGGCATACCCGCGGCGGCTTCCGTCGCCACATACATTCCGTCACCGACCCAGGCGGTCTGGTACCTCGGTCCCATCCCGATCCGCGCCTACGCGCTGTGCATCCTGGCCGGCATCGTCGTGGCCGTGTGGTGGACCGACCGCCGACTCGTCGCAGGCGGCGCGCGCAAGGGGGTGGCACTCGACATCAGCGCGTGGGCCGTGCCGTTCGGGATCGTCGGCGGGCGTATCTACCACCTCATCACCACCCCGCAGCCGTACTTCGGGCCGGGCGGCCACCCGATGGACGCCTTCGCGATCTGGAACGGCGGGCTCGGCATCTGGGGGGCCGTCGCGCTGGGCGCGCTGGGCGTGTGGATCGGCTGTCGCCGGCACGGGGTCACGTTCACGGCGTTCGCCGACGCGGCCGCCCCAGGCCTCCTCGTGGCTCAGGCGATGGGCCGCTTCGGCAACTACTTCAACAACGAGATCTACGGCGGCCCCACCACCCTGCCGTGGCGGCTGAAGGTCTACGAGTGGGACCAGGCCCTCGGGCACGCCGTGACCGACGCCTCGGGCGACCCCATCGTCCTGGGCTACTTCCACCCGACGTTCCTCTACGAGTCGATCTGGTGCCTCCTGCTCGCGGCCGGGCTGATCTGGCTCGAGCGGCATCTTCGGCTCGCGGCCGGGCAGACCTTCGCCGCCTACGTGATGGGCTACCCGGTCGGGCGGATCGTCATCGAGAACATGCGCAGCGACGCGGCGAACCACATCCTCGGGCAGCGCGTCAACACGTGGGTCTCGATCCTCGTCTTCCTCATCGGGCTGCTGCTGTGGATCAAGTTCGGCCGAGCCGCCCCGCGGGGCCGACACCGGGACGCCCCCACCGCCGCCCCCCCGGCACCCGCCCGGGGGGAGAAACCCGGGGGCGCCGACCGCGCCGAGCACGGCGCCGACAGCGCCGAGCACGAGGGCGCTGCCGACACCGCGCAGCCTGCCGACCGCGACGGCCCGGCCTGACCCGACCTGCATCTCAGGATGCAAAACGCCTGGTTCCGATGCCGGGGACCGTCAGGTCCGAGGGGTAGCCTTTCGCCACCGAACGTGGCCGACGCCGCCCACACCGCCAGTATCGACAGGGGACGAAGGGACGGTGATCATGTCGCCGTTTGACCGCTTCAGTGCGCATCCAGAGGACTTCGGCCTCTACCGCCGGGAGAACGAGCACGATGCCTGCGGGGTCGCCTTCGTCGCCACGATGCGCGGCACCGCCGGCCACGACATCGTCACGCACGCGCTGACCGCCCTGCGCAACCTGGACCACCGCGGGGCCACCGGCGCGGACCCTCTCGTCGGCGACGGCGCGGGCATCCTCACCCAGGTTCCGGACGAGTTCCTGCGGGCCGTCGTGCCCTTCCAGCTGCCGGACGCCGGGGCGTATGCCGCTGGGCTCGCCTTCCTGCCGACCGACCCGCAGGAGCGGGGCGCGGTCAAGGAACGCATCGAGCAGCTCGCCACCACCGAGAACCTCACGGTTCTCGGCTGGCGGCAGGTCCCCGTCGCCCCGGAGCTCGTCGGCCAGGCCTCCCGGGACTGCATGCCCCACTTCGAGCAGCTGTTCGTCTCGTCCCGCATCGGTCGATCCGTCAGCCTCGGGCTCGACCGGCTCGCCTTCTGCCTGCGCAAGCGCGCGGAGCGCGAGACCGATGTCTACTTCGCGTCCCTGTCGAGCCGCACCCTCGTGTACAAGGGCATGCTCACGACCGGCCAGCTCGAGCCCTTCTTCCCCGACCTGAGCGACGCTCGATTCGCGACCGAGCTCGCGCTGGTCCACTCCCGGTTCTCGACCAACACGTTCCCGTCGTGGCCGCTCGCGCACCCTTACCGCCTCATCGCCCACAACGGGGAGATCAACACGGTCAAGGGCAACCGGAACTGGATGCGGGCCCGGGAGAGTGTGCTCACCTCGGACATCATCCCCGGCGACCTCGAACGGCTCTTCCCGATCTGCACCCCCTCCGGCTCGGACTCCGCGAGCTTCGACGAGGTGCTCGAGCTGTTGCACCTCGGGGGCCGCTCCCTACCCCACGCGGTCCTCATGATGATCCCCGAGGCGTGGGAGAACAACGGGGCGATGCCCCCGGCCCGCCGTGCCTTCTACGAGTTCCACTCCACCTTCCTGGAGCCGTGGGACGGGCCGGCCAACGTCACCTTCACCGACGGCACGCTCATCGGCGCGGTTCTCGACCGCAACGGTCTGCGACCGGGTCGGTATGCCGTCACCGACGACGGGCTCGTCGTGCTCGCCTCCGAGTCGGGGGTCCTCGACCTGGACCCGGCCAGGGTCGTCAGGCGGGGGCGGCTCCAGCCCGGCCGGATGTTCCTCGTCGACACCGAACACGGGCGGATCGTCTCCGACGACGAGATCAAGTCCCAGCTGGCCGCGTTGCAACCGTACGGCGACTGGCTCCACGCGGGCCTGATCCGGCTCGAGGACCTGCCCGAGCGGGAGCACGTCGTGCACACGAGCTCGTCGGTGGCGCGCCGCCAGCAGACCTTCGGCTACACGCACGAGGAGCTGCGCATCCTGCTCACGCCGATGGCCCGCACCGGCGCCGAGGCGATCGGCTCGATGGGCACCGACACCCCCCTCGCGGCGCTGTCCTCGCGTCCGCGCCTGCTGTTCGACTACTTCACGCAGCTGTTCGCCCAGGTGACCAACCCGCCGCTGGACGCCATCCGCGAAGAGCTCGTCACCTCGCTCTCGACGACGATCGGCCCGGAGGGGAACGCCCTGTCCGCCTCGCCGGCCCACGCCCGGCAGGTCGTGCTCCAGTTCCCCGTCATCGACAACGACGAGCTGGCCAAGATCGTGCACATCAACGCCGACGGCGACCTGCCCGGCTACGCCACGCACGTGGTCCGGGGCCTCTACGACGTCACCGGCGGCTCCACCGCGATGCGGGTGCGTCTGGAGGAGATCTTCGCCGAGGTCTCCGAGGCGATCCGGCAGGGAGCCCGCTTCGTCGTGCTGTCCGACCGGCACTCGGGCCGTGACCTCGCCCCCATCCCGTCGCTGCTGCTCACCGCGGCCGTGCACCACCACCTGATCCGCGAGAAGACCCGCACCCAGGTTGGCCTGCTCGTGGAGGCCGGCGACGTCCGCGAGGTCCACCACGTCGCCCTTCTCGTCGGCTACGGGGCGGCGGCGGTCAACCCGTACCTGGCCATGGAGTCGGTCGAGGACCTGGCGCGCGCCGGCCACATCGACGACGTGACGCCGGAGCAGGCCGTCCGCGGCCTCATCAAGGCCCTCGGCAAGGGCGTGCTGAAGGTGATGTCGAAGATGGGCATCTCGACCGTCGCCTCCTACCGCGGTGCACAGGTCTTCGAGGCGATCGGTCTGTCCCAGGACCTCGTCGACCGCTACTTCACCGGGACCGTCTCCCAGCTCGGCGGCGTCGGGCTGGAGGTCATCGCGAAGGAGACCGCTTCGCGACATGCGCGGGCCTACCCGCCCGAGGGGGTGCGACCGGCGCACCGGGAGCTCGAGGTCGGTGGCGAGTACCAGTGGCGCCGCGAGGGCGAACCGCACCTGTTCGACCCCGAGACGGTCTTCCGGCTCCAGCACTCGACCCGCACCCGTCAGTACGACATCTTCAAGCAGTACACGGATCGGGTCGACGACCAGTCCGCGCGGCTGATGACCCTGCGGGGCCTGATGTCCTTCAAGCCGCCGGGTGTCACCGGACGCCTGCCCGTGCCGATCGAGGAGGTCGAGCCGGCCAGCGAGATCGTCAAGCGCTTCAGCACCGGGGCGATGAGCTACGGCTCGATCTCGCAGGAGGCGCACGAGACGCTGGCCGTGGCGATGAACCGGCTCGGGGCCAGGTCCAACACCGGCGAGGGCGGGGAGGACCCCGACCGGCTCCTGGACGGCGAGCGGCGCTCGGCCATCAAGCAGGTCGCGTCGGGACGGTTCGGGGTCACCAGCCTCTACCTCACCCAGTCCGAGGACATCCAGATCAAGATGGCGCAGGGTGCCAAGCCCGGCGAGGGCGGCCAGCTGCCCGGCCCCAAGGTCTACCCGTGGATCGCGCAGACCCGGCACTCGACTCCCGGAGTCGGGCTGATCTCGCCCCCGCCGCACCACGACATCTACTCGATCGAGGATCTCGCCCAGCTCATCCACGACCTGAAGAACGCCAACCCGTCGGCACGGGTGCACGTCAAGCTCGTCGCGGAGATCGGCGTGGGCACCGTCGCGGCCGGCGTCTCGAAGGCCCATTCCGACGTGGTCCTCATCTCGGGGCACGACGGCGGCACCGGCGCAGCGCCGCTCACCTCGCTCAAGCACGCGGGCGCACCCTGGGAGCTCGGTCTGGCCGAGACCCAGCAGACGCTCGTCGTCAACGGCCTGCGCGACCGCATCGTCGTCCAGGTGGACGGTCAGCTCAAGACCGGGCGTGACGTCGTGGTCGGGGCGCTGCTCGGTGCCGAGGAGTTCGGCTTCGCCACCGCGCCGCTCGTCGTGTCCGGGTGCATCATGATGCGGGTCTGCCATCTCGACACCTGCCCCGTCGGCGTGGCCACCCAGAACCCCGAGCTGCGGGCCCGGTTCAACGGCAAGCCCGAGTTCGTCGAGACCTTCTTCGAGTACATCGCCGAGGAGGTTCGCGAGCACCTGGCCGCCCTCGGCTTCCGCTCCATCGAGGCAGCCGTCGGCCAGGTCGATGCCCTCGACCTGGACAGGGCGATCACCCACTGGAAGGCATCCGGGCTCGACCTGACCCCGATCCTCACCGTCGCCCCCAACCCGACGGGTGGCACCCTGCATCGCTCGACCGGACAGGAGCACGGGCTCGAGAAGGCCCTCGACAACGAGCTCATCGCCCGCGCCCTGCCGGCCATCGACGGTGGCGAGCACGTCACCGGAGAGCTCCCGATCCGCAACGTCAACCGGACCGTCGGGACGATGCTCGGTCACCACGTCACCAGGGCCCATCCCGAGGGCCTGCCCGACGGGACGGTCGAGCTGACGATGACCGGCACCGCCGGCCAGTCGTTCGGTGCGTTCCTGCCCCGAGGGATCACGTTGCGGCTGCTCGGCGACGCCAACGACTACGTCGGCAAGGGCCTGTCCGGGGGCCGGATCGTGATCCGCCCGGACCTGGCGGCCACCTTGGTGGCCGAGGACAACGTCATCGCCGGCAACGTGATCGGCTACGGCGCGACGAGCGGGCAGCTCTTCCTGCGCGGCCGGGTCGGGGAGCGCTTCTGCGTGCGCAACTCCGGGGCCACCGCCGTCGTCGAGGGCGTCGGCGACCACGCCCTCGAGTACATGACCGGCGGCCGGGCCGTGATCCTCGGCCCGACCGGCCGCAACCTCGCGGCCGGGATGTCCGGTGGCCTGGGCTACGTGCTCGATCTCAGGTCAGACCGCGTCAACCCCGAGTTCGTCGACCTGCTGCCGCTGCGTGACGACGACGAGACGGGCCTGCACGACCTGATCGGCCAGCACCTGGAGCAGACCGACTCGGCGGTCGCCAGACGGCTGCTCGACGAGTGGGACGAGGCGAAGCACCGCTTCACCCTCGTGCTGCCCACCGCCTACCAACGTGTTCTCGACGTCCGCGCCGACGCTGCGGCCCAGGACCTCGACGCCGACGGCACCGAGGTGTGGAACCGCATCAAGGAGGCTTCCCGTGGCTGACATCCATGGCTTCCTCACGCACCGCGAGCGTGAGCTGCCCGAGCGGCGCCCCGTCCCGGTCCGGATCAAGGACTGGCAGGAGGTCTACGAGGAGCAGGAGCTGGCCACCCTCCAACGGCAGGCCAGCCGCTGCATGGACTGCGGAATCCCCTTCTGCCACAACGGCTGCCCGCTCGGCAACCTCATCCCTGAGTGGAACACCCTCGCTTGGCGTGGTGACTGGGCAGGCGCCATCGAGCGGATGCACGCGACGAACAACTTCCCGGAGTTCACCGGGCGGCTGTGCCCGGCACCCTGCGAGACCGCGTGCGTGCTCGGCATCAACCAGCCCGCCGTGACGATCAAGCAGGTCGAGTGGACGATAGGCGAAGAGGGCTTCGAACGAGGACTCGTCGAGCCACAGCCGCCGGAGCGACTCTCCGACAAGACCGTCGCCGTCGTCGGCTCGGGGCCCGCCGGGCTCGCCGCCGCGCAGCAGCTGACCCGGGCGGGACACACCGTCGCCGTCTTCGAGCGCGCCGACCAGCCGGGTGGCCTGCTGCGCTACGGCATACCCGAGTTCAAGATGGAGAAGTCGATCCTCGACCGGCGGCTGCGGCAGATGAAGGCCGAGGGCACCCGCTTCCGCAATGGCGTCGAGATCGGGGTCGACATCACCGGGCGTCAGCTGCGGGATCGCTACGACGCGGTCGTGCTTGCGATCGGCGCCACCGTACCGCGAGCGCTGGACATCCCGGGAAGCCGGCTCAGCGGCATACACCAGGCGATGGACTACCTGCCCCAGAGCAACCGCGCCAGTCTCGGGGAGCAGGTGACAGGGCAGATCCTGGCCACCGACAAGGACGTCGTCGTCATCGGCGGCGGGGACACCGGGTCCGACTGCATCGGCACCGCGCTGCGCCAGGGCGCCCGGTCGGTCACCTCGCTCGAGATCCTGCCGATGCCGGGGCCGGAGCGCCCGACGAGCCAACCCTGGCCGACCTACCCGATGATCTTCCGGGTGTCGAGCTCTCAGGAGGAGGGCGGCGACCGGATCTACGCCGTGAGCACCACCGAGTTCGTCGGCGACGACGACGGCCGGGTCGCGACGCTGCGGCTCAGCGATGTCGAGCTCGTCGGGGGCCGGCCGGTCGTCACGGAGGGCACCGAGCGCGAGATCCCGGCACAGCTGGTCCTGTTCGCCATGGGCTTCCTCGGCCCACAGCCGGACGGGCTGCTCGAGCAGCTCGGCGTCGCGCTCGACGCGCGCACCAACGTCGAACGGGACCGCAGTTTCATGACATCGGTGCCGGGTGTCTTCGTCGCGGGCGACGCCGGGCGGGGACAGTCGCTCATCGTCTGGGCGATCGCCGAGGGTCGCGCCGCGGCGGCCGGCGTCGACACCTGGCTGACCGGCTCGAGCGGCCTGCCCCGCCCCATCGCTCCGACGGACCGGCCGCTTACCGTCTGACGCTGCCTGATGCTTCTCCAACCGGTACGGCAGCCACGCCGGGCGCGATGTGGGTGCCGTCCATCGCCCGGCTCACCTGAGCCATAGGGTTGGCGTATGCGTCGTGCCAAGATCGTGTGCACCATCGGCCCCAAGACCTCCTCTCCGGAGCAGCTGCGCGCCCTCGTCGAGGCGGGCATGGACGTGGCTCGACTCAACCTCTCGCACGGTGAGCACGACGACCACGAGAAGGTCTGTCGGGCCGTCCGTGAGGCGAGCGACGCCTCGGGTCGTGCGGTCGGGGTTCTCGCCGACCTGCAGGGCCCGAAGATCCGGACGGGACGCTTCGCGTCCGGCCCGGTGCACCTCGACCGCGGACAGAGGTTCACCATCACGACTCGTGATGTGGAGGGGTCCGAGGCGGAGGTGGGCACGACCTACGCCGGACTGCCTGGCGACGTGCACCCCGGCGACGTCCTGCTGATCGACGACGGCAAGGTGGCACTGCGCGCGGTCGAGGTCACCGCGACCGACGTCGTCACCGAGACGGTCGTGGGCGGACTCGTGTCGGACAACAAGGGGATCAACCTTCCGGGCGTCGCCGTCAGTGTGCCGGCCCTGTCGGAGAAGGACCGCGACGACCTCCGCTTCGCACTTCGCGCCGGGGTCGACCTCGTCGCCCTCTCCTTCGTACGGTCCGCTGCGGACATCACCGACGTCCACGAGATCATGGACGAGTTCGGGCAGCGGCTGCCGGTCATCGCCAAGATCGAGAAGCCACAGGCCGTGGCCAACCTCGAGGAGGTCATCGAGGCCTTCGACGGGATCATGGTCGCCCGAGGCGACCTCGGCGTCGAGATGCCCCTCGAGGAGGTACCCCTCGTCCAGAAGCGTGCCATCGAACTGTGTCGGGTCGCCGCCAAGCCGGTCATCGTTGCGACGCAGGTGCTCGAGTCGATGGTCGAGAACCCCCGCCCGACCCGGGCCGAGGCGTCGGATGCGGCCAACGCCGTGCTCGACGGCGCCGACGCGGTCATGTTGTCGGGGGAGACCTCCGTGGGCGCGTGGCCCATCGAGGCGGTGAGGACGATGTCGCGCATCATCGCGTTCACCGAAGAGAACGGCTACGACCGGATCGCGCAGATCAACCGCACCCCAGTCACCGTGGGAGGTGCCGTCTGCAAGGCGGCTGTCGAGATCGGGGAGGCGGTCGACGCGCGGTTCCTGATCACCTTCACCGAGACCGGAGGCTCGGCGATGCGGATGGCGCGGCTGCGTCCCCGGCTACCGATGCTGGCCTTCACCTCCGAGCCGCGGACCCGCTCCCGTCTGGCGCTCGTGTGGGGCATGGAGACCTACCTCGTGAGCCGGATGTGGCACACCGACCAGTTCGCCATGCAGGTCGACCTGGCCCTGATCCCTGAGGGGCGCATCGTCGAGGGCGACCGTGTCGTCATCGTCGCCGGCTCGCCGCCGGGCATCCCGGGCTCGACCAACGCCCTGCGAGTCCACCGTGTCGGCGATGCCGTGCACCGCCGTGCCCCGGCGTACCGGCCCGAGGAGGTCACCGGCTGAGGCAACAGGCGCGTCACTCGGTATGCTGGCCCGGCAGACCCGCCGGGGTGGTGGAATGGCAGACACGGAGCACTCAAAATGCTCTGGCCGCAAGGTCGTGCGGGTTCAAGTCCCGCTCCCGGCACCCGATAGGCTCCTCATCGTGACCAGTGACGAGAGCACCGCCGAGCAGACCGTGCCGCAACCAGCCGGGCAGCCACGCTCGGCGCCGCGCATCGTCGTGGCCGAGGACGAGACGCTCATCCGCCTCGACCTCGTCGAGATGCTCGCGGAGCTGGGCTACGAGGTCGTCGGGCAGGCCTCGAACGGGGAGCAGGCTGTCGAGCTCGCCCGCGAGCTCACGCCCGACGTCGTCATCATGGACGTCAAGATGCCCGTGCTCGACGGACTCGCCGCAGCCGAGCAGATCCACGCCGGCGACCTGTGCCCGGTCATCATGCTGACCGCCTTCTCGCAGACCGAGCTCGTCGAGCGGGCGCGCGACGCGGGAGTCATGGCCTATGTCGTCAAGCCGTTCAGCTCCGACGACCTGCGTCCCGCGATCGAGATCGCCCGGTCGCGCTGGCAGGAGGTCAAGGCGCTCGAGGCCGAGATCGCCGACCTCGGTGAGCGGCTCGCGACACGCAAGCTCGTCGACCGCGCCAAGGGAGTGCTCATGAGCCAGCTCAAACTGAGCGAAGCCGATGCATTCCGCTGGATCCAGAAGACCGCGATGGACCGCCGTCTCGGGATGAGAGAGGTCGCCGAGGCTGTCATCAAGGGTTTCCCGACCTCCTGAGACGCCGCCCCGGAGCCCGGGCCAGGTCACAACTTCGAGGCGAGTCTTCCCAGGTCGCCGCAAGGGCCCCTCAGCTGTGGTTCAATCGGGCAGCGATTTGAAGGAGGCCGTCGTGCGACCACGCCTGATGGCGATAGTAGCCGCGTTCTTCCTGCTCTGCTTGACGGGGGTCGGAGCAGCGAGCGCGGCGCTCGTGGGTACACCCACGACTGCCAACCGTCCCGCCGTGCTGACCGCCGAGGGCGACCAGAGCCTCAAGGGCACCCTTCGCGGCCCTGATGGCAAGCCCTTGAGTGGGGTGACGGTCACCGCGGAGCAGAACGGCACATCGGTCGGCTCGGCCACCTCGAACGCCGAGGGCCAGTGGGAGGTCCCGCTGCCGAGTCCCGGGGAGTACACCCTCAAGCTCGACCTGTCGACGCTGCCCGACGGCGTGCAACCCCGCGACAAGGGCGGCGAGGTGCTCGAGGCCGTCGTCGTGCGACCGCAGCAGCAGCGCACCGTCATCTTCCCGCTAGTCAGCACGAGCCAGCAACAGCAGGAGAAGGCCGGGTCGGTTCCGCAGTCGACGAGCGGACCGACTCAGGCGGGAGACCAGAACGAGCCCGGCGCGACCGGCGAGAGTGGCGAGGGAACCACACCGAACCGGGTCCTCCAGCTCGTCGTCGAGGGCATCAAGCTCGGCGCGATCATCGCGATCACGGCGGTGGGCCTCTCGCTCATCTTCGGCACCACGCGCCTGATCAACTTCGCTCATGGCGAGATCGTCACGATCGGGGCCGTCGTCGCGTTCTGGGTCAGCACCAGTCCCGGGTCCCTGCCACTGGTCATCGGCGGCCTCGCCGCCGTCGTTGCCGGTGGCCTTCTGGGCGGTGGTCTCGAGGGTGGCCTGTGGCGGCCGATGCGTCGACGCAGCACCGGCCTGATCCAGATGTTCATCATCTCGATCGGCCTCTCGCTGTTCCTCCGCTACCTCATCCTCGTCCTCTTCTCCGGGCGCCGCGAGAAGTACTCGCAGTACGCCCTCCAGCCGGCCATGCATCTCGGGCCGATCTCGATCACGCCGCGCGACCTCATCGTCACGCTCGCCTCGTTCGCGATCCTCATCCTCGTCGCCGTCCTGCTCCAGCGGACCCGGATGGGCAAGGCGGCCCGGGCTGTCGCCGACAACAAGGACCTCGCCGAGGCATCAGGCATCGACGTGGATCGAGTCATCCTGTCGATCTGGGTCATCGGCGGAGCCCTCGCTGCGCTCGGCGGTGTCTTCTACGGCCTCACCCAGGGCGCGGTCTACTGGGACATGGGGTTCAACCTGCTGCTGTTGATGTTCGCCGGCGTCATCCTCGGCGGCCTCGGCAGCGCCTACGGCGCGATGATCGGCAGCATCATCGTCGGCCTCGTCTCGCAGCTGTCCAACCTGTGGTTCCCCCCGTCCCTGCAGAACGCGTGGGCGCTGCTCGTGCTCATCATCGTCCTGCTCGTGCGACCGCAGGGCATCCTCGGGCGAGCGGAGCGCGCCGGCTGAGGCGCAGGGAGTAGCTGATCATGAACTTCACCGATGTCCTGTCCAACGCCTTCCGCGGCGCCTTCGGCCCTGAGGCCGCGATCTACGCCCTCGCCGCCGTGGGCCTCAACCTGCACTTCGGCTTCACCGGCCTGCTCAACTTCGGCCACGTCGGCTTCATGCTCGTCGGTGCCTACGGTGTTGCCGTCAGCGTCTCGACGTGGGGCCTGAGCCTCTGGGTGGGCCTGCTCGTCGGGATCGCATGCTCGATCGTGCTCGCCCTGATCCTCGGGATCCCCACGCTCCGGCTGCGGGGGGACTATCTCGCCATCGCGACGATCGCCGGCGCCGAGGTGCTGCGCTACTTCTACCGGTCCGACTGGGCGGCGCCCCTCACCGGCGGTGTCTACGGCCTGCGCCAGTTCGCCAACGAGTTCTTCGCCCTCAACCCGTACAGCAGTGACCTCGCCCTGGGGCCCCTCTACTTCTCGGCCCGCAACCTGTGGGTCATGACGGCCGGGTGGGCTCTGGTCATCCTGGCCTCGCTGCTCGTGTACCTGCTGATCCGCAGCCCGTGGGGCCGGGTGCTTCGGGCGATCCGCGAGGACGAGCTCGCCGCGCGTAGCCTCGGCAAGAACGTCTACGCCTACAAGATGCAGTCGCTCGTGCTGGGTGGTGTCATCGGCGGCATCGCCGGGGCGCTCATCGCCATCGCCACCCAGTCGGTCAACCCCGACAACTTCAACCCCGCCGTGACGTTCTACCTGTGGGCGATCATGATCCTCGGCGGTGCGAGCACGATCCTCGGCCCCATCATCGGCTCGATGATCTTCTGGTTCCTCGCGACGTTCCTCGACTCGTTCCTGCGCAACGCCACGGCCTCCGGGGTCATCCCGCCCGACCTGCTCAGCGGTCCGGACGTCGGCGCGCTGCGGTTCGTCTTCGTCGGCCTGTGTCTGCTGCTGCTGATGATCTATCGACCTGCCGGGATCCTCGGCGACCCCAAGGAGCTGCGTCTCGATGTCCGATGAGCTGATCAACCCCTCGCTCATCGATGCACGCGAGGAGATCGTCGCAACGGAACAGGACTCCGCCAGGAGCGAGGGAGCCAAACGTGCGGCCGCGGCTCTCGCTGGTGTCGCGGCGGAGCCCGGGGTCGCGAAGCCCGACGCGATCCTCGTCGCCGACGACGTGAGCAAGTCGTTCGGTGGCGTCAAAGCGGTCCGGGTCGACCACCTCGAGGTCCAACGCAGCACGATCACCGCCCTGATCGGCCCGAACGGTGCCGGCAAGTCGACCTTCTTCAACCTCGTCAGCGGCTTCGACAAGCCCGACACGGGCACCTGGTCGTTCAACGGCACCGACATCAGCGGTTCCCCCGCCTACCGCATCGCGCGTCGCGGCATGGTCCGCACCTTCCAGCTGACCAAGGCCCTGATGCGCCTGACGACGCTCGAGAACGTCATGCTCGGCGCGACGGGCCAGCGGGGCGAGCGGATGCTCAACGCGCCGCTGCGCTGGGTGTGGAAGGGCCAGGAGAAGGACATCGAACAGAAGGCGGACGACCTCATCGAGCGTTTCCGCCTCGGACACATGCGCGACGAGTTTGCGGGCACGATGTCCGGTGGCCAACGCAAGCTGCTCGAGATGGCCCGGGCGATGATGGTCGACCCGACGATGATCATGCTCGACGAGCCGATGGCCGGGGTGAACCCCGCCCTCGTCCAGTCTCTTCTCGGGCACATCCAGCAGCTGCGCGACGACGGCATGTCGATCGTCCTCGTCGAGCACGACATGGACGTCATCATGAGCATCAGCGACTGGATCGTCGTCTTCGCCGAGGGCGCCGTCATCGCCGAGGGCCGGCCGGACGACATCCGCACCAACGAGAAGGTCATCGAGGCCTACCTCGGCAAGCGCCGTGCCCTCCCGACGAGTCAGGAGAACGAGGCATGAGCACCGACGCAGGCAACGAGTCGAGCAACCAGTCGAGCACGGGTGCGCCGAGTACGACGGGCACACCGCTGCTGAAGTCCCAGGACCTCGTCGCCGGCTACATCCCGGAGGTCAACGTCCTCAACGGGTGCACCGTCCACGTCGAGCAGGGTGAGCTCGTCGGCATCATCGGCCCCAACGGTGCCGGCAAGTCGACGCTGATCAAGGCGATGTTCGGCCTCGTGCCGGTCCGCGGGGGACAGGTGCTCCTGCGCGGCGAGGACATCACCGGGGCCCGCGCGCACCATCTCGTCGCCAAGGGACTCGGCTACGTCCCACAGAACGACAACGTCTTCCCCTCGCTCACCATCGAGGAGACGCTGCAGATGGGGATCTACCTGCGCCCCAAGGAATACGGCGAGCGCTTCAAGACCGTCGCCGAGCTCTTCCCACTCCTCGAACAGCGCAGCCACCAGCGGTGCGGCTCGCTCTCCGGCGGAGAGCGACAGGTGGTCGCGATGGGGCGGGCGCTCATGACCACCCCGGACGTCCTCTTCCTCGACGAGCCGTCCGCGGGCCTGTCTCCCATCATGCAGGACAGCGTCTTCGAGGCAGTCAAGACGATCAACGACTCAGGGGTCTCCATCCTCATGGTGGAGCAGAACGCCAACAGCTGCCTCGAGATCAGCGACCGCGCCTACGTCCTCGACCAAGGGCGCGACGCCTACACCGGCACGGGCCGCCAGCTCATGGAGGACCCCAAGGTGGTCGAGCTCTACCTCGGCACCCTGGCCCGGATCGCCACGTAGGCCGCGGTACCGCCCGAGACGACGAAGGGCCCTGACCACCGTGGTGGTCAGGGCCCTTTCCTCGTATGCCGTTCAGCTCAGTGAGCGAGCCGACCGTCCCTGCGTCACGAGGCCGGCTTGGACTCGACCGTCTTGACGGTCGTGAGCTTGCCGCTCTTGTCGAACTCGTAGACCTCGATCGAGGCGCTGCCCGGCTCACCGGCTTCGGTGAAGTCGAGCGGGCCGCTCGCGCCGTCGTAGTCGACGTCCTTGCCCTCGTCGATGAGCTTCTTGCAGTCGGCGAAGCTGGTGCACTTCTCGCCGTCCTTCGTGATGCCGTTGACGACCTTCTTGAAGTCGTTGGCATCCGTCGACTTCGCCTGCTCGGCCGCCAGCGCCAAGATGTTGACGCAGTCGAAGACCTGCGGGGCGAACTGGACCTCCTTGAGCGAGGGTGCGAACGCCTTGAGGTTCTTCAGGAAGTCAGGGTTGTCGGCTGAGGCCGGAGCCGTGCCCTTGAAGCCCGCGAGCTTGCTCGGGTCCCCGGGGCTGACCAGCTTTGCCAGGTCCGCGTTGCGCAGACCGTCGGCGCCATACATGCCGACCTTCTGCGGCGTCAGGCCTGCCTCGATCAAGCCCTGGATGATCTGCTTGCCCTCCTCGAACGCCACGATGACGACGGCATCGGGCTTCTTCGCGACGATGTTCGCCACCGGGGCGTTGAAGTCGGTCGCCTTCGGGTCGTACGTCTCGTTGAGCACGACCGTCGCGCCACCGTTCTGCAGCGCCTTGGCCGTCGCGTCGGCGAGACCCTTGCCGTAGTCGTCAGCCCGGGCGGTGATGGCGACCTGGCTGTGGCCGTCGGAGATGATCGTGTCGGCGAGGACGGGCCCCTGCAACGCGTCGGACGGCGCGGTGCGGAAGTAGAGGCCGTTGTCCTTGTAGTCCGTGAAGGTCGGTGCCGTGTTGGAGCCGGAGCACTGGGCCACGCCCGCGCCCGTCACCTTGTCGATGATCGCGAGCGACATACCCGAGGCGGCCGCGCCGATGATGGCGTTGACGCCGGCGGCGAGGACGCGGTCCGCGGACTGGTTGGCGATCGCCTGGTCGTCGGCCTCGTCGCCGCCGACCGGGGCCGGCACCTCCTTGCCGAGCACGCCGCCGTCCTTGTTGATGAGCGAGATCGCGTACTTCATCGCCTCGATCTGCGGCGGGCCGAGATACGCGAGCGATCCCGTCTCGGGAAGCACGTAGCCGAACTTCATCGGCTCGGCCGACCCCCCGCCGGCTGTGTTCCCCCCTGTCGGGCCGCCGCCCGTGTCGCCCGTGCCGCCGCTGCTGCCACATGCTGCAGCGAGCAGAGTCACGGTCGCAACCGCGGCCGCAGCCCTTACGCCTGTGAAACGCATTCTTTCCCTCCCGCAAGAGTCCCGGGCACAGCCATCTGCGCCCACGGGTGTGCGGCCACACTAGTGGCGCAGAGACAGCTCCGGGGCACATGAGACCAACCTGTGACCCCGTGGTCAGGAACACCTTCCCGACGGGGGCTACTGAGCGTAGGGTCAGGATGTTGTCTCGGGGTCTGGCAGGAGGTGGCATGGGTCGGTCAGCGGTCGAGGTTCGGCGCGTCGAGGGAGATCTGCGCGGCCCCTTCATAGACCTGTGGGTGGCGCACCGGATCGAGTCGGGGACGACCCCCGATGCGGCACGGCGGCTCGCTGCCGACGGCACGCTGAGCGCCGCACTGGACCGGTCGGACATCTGCGCCTTCATCGCGCACGTCGACGGCACCCCGGCGGGCTATGTCGTGGTCACCGACTCGACACGCAGCCCTCTGGTGGATGCCCCGTGCGTGTCGATCAGCATGCTGCACGTGCTGCCGGACCACCGCCGTCAGGGTGTCGCCGCGGCGCTGCTCGCGCGGACGGTCAGGTACGCCGACCAGGTGGGTGCCGTGCATGTCGCGAGCCTGGTGCCCGCACACGACCGCGAGTCCAACCGCTTCTTCGCGCGGATCGGCTTCGCTCCGGAGACGGTCCGCCGGGTCACGTCGGTGGCGACGCTGCAGCGGCGACTGGCCGGGGAGCGCTCGTCGCGTCGGCCCGTCGCCCAGGTGCTCCAGCGCCGCAGGGACCTTCGCGCACGTGCCCGCTCGGCGTCACCACGCGGATCATCCGTGGGCCTCGGCTGAGCCCGGGCGGCGTCAGGGCTGCGCCGGCGGGGCGTCGCGCAGCAGGCAGGTGATCCGCGAGGTGCAGACCCGCGCGCCGTCCTCGTCGGTGATGACCACCTCGTATCCGGCGACCGTGCGGCCCCCGCTGAGCAAGGTCGCCACCCCCGTGACCGTGCCCCGGCGAGCCGCTCGGTGGTGGGTCGCGTTGATGTCCACGCCGACGGCGACCCGGTCCGGGCCCGCGCAGAGGCCGGCGCCGACGGACCCGAGCGTCTCGGCGAGCACGACGCTGGCGCCGCCGTGGAGCAGGCCATAGGGCTGGGTGTTCCCTGCCACCGGCATCGTCCCGACGACGCGCTCTCGCGTCGCCTCGACGATCTCGATACCCATTCGTTCGATGAGCGTGCCGGTGATGTCGCCCTGTATGGACGCGAGCACCTCGGAGACGTCAGTCATGGCCCCGATCGTAGGACCGGGGCGTCGGTGGCTGTGGCTAGGCTTCGCGTGTGAGCCGACTTCTCCTCCTCGACGGGCACTCGCTGGCCTACCGTGCCTTCTTCGCACTACCGGCGGAGAACTTCTCGACGACGACCGGTCAGCACACCAACGCGGTATACGGCTTCACCTCGATGCTCATCAATGTCCTGCGCGACGAGCAGCCCACCCATGTCGCCGTCGCGTTCGACCTGTCACGGCACACCTTCCGCAGCGAGCAGTATGCCGAGTACAAGGCAGGCCGTGCCACGACACCCGACGAGTTCAAGGGACAGATCTCCCTGCTGCACGAGGTCCTCGACGCCCTACGGATCCGCTACGTCGAGCTCGAGGGCTACGAGGCAGACGACATCATCGCGACGCTGGCGTGCCAGGGGGGCGAGCAGGGCCTGGAGGTGCTGATCTGCTCGGGCGACCGCGACACGTTCCAGCTCGTGTCCGACCGGGTGACCGTGCTCTACCCGGTCCGCGGCGTCTCAGAGCTGTCCCGCATGACGCCCCAGGCGGTCCAGGACAAGTATGGCGTCACGCCGGCCCGGTACAGCGACCTCGCCGCGCTCGTCGGAGAGAGCTCCGACAACCTGCCGGGCGTGCCCGGCGTGGGCCCCAAGACGGCTGCGAAGTGGATCGGCCAGTTCGGTGACCTGACCGGGATTGTGGCCGGTGTCGACCAGATCAAGGGCAAGGCAGGAGAGTCGCTGCGCGAGCATCTGGACCAGGTGCTGCGCAACCGTCGCCTCAACCAGCTCGTTCGGGACGCTCCGGTCGGGGTCACGGTGGACGAGCTGTCCCGGGCCCAGTGGGACCGGGAGCAGGTCCACACCGTCTTCGACGGGCTCGAGTTCCGCGTGCTGCGCGACCGGCTCTTCTCGACGATCGAGGCCGCCGAGCCGGAGGCGGAGTCGGGCTACGACGTCGAGGGCGCAGTCCTCGAGCCCGCCGCGGTGGCCGGATGGGTCGCGGCACACCTGCCCGAGGGCCGGCGGGCCGGCCTCGCCGTCGTCGGCACCTGGGCCCGCGGCACGGGGGACGTGACGGCGGTCGCCGTCGCCGCCCCCGAGGACAGTGCCGCCTTCCTCGACCTCACCACCCTGACACCCGAGGGAGAGGCCGCCGTCGGCGGCTGGCTCGAGTCGGCCACCCACCCGAAGGCGATGCACGACGCGAAGGGCCCGGTCGAGGCGCTCGCCGCGCGCGGGTGGCGCCTCGCCGGGCTGACCTCCGACACGCAGCTCGCCGCCTACCTCGTCAAACCCGACCAACGCTCGTACCACCTCGACGACCTCGTCCTGCGCAACCTCAAGCGCGAGCTCGGCACCGCGACAGAGACCGGCCAAGGGCTGCTCGACCTCGACGGAGACGCCGACGAGCGCGTGGCCGGCAGCCAGATGGTCCGGGCCACCGCGATCCGAGACCTGGCTGAGGCACTGGACGCCCAGCTCGAGGCAACCGGGGGCACCTCGCTGCTCGCGGACATGGAGATCCCGCTCATCGGCGTCCTGGCCAGGATGGAGTCGACGGGCATCGCCGTCGACTCGGAGGGGCTCGATGCGCTCGAGCAGGACTTTGCCGCCAAGGTCGAGCAGGCCCAGCAGAAGGCCTGGGACGCCATCGAGGGTGAGCAGATCAACCTCGGTTCGCCCAAGCAGCTGCAGGTGGTCCTCTTCGAGACACTCAAGATGCCCAAGACGAAGAAGACGAAGACCGGCTACACGACCGATGCCGATGCCCTCGCAGACCTCTACGACAAGACCGGGCACAGGTTCCTCGAGGCCCTGCTGGAGCACCGCGACGCGGCGAAGCTGAGGGTCACGGTCGAGGGCCTGCAGAGGTCTGTCGCCGATGACGGCCGGATCCACACGACCTACCTGCAGGCCATCGCCGCGACCGGGCGGCTGTCCTCCACAGAGCCGAACCTGCAGAACGTGCCGATCCGCACCGAGGAGGGCCGGCGCATCCGTGACCTGTTCGTCGTCGGGCAGGGATACGAGTCCCTCATGTCCGCCGACTACTCGCAGATCGAGATGCGTGTGATGGCCCACCTGTCCGGTGACGAGGGTCTCATCGCCGCGTTCCGCTCGGGAGAAGACCTGCACAGCTTCGTCGGGTCCAAGGTCTTCAGGGTCGAGCCCGACGCCGTGACGGCCGAGATGCGCTCGAAGATCAAGGCGATGTCCTACGGGCTCGCCTACGGCCTGTCGGCCTACGGGCTCTCCAAGCAGCTGACGATCAGCACCGAGGAGGCGCGCGGGCTGATGGAGGGCTATTTCGAGCGGTTCGGCGGGGTACGCGACTACCTGTCCGGGGTCGTGGCCCAGGCCCGGGTGACCGGCTGGACGGCGACGATGTTCGGGCGGCGCCGCTACCTGCCCGACCTGACCTCGGACAACCGGCAGCGCCGCGAGATGGCCGAACGGATGGCGCTCAACGCCCCGATCCAGGGCTCCGCGGCCGACATCATGAAGGTCGCGATGCTCGGCGTCGACCGAGCGCTGCCCGAAGCGGGTCTGGCCTCCAGGATCCTGCTACAGGTCCACGACGAGCTCGTCCTCGAGGTCGCACCGGGCGAACAGGGGGAGGTCGAGCGGATCGTCCGGGCGGAGATGGGCGGTGCCGTGGCGATGGATGTGCCGCTCGACGTCAACATCGGCACCGGCCGCTCCTGGCACGACGCCGCCCACTGACCCCCCGGCCTTCGAATGGCCGCCCAGACCGGCTGCCCGTCCAGCCGGCGAATGGCTCAGCCCGGTGGCATCCCCTTGTCGCACACGAAGATCGCGGTGCCGGGCAGGAGCCGCCCGCGCAGCGGAGACCAACCGCCCCACGTCTCCTCGTGGTCGGCGGGCCACTCGGGCTCCACGATGTCCACGAGGCGCAGGCCGGCGGCGTGGATCTCCCGCACGCGGTCGCCGAGCGTGCGGTGATGCTCGACATAGCTCGCCCGTCCGGACGAGTCCTGTTCGACGTAGGGTGTCCGGTCGAAGTACGACTGGGTCGCGGTGAGCCCGCTGGGACCCGGGTCGTCCGGGAACGCCCACCGGACCGGGTGCGTCGTCGAGAAGACGAACCGGCCACCACGCCGAAGCACCCGGCTGGCTTCCGCCAGCACGAGATCCGAGTCGGCAACGAAGGGGATGACGCCGTAGGCGGTGAAGACGACGTCGAACGAGGCGTCCGTGAACGGCAGCGCTCGGCCATCGCACTGGACCAGCGGGAGGGCCGGGGTGGACGGGTGGCGCCGGTCGATGTCGGCGCCCGTCGAGAGCATCGCCCCGGACAGGTCGGTGGCGACGACCTGCGCCCCCTGTGTGAGCAGCCATCGGGAGCATTGCGCCGCCCCGGCGCCGATCTCGAGGACTCGCCGTCCACGCACGTCGCCGAGCAGATGGGCGTCGGCCTCCCGGAGCCGCTCCGGTCCCCACACGAGGTCCACGTCGCCGAGGAAGGTCCCGTGCTCGGTGTAGTAGTCGGCGGCCTCACGGTCCCACCACCGGCGGTTCGCGCCCGTCGTCTCGTCCGCCGACGCGGGACGGCGCGTGACATCAGCAGGTGAGCTCACGCCATACCCCCGCTTTGACCCGGTCGGAGGCCCGTCGATAGGATACTTCTGCACATTCGTGTGCTCAGTTCGACCTGCCCATCCGGCGTGCCCGAGCTCAACTGCGAGCTCTGGTGCGCGCCACCAACACCAATGTCCACAATCGGAGTTCCTACTACATGACTGCCAACACGGTCGAGAAGACCGCGCCTGAGGTTGCCATCAACGACATCGGCACCCAGGAAGAGATCCTGGCCGCGATCGACGCGACCATCAAGGACTTCAACGACGGCGA
>NZ_JAKDLO010000192.1 GCF_030452765.1 Intrasporangium sp.
GGTTGGGGTCGACGCGGTCGAGGAGCCGGTTGGGGTCGACGCGGTCGAGCAGCTGGTTGGGGTCGACGCGGTCGAGGAGCCGGTTGGGGTCGACGCGGTCGAGCAGCTGGTTGGGGTCGACGCGGTCGAGCAGCTGGTTGGGGTCGACGCGGTCGAGCAGCCGGTCCAGGTCGATCCGCGCCAGCGCAGTGTCCAGGTCGATCCGGTCGACGAGTGCGTCGATATCGACATGATCGAGGATGAGGTCCGGCTGGACCGTCTCGACGACGCGCTCGGTGACTCGGCCCGCGACGCGCCCCAGCATCCCGCGGGGCTGTCGACGGGATGACTCTGAGGACATGGTCACCGCGTGCGTCCGGGCGCGTGCCGGTGGCTGCACATGCGGCGACTCTACGCGGGCCTGAGCAGAGCACTCAGATCGAGAGTGCCCTTCTCGTGATCGAGAGTGCAATTCGGGTCATCGAGAATGTAGTTCTGTGTGCACTCTCGATCCGGATTGCTGCACACTCGACGAGGACTACTGCACACTCGACGAGGACTACTGCACACTCGACGAGGACTACTGCACTCTCGATCCGGATTGCTGCACACTCGATCCGGACTACTGCACACTCGACGGGCAGGGACTGATCTGGGCAACGCCGCGCTCGCCGTCCGCGGCGACCGTGACCGTGAGCCCGGTCGTCAGCGCGGCGAGGTCACCCGGCGCGACCTGCACGACCGGCGTGGCGATCCCGTAGAGCTCGTCGGCGACCATCACGCCCAACGCGATGATCGCGTCGGACTCGGCGAGCACGATCGCCGCCGGCCCCGTCCCGCGCCGCAGCTGCTCGGCAAGAACGTACGAGCTCGAGCTCGAGCCGCGCCCGCTCGCCATGACGAGGACCCGCCCGGTCACCGACAACCCGTGCTGGGGATGGTGCGCGTCGATGATGAGTCCGTCGTGGTCGGTGCCACCCCAGAACGAGAGCGGGGCAGCGAGGCGCAGCACCTCACCCCGCGCGGACCCGCCGTGCAGCGGGACCGCGATGAGCGGCATCCGTGACGCTCTGTCAGCGTAGGAGGTTGTCATCGATGAGCACCCTTCCCGCACGGGCGGATTCGACGCACTCCGAAAGGCCGGCGAGGACGACGCCGACACCGAGGTTGCCGGGTGCGTAGTGCGCCCACTTGCCGCTGTTCGTCATCGCGACGCGCGCGTCGGGGCGCAGGATCGAGGTGACGTAGGTGCACGTGTCCACGACGATCCGTATGCCGCTCGCCTCCAGTGCGCGCACGTGGCCGAGCCGCTCCGCCTCGGCCAGCACCGAACGCCCGGTCGAGAGGTAGAAGTCGACGTGCGGCGCGATCGATGATCCGTGATCGAGAAGCCTTGCCAGAGTGGCGATCTCGTCGAGCGACGCGTGCGGGGTGCCGACGCTGACGACATCGAGTCGATCGCCCGTGGCCGTCGTCAGCTCGTGGCGGGCTCGGACGAGATCGTCGGCCGTGATGTTGATGCATTCGGCGGGCTCCCTTGTCCCGAAGGCGGATTCGAGATCGGGTGCCTCCGGGGTGACTCCCACGACGTGGAACATCGCCACGCCGCCGGAGGAGGCGGCCGCCGCGCCGAACGCCTTGAGTCCGTCCTCCGTGACGTCACCGGAAAGCCCGATAAGGACCGGGTTGCGTGTGCCGACAACGGAGCCGACGAGATACCCGAGCAGCGGCATCGACAGGTCCAAGCGCAGCACGTGGTCGGGGATCGTGGTGCAGTCGATGAGCACGTCCCCGAGCCGCGCCTCGTCGGTGTGCAGACCGGCATACGGAGCACGGCCCGTCACGGCTGCGCAGATGTCCAGGAAGTCGCCGTAACGGTCGGTGCGGGCGCCGAGGACGGAGTTGCAGAAGGCGATGGCGTTCGACTCCGCCCACGCGACGTGCTCACCGAACGCGGGCCGAGCATCGAACTGGTAGGGCGCGCACGTCCACGTCGGGCGGGCGCCCAGGGCGACGTAGGCGTCCATGAGGGCGCGCCCCGCACCGAGTACCTCGCGCTGCTCGGGGGTGTCGCCGCGGACCAGCCCGGGGTGCAACAGGTCGAGCGAACCGACGTTGAGCGTGGTGGGGACGGTGACGCGGGCACCGAGGTCGCGCAGCCGGGTGGCGAAGTCGAGGCCGACCTGCCCGTGGTAGAGGCAGCCGTCGATGTGGGCCGAGCCGATCTCGACGAGCCGTGCCGCACCGCGCACCCGGGCCAGACCGGTGACGACACGCATCGCCATGGCGACCCCTGGTCCCTGCGCGCCGTCGAGCATCGCCTGCTCCACAGGCGTCACGGTCAGGGCCATGCGGTGATCGTCCCACGGCCGCCGCTGGCCTCCCGCGTGGAAAGTCCGCGATCAGATCGCCCGGGGTCCCGCCAGGGAAGTCACGCAGCTTGCTGGGGTCGCAGGGGTGTGCCGATCGGGCCGAGGCACTTCGTCAGCGGCGCCGGCGGCCTTCCTCGATGACCGGCCAGCCCCGCTCGGCGGCCAGGGCCCGCAGCTCACGGTCGGGGTTCACCGCGACAGGGTGCCCGACCCGCTCGAGCATCGGCAGGTCGCTCACCGAGTCGCTGTAGGCGTAGCAGTGCGTCAGGTCGTAGCCACGCTCCGCCGCGAGCTTCTCGATCTCGATGACCTTGCCGCCCGCGTAGCAGAACTCGCCCGTGAGCCGACCGGTGTAGCGGCCTTCCTCGTCGAGCTCGCCTCGGGTCGCGACGGCACCCTCGAGCCCGAGCGCGTCTGCGAAACGCCCGACGATCTCGATCGGGCTCGCCGACACGACGATCCGGTCCTCGCTGCGGCCGTGGTGCTCGGCGAGCAGCCGGGCCGACTCCGGGATGAGCCGACGGACCAGGCGGGGGGTGACGGCATCGCCGAGGTGGATGATGTCCGCCTGCCGGATCCCCTTGACCGCCCGCAAGATTCGTTCGCGAAGTGCGGCCGACCCGTCGTCCGTCGACCCGTGGCGCTGGAACCGCACCGCGTTGACCGTGTCGCTGAGCAGCTCCCGCCACGGGACGAGCCCGAACCGGAAGGCGGCGATGGCCAAGGGGTAGTTGGCCGACCCCCGGATGAGGGTGCGGTCGAGGTCGAAGAAGGCCGCGACGCGGCTCGGCTCAGAGGACATGCGCGACCAGGGGTGCTGCGCCGCGTCGCACGGTGGGCGGGGCGGCGTTGACGGCCCGCTTCGGCAGCCTTGTGGGCGACCCGGAGCCGAACCGCGCGTGCAGCTCCTCGCGCAGCCACGGACCCAGCCCCTGTGGCGGCACGGCGAGCCGGCACACCTTGGCCCAGGCCTGGAAGACCTGTCGGGGCAGCGGCCCGGTCGTGTACGGCAGGCCGTAGCGCTCGCAGATCTCACGCACGTGCGGGGCGACCTCTGCGTAGCGGTTGCTCGGCAGGTCGGGGAAGCAGTGGTGCTCGATCTGGTGGCTGAGGTTGCCGGTCATCAGATGCATGAGCGGGCTGCCGGAGATGTTGCCCGAGCCGATCATCTGACGGATGTACCAGTCGCCGCGGGTCTCGCCCTCGATCATCTCCTCGGTGAACGTGTCGACGCCGTCCGGGAAGTGCCCGCAGAAGATGACGGCGTGCGCCCACGCGTTGCGGATGCAGTTGGCCGTGAAGGTGCCGATCAGGGCGTTGCGGCCGGACCGCGAGACGAGCTGGGCGGCGAGCGGGGTGGCCGCGTAGTCCTTGGTGAACTGGTGCAGGGCCTTCTTCGCGGTCAGCCGGAGGTCGCGCTTGAGCTCGTCGCTGGACTTCTCGCCCGTACGCCAGGCCTCCAGCTCGAGGTCGTAGAGCGCGATGCCCCACTCGAAGAACGGCATCAGGACGAGGTTGTAGAGCGGGTTGCCGAGCGCGAAGGGCGTCCACGGCTGTTCCTCGTCCATCCGGAGCAGGTCGTAGCCCACGTCCTTGTCCCTGCCCACGACGTTGGTCCACGTGTGGTGCAGGTCGTTGTGGGTGTGCTTCCACGTCTGGGCCGGGGAGACGAAGTCCCACTCCCACGTCGTCGAGTGGATGTCGGGATCGCGCATCCAGTCCCACTGGCCGTGCAGGACGTTGTGCCCGATCTCCATGTTCTCGAGGATCTTCGCGATGCTGATCATCGCGGTCCCGGCGATCAGAGCGGACTTGCGCCTCGAGAACAGCAGCGTGACTCGGCCGGCGAGCTCGAGCGAGCGCTGCACCTTGATGACGCGCCGGATGTAGCGTGCGTCCTTCGCGCCGCGGCTGGCCAGGACGCGGTCGCGGATCGCGTCGAGCTCACGACCGAGCTGCGCCACCTGCTCGTCACTCAGGTGCGCGGCGGTGGGGGGCCGGACCGCGGGGTGGCCCGTCGAGGCGAGGACGGGGGTGCGTGGCCGAGCCTCGGTGCGCTGCGGTGGGGGTGCGGTAGTGGTCATGCGGTTTCCCTTCTCAGATGTCCAGGTGGACGGGCCCCGCGGGGGCGTTGATGCAGGTCTGGACGAGCTCGCCCTCGTCGCCGTGCACCTCTCCGGTGCGCAGGTCGCGGACCCGGCCCGCGACGAGAGGGGTGAGGCAGCTGCGGCAGATGCCCATGCGGCATCCGCTCGGCATGACGACGCCGGCCTGCTCGCCGGCGTCGAGCAGCGAGCAGTCGCCGGGCGTCTCGACCTCCTTGTCGGACTTCTCGAACGTCACGAGCCCGCCCTCGCCGGCCGCGCCGGGCAGCAGCACGGGTGCGAAGCGCTCGATCATCAGGGCCTCGGCAGCGTCGTCGGCTTCGGCTGCGAGCTCGGACTCCCACAGCGCGGCTGCGGCGTCGAGGAAGTCCGCCGGACCACACGCGTATGCCGCTCGCCCCCGCCAGTCGGGACACACCGTCTCGAGGTCGGTGACCTCAGTCAGGTCGAGCCTGCGGCCCTGCCCCTCGCGGGTGAACCAGTGCTTGACGGTGAGCGCAGGGAACTGGTCGGCGAGCTCGAGCAGCTCGTCGTGGAAGAGGGCCTCGACGCGGGTGCGGGCGGAGTGGATCAGGACGACGTCGGCGTCGGGGCGACGCGGGATGAGCGTGCGGACCATCGACATGACCGGGGTCAGGCCACTGCCGGCGGTCAGCATGAGCAGCGGCCGCGGGTGGCGCGGCAGGACGAAGTCTCCCTGCGGGACGTCGAGGAACAGGATGTCGCCGAGCTTGGTCCGTCGGACCAGCTCGGTCGAGACGACGCCGATGGCCGTGACGGTGATCGCGGGGTCGGCGCCCTCCGGTGCGGAAAGGGAGTAGCTGCGCCAGTGCCGCACACCGTCGATCTCGACCCCGATCCTGGCCCACTGGCCGGCATCGTGGGGGTTCCAGCCCCGGCCGGGCCGGAAGTGGATGGTCCGCGAGTCGGCGGTCTCCTCGGTCACCTGCGTCACGATGCCGCGCAGCTGCCGGTACGAGGCGAGCGGGTTGACCAGACCGAGCACGTCCTCCGGCTCCAGGGGCGTCAGCAGCAGGGACGCGACGCGCCGGAGGGCATGGATCTGGGCCATACTGCTCACTCTGCCCGCGCAGCATGGTCCCGCGCTCGTGGCGAGACGTATCCTTTCGGCGGAGAATCTATTCCCAGACGATAAACATTCGAGGAGGCAGACGTGGCCGAGACCGGCACTGACCCACCTTGGTTGTCGCTTCCGGCTGAAGTCGGCCCGCTCATCCAACCGCTCATCTCGGACATCGTCGAGCTCATCATCGGCACGATCCCGCGTGACGTCCCGGTCTATGCGATGCCGCTCGAGGGCAGGTTCGGCCAAGGGGTACGACGCGGGGTGTCGGTGGCCCTGCACCGGTTCCTCGACCTGCCCGGGACCCGCCTGCCGGCCCTGTCCGCCGACGACATCTGGGTCTACGAGCGTCTCGGGCGCGGCGAGGTCAGGTCGGGCCGGAGCCTCGAGTCGCTCCTGGCCGCCTACCGCGCCGGGGCCCGGGTGACCTTCCGGGCGATCTCGCAGGCCCTGCCGCTCGATCGTTTCGAGCCTGAGGTGCTCCTCGCGCTGGGGGAGTCGATCTTCGCCTACATCGACGAGCTGTCGGCGGTCACCGCTCAGGGGTATGCCGCCGAGCAGAGCGAGCGGGCTGGTGAGCACCAGCGCCTGCGGGGTGAGCTGCTCGAGATGATCCTGCGCGGTGACGCGAGCGAGAGCGCGGTAGCCCGATCGGCCGCAGCAGTCGGCTGGGTGCCGCCCGAGGTCGTCGTCGTCGCGACCGTGCCGTTCCCGCATGTGCAGGGTCTCCGGGCCGCCCTCGGACCGGAGGCGCTCGTCGCGGAACGCGGGACCGACGTCGTGGTGGTCCATCCCTTCGCGCCCCGTGCCGCCCGGCGCCGCGACCTCGGCCGGGCCCTCGCCGGACGTCGCGCGATCGTGGGCTCGTCGCGTCCCCTCGCCCGGGCCGCCGAGTCGCTCCACCTCGCGCTCGCGGCCGGCGCCCACGGCCTGCTCGACCGGGACGCCGTCGACGCCGATACTGCGCCGCCGCTGTGGGTCGGCGAGCACCTGGCCGAGCTTGTCGTGCGGGCCGAGCCGCTGGCGCTCGCGGACCTCGCCACCCGCGTGCTGGCACCGTTGGGACGGGTCAGACCCAGCACGCGGGAACGGCTCGCGGAGACCCTGCTGGCCTGGCTGCGCCACCAGGGCCAACGCACGCCGATCGCGGAGGAGCTGTTCGTCCACCCGCAGACCGTCGGCTATCGCGTGGCCCAGCTGAAGGAGCTGTTCGGCACCGCGCTCGACGACCCCGAGGCCCGGTTCGAGCTCGAGCTGGTCCTGCGCGCGGGTCACCGCTGAGATCGTCACTGCACGCTCGATCAGAACTACTGCACGCTCGATCAGAACTACTGCACACTCGATGGGGTAGGTCAGATCGAGAGTGCACTTGTCCTCATCGACAGTGCACTTGTCCTCATCGACAGTGCACTTGTCCTCATCGAGAGTGCAGTTCGTCCAACGGGTCATGACAGCGGGACCGTGCGCGGTGCGCAAGACGCCGACTGAGCGGCATACCCTCTCGACATGAGCGACCACGTGTATGACGTCACCCTCCGCTGGAAGGGCTCGACCGCAGCCGGGTACGAGGGCTACGAGCGCAGCCACACGGTGGGTCCAGCTGGGCTGGAGATCGACTCGAGCGCCGACCCCCACTTCCGCGGTGACCCGGGTCTGCTCAACCCCGAGCAGCTGCTCGTCATGGCGGCGAGCTCGTGCCAGATGCTCAGCTTCCTCGCGGTGGCGGCCTACGCCCATGTCGACGTGCTCGAGTACACCGACGAGACAACGGGACTCATGCCTGCGGGCGTCAGGCCGACGCGGATCACCAAGGTCACGCTGCGGCCGCGGATCACCGTGGCGGCAGGCACGGATCCCGCGCTCGTCGCGCGGCTCGTCGAGAAGGGCCACCGGGGCTGCTTCATCGCGAACACGCTGAACGCCGAGATGGTCATCGACCCGACGATCGTCGTGCTCGACGGCGAGGCCTGAACTAGTGCAGGTGCACGGAGGTCGTGAGCAGCGCTCCGGTGCACGGCCTGGTGCAGGCGCGCTCGCTGTAGTGGATGCGGCACCGCGAGCAGTACACCTCCAGCACCTCGATCCGCGTCCTTGCCAACAGGACGTGACGCCCGGTCCTCGCTGCGTGCTCGGCCCGCCGGGTCTCGCCCTGACCCATACCGACCAAGGCTGCACCGACCCACACGTGAGCTGCTGCGTCATCGGTTGGTACAACCGGACGCTCGTCCATCTTCGTTTGCATGAGGCCCCCCTCACAACATGCTGTTCAACTGTTTACACAACAATATTGTGTAAACCAGCCCGCATCCGTCAATAGTCCATGGTGACTAGTCCATGACCAGAGCGACCGGGCTGGGGCGACGGAGCAGCGAGAGGCGGCGCGCCCCCCGGGGCGGGGGCGGGCGCGCAGCCCCCCCCCCCCCGGCCGCACCCCCCCCCCCCCCCCGG
>NZ_JAKDLO010000007.1 GCF_030452765.1 Intrasporangium sp.
CACCAGACCGGGGGGCGGGGGCGGCTCGGCCGGGGCTGGCAGGTGCCGGACCGGGCAGCGGTCTCGATGTCCGTCTCGGTCCCCGCGGCCAGGTCGGCCGACCTGCCCTGGGTGCCCCTGCTCGCCGGGGTCGCCCTCAGCCGGGCCATCGGCACCGTCTCGGCCGCTTCAGGCCGGCCGCTCACCCCGAGGCTCAAGTGGCCCAACGACGTCCTGATCGCCGACGACGGCGACCGCAAGGTCAGCGGCATCCTGTGCGAGCTGGTCGCCGACGGGACCGGGACGCACGTCGTCATCGGGACCGGCGTCAACGTGGACCAGGCGCGGGCCGAGCTGCCCGTCGCGACGGCCACCTCCCTGTCCCTCGCCGGTGCTCCGGTGGGCCGGGAGCAGCTCGTCATCGCCTACCTCGCCGAGCTGGGCAGGCTCTTCACGCCGGAGGCCACCGGTGAGCGAACGGCGGCGACAGCGGCATACCGAAGGCTGTGCAGCACCCTCGGTCAACGGGTGCGTGTGCATCTGTCCGGTGGTGTGTTCGTCGAGGGGACGGCCACCGGCATCGGGACCGGGGCGACGCTGCTCGTCAGCACGACCGACGGCAGGCGGGCCTTCGCTGCGGGGGACGTCGAGCACGTCCGGCGGCCGGACGGCGGGCTGGCATGATCGAGGCATGACGGAGCCGGACCGGCCGGAACCGGACTATCCCGAGGTCCTTCTCGGGCGGCCCCGGACCCTTCGCGGTCGCGATGTCAGCCGCGGCGCCGAGGTCTCGCTGGTGTCCGCGCGCAAGTTCTGGCACGCTCTCGGCTTTCCCGTCGTCGCGGGCGACGACGTGATGTTCACCGAGGCCGACCGTGAGGCTCTCGCCTCCCTTACGGGTCTGGTCCGCGACGGCGCACTCGACGAGCCGACAGCCCTGTCGCTGGCACGCGCCTTCGCCCGGTCCGCCGACCGCCTCGCCGGCTGGCAGTCACAGCTCATCGCCGAGGCGGTCGAGGACGAGCTGACGGCTGGACGAGCCGCCGACACCGACCAGACCTTTCGGTTGCCGACCCTCGATGCGGCCACCGAGACCGCCCGGCGGATCGTGGACCTCAGCGACCGGCTCGAGCCGCTTCTCGTCTACGCCTGGCGTCGCCACCTGAGCGCCACGGTGGCTCGGATGATCGCAGACGCGGAACCGGAGGAGTACGGGACGACCAAGGTCAGGTCGGTGGGCTTCGCCGACCTCGTCAACTTCTCCGCCCTCGTCCGGAAGATGTCCGAGCGCGAGCTGGCTCGGCTCGTCCAGCGCTTCGAGGCCCTCTCGGCTGACGTCATCACGGCGCACGACGGTCGGCTGGTCAAGACCGTCGGGGACGAGGTGCTCTTCACGGCGGCGCCGGCCGCGCCGGCCGCGGCCATCGCGCTCGACCTCGTCGACGCGATCCAGGAGGACGACCTGCTGCCGGACGTGCGGGTCGGCGTGGCGCGTGGCCCGGTCGTCTCACGGATGGGCGACATCTTCGGTACGACGGTCAACCGGGCCTCGCGGCTCACTGCTGCGGCCCCGGCCGGGACGGTCCTCGTCGACGGGCCCACGGCCCGTGAGCTCGCGGAGCTGTCCGGATTCGAGCTGCACGGCAGACGTCGGCGGGTGTTACGAGGCGTTGGGACGGTGACGCCCTCCGTGCTGCGGCGCGCCTCGAGCGGTGGTCGCCGGCCGGGGTGAGCCCGGGGCGCACCACCCCCGTCGCGTGGGCACCCTCTCCCGTCGGGCGGGCCTTCTCCCGGTGGAGTGGGCAGGTTCGTCCGTCACTGGCGGCTGCCTGTGCGCTGCGGGCCGCGCACTCGATAGGCTGCGCTCGGGGCCAACCGCGGGAAGTGGCATCGGAAGAGGAGCCTGACTGTGACTCGAGTGCTGTTGGCGGAGGACGACCCCACGATCTCCGAGCCACTGGCCCGAGCGCTCCGGCGGGAGGGGTATGACGTCGACGTCCGCGAGGACGGCGAGGCCGCGCTCGAGGGAGCCAAGGACAACCCCGACCTCGTCCTGCTCGACCTTGGGCTGCCACGGGTCGACGGGCTCGAGGTCTGCCGCCGGATCCGGGCGGAGGGCCGCAGCGTTCCCGTCCTCATCCTCACGGCGCGGGCCGACGAGGTCGACACCGTCGTCGGCCTCGATGCCGGTGCCGACGACTACGTGACCAAGCCGTTTCGCCTCGCTGAGCTGCTCGCCCGGGTGCGGGCGCTCTTGCGGCGCACGCCGAGCGAGCCAGTCCCGGCCTCGGGCGACCCGGTGCGGATCGACCCGGAGGGTCGGCGTGCCTGGTTCCATGACGACGAGCTGCAGCTGACGGCCAAGGAGTTCGACCTGCTGAGGGTGCTCCTCCGCGAGCAGGGCAGGGTCGTCTCGCGCGAGCAGCTCATGCGCGAGGTCTGGGACACCCACTGGCTCGGGTCGACCAAGACCCTCGACATGCACATCTCCGTCCTGCGTCGCAAGCTCGGCGACGGGGCGCAGGACCCGCGGTACATCGCCACCGTGCGTGGGGTCGGCTTCCGGTTCGACCAACCGGCAGCCGAGTGAGCGTGCGCCGCAAGCTCGACCGGATCGCCGCTGTCGGGGCCGGTGTCTCCGCCGGGACCGCGGCGCTGCTGGTCACCGGGGCCGGCTGGTGGATCCATGCGGGTGGCCCGGCGGCCTTCTCTTCGTGGTTCCAGCTCGGCACCGGGGTCGGGCTGGCTCGGGCGGCAGGTACCGTCATCGCCATCTTCCTGGTCGCGTGGGGCGCCGGCACGCTCGTGACCCTCCCGCTGAGACGGGACATCACGGCTGCCTCGGCCGATCTCGTCGAGCTCAGCCACCGGTTGGCTGCAGGTCAGGCGCGGCTGCGCCCGCTTCGGACGGGCATCGTCGAGCTCGATACGGTCTCGGAGGTCATCGCGCGGCGCGCCCACGACATGGCTCGATCGCTCGCGGAGGAGCGTGACTTCGCCTCCGACGCCTCGCACCAGCTCCGCACCCCGTTGACCGCGCTGCTCATGCGCCTCGAGGAGATCTCCGAGACGCACGAACCGGACGTCGCACGGGAAGAGGCGATGATCGCCATCGCCCAGGTCGAGCGCCTCACCCGGGTCGTCGACGACCTGCTCGGACGCAACCGAGCCGGCAACGGCGGCCGGCCGCCGGCGGTCTCGCTCGACTCGGTCATCGCGGCGCTCCAGCGCGAATGGCAGCCGGCCTTCGAGCAGGCCCGCCGGTCGGTCCACGTCCATGGCGAGCGGGGCCTGCTCGTACGGATGACCCCCGTCGCCCTGTCCCAGGTGCTCTCCACGCTGCTCGAGAACTCGCTCATGCACGGCCGTGGCACGGTCGAGGTGCAAGCACGCCGGTCCGGCCCCTCGGTCATCGTCGAGGTGAGCGACCAAGGCGATGGAGTGCCTCCCACCATGGCTCCGCACATCTTCGAGCGGTCGGTCAGTACCGGCACGAGCGGCAGTACCGGTCTCGGTCTGGCGCTGGCCCGCGACCTCGCCGAGGCCAACGGTGGCCGGCTCGACCTGGTCCAGGCCCAGCCACCCCGGTTCGCCATCTTCCTGTCCGAGGCGGTCGACCCCTGACGGCGCTCGCGCCCCCGTACATTGCGACGGCTTGTGTGGGCGGTGCACGGGGGGTTGCCCGTATGGGGCTGGTCTCGGGCTAGTCTCGACACGTGGGCCGGATCCGGGACTACGTGTTGGTGCGGCACCGGCACAACTGGTTGCTGTTTCTGCGTTTCGGCCTGGTCGGCGGGTCCGGTGTCCTGGTCAACATGATCGTCCTGATCCTGCTCAAACGGCTCGGCCCCGACCCGGACGGAGCAGCGGTCGGTATCCCGCTCACCGCCTTCAATGTTCGCTGGTACCACATCTACTCGACCGTTGCCTTCCTCGTCGCAAACCTGTGGAACTTCCAGCTGAACCGGTCGTGGACCTTCCGGAGCGACCGACACCAAGCCTGGTGGCGCGAGTACTGGCCGTTCCTCGTCGTCGGGCTCATCGGGCAGGCGATCGGCCTGGTCCTGCTGACCCTGCTCATGCATCCGGGGTCGTTCCTCGCGTTGCCACCCGCGGTGCTGGACGACTCGACCGGCCTGCGGACGCGGCTCTACTGGGCCCAGCTCATCGTGATCGGCGTGGTCACGCCGGTGTCGTTCGTGCTGAACAAGCTCTGGACTTTCGCTGCCGTGCGGGCGCCCCGTCCGACTCCTGGTGGCCCCGGCCGGGGCGCCGACTCGACGACTACCCTTGGTCGTCGTGACTGAGCCGAAGCGCACGCCCGGAGGTTTCCCCGTCGTCGGAGTCGTCGGTGGCGGGCAGCTGGCGCGGATGATGCAGGGACCCGCGATCGAGCTCGGCATCCAGCTGTCGGTCCTCGCCGAGGACGCTTACGCGGCAGCGGCACTCGCGATTCCGTCCGCCCCGGTCGGCGAACACACCGACCTGCACGCGGTGCGGTCCTTCGCCGCATCCTGCGACGTGCTCACCTTCGACCACGAGCACGTGCCCCCGTCGCTGCTCGGGGCGCTCGAGGCGGATGGCGTCGTGATGCACCCGACACCGGCCGCGTTGCGGCACGCCCAGGACAAGCTCGTCATGCGCCGCCGGCTGAGCGCAATGGGCATCGCCTGCCCGCGGTGGACGGTTGCCCGGACGGCCCACGACGTCACCGCGTTCGGCGAGGAGGTCGGCTGGCCCGTCGTGGCGAAGACCCCACGAGGCGGGTATGACGGCAAGGGGGTCCTGCTCGTCGGCTCGGTCGACGAGCTGACCGGGTGGCTCGAACGGGTCGGCGCGCCCGGGCCCCTCGAGGAAGGAGTGCTCCTCGAGGAGCGTGTCGACTTCGTCCGTGAGCTCGCGGTGCTCGTCGCCCGCAGCCCGTCGGGACAGGCTGCGGCGTGGCCCGTCGTCGAGACGGTGCAGACCGAGGGCATCTGCACGGAGGTGCTGGCGCCGGCCCCCGGCCTGGACCCGCCGCTGGCGTCGCTCGTGACGCAGGCGGCGCTGCGGATCGCCGGTGAGCTGGGCGTGACGGGCGTGCTCGCGGTGGAGATGTTCGAGGTGGGACTCGCGGGATACTCGCCGTACGTCGTCAACGAGCTGGCCATGCGACCGCACAACTCGGGCCACTGGAGCATGGACGGGGCCGTCACCGGTCAGTTCGAGCAGCACCTGCGGGCGGTGCTCGACCTGCCCCTCGGGGACCCTCGACCGCGGGCGCCGTGGACGGTCATGGCCAACGTGCTCGGCGGCCAGGACGATGAGCTCTACCCGGCGTACCGACACATCATGGCGCGCGACCCCGCGGCCAAGATCCACGTGTATGGCAAGGGGGTTCGGCCGAGCCGGAAGATCGGGCACGTCAATGTCAGCTCCGACGACCTGCAGGTGGCTCGCGAGCGGGCGGGCCACGCAGCGGACTACCTGACGGGCCTGGTGAGGGAGTGAGCGTGGTGGACGCAGAGACACGCAAACCTGGCAGCGGCGCTGTCGTCGGGATCGTCATGGGCAGCGACAGTGACTGGCCAGTCATGCGCGCGGCGGCACAGGCGTTGCAGGAGTTCTCGATCCCTTTCGAGGCCGACGTCGTGTCCGCGCACCGGATGCCGGAGGAGATGATCGCCTACGGGCAGCAGGCCGCGGGCCGGGGCCTGCGGGTCCTCATCGCCGGAGCCGGGGGGGCGGCGCACCTGCCGGGGATGCTCGCGTCGGTGACCTCACTGCCGGTCATCGGGGTACCGGTGCCGCTGAAGTACCTGGACGGCATGGACTCCCTGCTCTCGATCGTGCAGATGCCGGCGGGGGTGCCGGTCGCGACGGTGTCGATCGGCGGTGCCCGGAACGCCGGGCTGCTCGCGGCGCGGATCATCGGCTCGGCCGGTGACGAGCTGGGGGTGGCGGTACGTCGTCGCATGACGCAGTTCCGGTCGGACCTGCGTGACCAGGCCCACGCCAAGGGCGCGTCGTTGCGGGCCGAGGTCACCCGCGAGCTTTGACCGCCTCCCCGTCGAGTCCGAAGGTCCCCGGGAGCCCGCCGCCGGCAGCTGCGTCTTCTCAGTCGGTGACAGCGCCTGCACCGTCACCGGGGACGAGTCTGGGGTACTCGATCTTCGGGCACGTGTCCATGACCACGTGAAGGCCGGCGGCTTCGGCGCGTGCGGCGGCGTCCTCGTCGAGCACGCCGAGCTGCAGCCACAGCGACTCGATCCCGAGGCGTTCCTGCTGCTCGATCGCCTCGTCGACGAGCGATCCGACATGCGAGCTGTTGACGAAGAAGTCCACCACGTTGACCTTCGTGTCGTCAGGGATGTCGGCAAGGGAGGCAAAGCCCTTCTCTCCGTGCACGACGTCGGCTCTGGGGTGGATCGGGATGAGCTGCATGCCGAGCTCTCGCTGCAGCCAGCGGGAGACGCCGTATGCAGTGCGGTCGGGATTGTCTCCCAGACCGACGACGGCCCACGTGGCCGGCGTCGCGAGTAGGTCCCGGACGACGGCTGGATCGTTGTGATGCGGCGTCATGGGGCCCATCCTCACATGCAGGCGGCTGGACCGCTCGACCGGGAGGTGGTGCCCACTGGACCGAGACCTGGTGCCGGCTCGACCCGGAGGTGGTGCGTGCGAGGATGGCGTTCATGCGTTTCGGAATCTTCGTGCCACAGGGCTGGCGGATGGACCTGGTCGGCATCGAACCCGAGCAGCAGTGGGACGCCATGAACGGACTGGCACGCTACGTCGACCAGGGCGAGGCCTTCGAGTCGATCTGGGTCTTCGATCACTTCCACACCGTGCCGGCGCCGAGCGAAGAGGCCACCCACGAGGCCTGGGCGCTCATGGCGGGCCTCGCCGCGACGACCAGCAGGGTGCGTCTCGGCCAGATGTGCACGTGCATCAGCTACCGTCACCCGACCTACCTCGCCAAGGCCGCCGCGACCATCGACCACATCTCCGGAGGCCGCCTCGAGATGGGCATCGGCGCAGGCTGGTACGAGCAGGAATGGCGTGCCTACGGCTACGGGTTCCCACCGGCCCGGGAGCGGCTCGGCCGGCTCCGCGAAGGCGTCGCGATCCTGCGGGAGATGTGGACCACCGGACGCGCCACCCTGGACGGCGACTACTACCAGGTCGAGCAGGCCCGCTGCTACCCGCGCCCCCTCCAGGGGACGGTGGCCCCGGGGAGCGAGCTGAACGGCATACCGATGTGGATCGCCGGCGGTGGCGAGAAGGTCACGCTCAAGATCGTGGCTCGCTACGCGGACTACGCGAACGTCGACGGGACGCCGGACGTTTTCGCCCGCAAGAGCGAGGTGCTGCGGGAGCACTGCGAGGCTGTCGGCCGCGACTTCGGCTCGATCGTCCGCACCGCCGACTACAACGTCTTCATCGCCGAGACCGAGTCCGAGCTGGACGAGCGATTCCGGTTCTAGGCCGACACCCTGCGCCGCGGCGGCATCCCCGAGCGGAAGGTCGAGCGCAACGTCGAGGCGATGCGTCGAGGCCCGGCGGTCGGGACCCCTGAGCAGATCATCGAGACGTTCCGAGGGCTGGCCGAGTTGGGCCTGGCCTACGCGATCACGAACTTCTTCGAGGCGGCCTACGACCGGTCCGGGATCGACCTGTTCACCTCGCAGGTGGTGCCGGCCCTGCGCGCCTGAGGGACCGCCCGCCGGCGCGGTCACAGCTTGCGCAGGCGATAGATGCAGGGCCGCGCCCGCGCCGCGGGGCCCCGGGCGCCCGCCGGAATCTCGAGCGCCACGTCGTCGACGAGGCGCCACCCGTGGTAGGCGGCCACGATGTCGTCCCGGGTGGCACCCCGCGGGCCGGGTCCGGCCATCGGGTGGAATGCGACCATGACGAGAGTCGCCCCCGACCTGGCGATCTCGCTCTCGGCACGGACGACCCGGGTGCGATCCCCGTCTGACATCCCGTGGAAGCAGCCGCCGTCGAGCAGCAGATCCGCGCCGGGCGCGACGAGGTGGTCGAGCCGGCCCACGTCGCCTTCGACGAAGTCGACCTGCACGCGGTGCTCCTGCGCGCGCTGCCGCGCCAGGGCCAGCGCCTTCGGGACCGCATCGACGCCGGTCACCTGCCAGCCACGCTGGGCGAGCGCGATCGAGTAGCGCCCCTTCCCGCAGCCGACGTCGACCGCCCGCCCGTGCGGGGGCGGCTCGCCGTTCTCCTGCGCGGCGAGAACGCCGAGGACCTGGTCGCCCTCGCCCGGGACGGTCTCGCTCTGGTCCCAGGGCGTGAAGCCGATCGCGTACGCCAACCTGTAGAACCACGACATGTGCTGCCTCCGACGGGTCAGGCCTTTGCGGCGGCGAAGCCCTGCTCTAGGTCGGCGATGATGTCGTCGATGTGCTCGATGCCGACGGACAGGCGCACGAGCCCGGGGGTCACCCCCGCCGCGAGACGGTCCTCCTCGGGCCCTTGCGAGTGCGTCGTCGAAGCCGGGTGGATGACCAGCGACCGGACGTCGCCGATGTTGGCGACGTGGCTGTGCAGGGTCAAGCCCTCGACGAACTTCTTGCCCGCTTCGAGGCCGCCCTCGATCTCGAAGGAAAGGACCGCACCGGCGCCCTTGGGGACGTACTTCTGGGCCCGTTCGAAGTTCGGGTCGTCGGGCAGCGAAGCCCAGACGACGCGCTCGACCTGGTCGTGGCCGGTGAGGAAGGCGGCCACCTTGTGGGCGTTCTCGATGTGCCGCTCGACGCGCAGCGAGAGCGTCTCGATGCCCTGGCCGACGAGGAAGGCGTTGAACGGCGAGATGGCGCTGCCGAGGTCGCGCAGCAGCTGCACCCGGGCCTTGAGGATGAACGAGAGGTTGACCCCGAAGGCGCCGTCGACGCCCAGGTCGCGGGCGTAGACGAGGCCGTGGTAGCTCGGGTCGGGCTCGTTGAAGCCGGGGAAGCGCTCCGGGTACTGCCCGTAGTCGAAGTTGCCCGAGTCGACGATGACGCCGGCGATCGAGTTGCCGTGCCCGCCGAGGTACTTCGTCGCGGCGTGCACGACGATGTCGGCGCCGTGCTCGATCGGGCGCAGCAGGTAGGGCGTGGCGATCGTGTTGTCGACGATGAGGGGCACACCGATCTCGTGCGCGACCGCGGCGACGGCCTCGATGTCGAGGATGTCGGCCTTCGGGTTGGCGATCGACTCGCCGAAGAGGGCCTTCGTGTTGGGTCGTGCCGCGGCGCGCCACGCGTCGGGGTCGGCCGTGTCGTCGACGAAGGTCACCTCGATGCCGAGCTTGGGCAGGGTGTGCTTGAAGAGGTTGACCGTGCCGCCGTAGAGGGCCGGGCTGGCGACGACGTGGTCACCGGCCTCGGCGATGTTGGCGATGGCGAAGAAGGTCGCCGACATGCCGGAGCTGAGCAGCAGGGCGCCGACGCCGCCCTCGAGGGAGGCGATGCGCTGCTCGATCGCGTCCTGCGTCGGGTTCATGATGCGGGTGTAGATGTTGCCGAGCTCCGAGAGGGCGAAGAGGTTCTTCGCGTGCTCCGTGTCGCGGAAGACGAACGAGGTCGTCTGGTAGATCGGCAGGGCCCGCGCGCCGGTCGTCGGCTCGGCCTGCTCCTGGCCGACGTGGACCTGGCGTGTCTCGAAGGACCAGTTCGGGGTGTCACCCATCGTGCTTCCTCGTATCCGGTTGCTTGGTATAGGTATTGGTTCGGTGTCGATGCCGGGGCACCGACGTGTCTCATCGGTGCGGGAGAAGGCTCTCCGCGCTTGCCGGCGATGGTAACCGTCGGCCCGGTCCTCACCCGGGGCACCCCACCGCGGGTGGGAGGGTTGCCGGCCAGCGAGCCGGGGCTTCGCGCTGGCGCTCATGACCTGTCTGCGAGGGTATGCCGCCGTGCGGGTTTCCAGCGCCCGCTGTCCTCATGCTGGACGGCGGGGCCCCCATCGGCGCGGGGCTAGGATGAACGCCGATCAGCCGACACCCGAAGGAGCACCGTGAGGATCACCGTCGTAGGACTGGGCAAGATCGGCCTGCCCCTCGCCGTGCAGTTCGCCCGGTCCGGCCACCGGGTCCTCGGTGCCGACGTGAACGAGCGCGTCGTCGAGCAGGTCAACACCGGGACACCGCCGTTCCCCGGTGAGGCGCACCTGGCCGAGTACCTGGCCGGCGTGGTCGGCTCCGGTTCGTTCAGCGCGACGACCGACACGGCCGAGGCGGTCAGCGGCAGCGACGCGGTCGTCGTCGTCGTCCCGTTGTTCGTCGACGAGGACGCACGCCCCGACTTCGGCTGGATGGACGCGGCGACCGACGACATCGCTCGCGGGCTACGAGCCGAGAACCAGACCCTGGTCGTCTACGAGACGACCCTGCCGGTGGGCACGACACGGACGCGGTGGAAGCCTCGGCTCGAGCACGGCTCAGGCCTGACCGAGGGCGAGGGATTCGACCTCGTCTTCTCACCGGAGCGCGTGCTCACGGGACGGATCTTCACCGACCTGCGGCGCTACCCCAAGCTCATCGGCGGGCTGTCACCACGCGGCGCGTCCCGGGCCAAGGGCTTCTACGAGCAGGTCCTGCAGTTCGACGAGCGACCCGACCTCGAGCGTGGCAACGGTGTCTGGGATCTCGGTTCCACCGAGGCTGCCGAGATGGCCAAGCTCGCCGAGACGACCTACCGGGACGTGAACATCGGGCTGGCCAACCAGTTCGGCAGGTTCGCAGCCGCACACGGGATCGACGTCCACGAGGTGATCGCCGCGAGCAACTCCCAGCCGTACAGCCACATCCACCGCCCGGGCATCGCGGTCGGCGGGCACTGCATCCCGGTGTATCCCCGCCTGTACCTGTGGAACGACCCGGACGCGACGGTGGTGCGGGCGGCCCGCGAGGCCAACGTGGCCATGCCGGCCTACACCGTGGGCCTGGCCGAGAACGTGCTGGGGTCGCTGGCCGGGCGGCGCGTCGTCGTGCTCGGCGCGTCCTACCGTGGTGGGGTCAAGGAGACGGCGTTCTCCGGGATCTTCGCCACGGTGCAGGCGCTACGCGAGCGTGGCGCACGGGTCATGGTCCACGACCCGATGTACACCGCTGCGGAGCTGCACGAGCTCGGTTGGGACGCCTACGAGCTGGGCGGCCCCGCCGACGTGGTCATCGTGCAGGCCGACCACCCGGAGTACCGCGAGATCGGCGCTTCGGACGTCCCAGGCGTCCAGGTCGTCGTCGACGGCCGCAAGGTGCTCGACCGGGACCGGTTCCAGGGAGTGCGCTTCCTCGTCGTCGGCCAGGCCGAGAGGGGCGACACCGCGGCGGGCGAGATCTCAGGGGCGCAGGATGGCGGGTCGTTCGTCAGCGAGTCGGGGGCGCACCGATGAGCGCCCGGATCGCCCCGTCGGCAGACGTCGCCGAGGCTGCCTCGATCGGTGACGGCTCCTCGATCTGGCACCTGGCCCAAGTGCGAGAGGATGCCGTGCTCGGCACTGGCTGCATCGTGGGGCGGGGCGCCTACGTCGGCCCGGGCGTGCGGATGGGCGCCAACTGCAAGCTGCAGAACTATGCGCTCGTCTACGAGCCGGCGGTGCTCGAGGACGGGGTGTTCGTCGGCCCGGCGGTCGTCTTCACGAACGACCAGTACCCGCGCTCGGTCTCCCCGGACGGGACGCTCAAGCGCGGTGACGACTGGGAGGCGGTCGGCGTGACCTGTCGTGAGGGAGCTTCCATCGGTGCCCGTTCGGTGTGCGTCGCCCCGGTGACGATCGGTCGGTGGGCGCTCGTCGCGGCCGGGTCCGTGGTGATCAAGGACGTGCCGGACTTCGCCCTCGTCGCGGGGGTCCCCGCCCGCCGGATCCGGTGGGTGGGCCGGTCGGGCGTGCCCCTCGAGTCGGCGGGCGTAGGCAGGTGGCGGTGTCCCGAGACGGGCGCCATGTACCGCGAGGACAACGAGAGACTGACGGAGATCGAGCCATGAGTGAGTTCATCCCACCGGCCAAGCCCCTCATCGGCGACGACGAGGTCGCCGCGGTGACCCGGGTGCTGCGCTCCGGGATGCTGGCCCAGGGCCCGGAGGTCGCAGCGTTCGAGGAGGAGTTCTCCGCGCACTTCGGCCTCGGCCGGGCGTGTGTCGCGGTCAACTCGGGCACCTCGGGCCTGCACCTCGGGCTGCTCTCGTGCGGGGTGAAAGCGGGCGACGAGGTCATCGTGCCGTCGTTCACTTTCGCGGCGACGGCGAACTCGGTGGCGCTGACGGGAGCGACGCCGGTGTTCGCAGACATCGACGCCGACGACTTCTGCCTGTCCCCTGCGGCGGTCGAGGCTGCGATCACGCCGCGCACGGTCGGCGTGATGCCGGTGCACCTCTACGGACACCCGGCGAAGATGGACGCGATCATGGCGATCGCCGACAAGCACGGCATCCAGGTCTTCGAGGATGCCGCCCAGGCTCATGGAGCCACCCTGCACGGCACCCCGGTCGGCGCGTTCGGCACCTTCGCGATGTTCTCGCTCTACCCGACGAAGAACATGACCTCGGGCGAGGGCGGCATGGTCTCGACCTCCACCGCCGAGGTCGAGCGGCTCCTGCGCCTGTACCGGAACCAGGGGATGGAGCGGCAGTACCACAACGAGGTCGTCGGATTCAACGCGCGGATGACCGACATCCACGCGGCGATCGGCCGTGAGCAGTTGAAGAAGGTCGACGGCTGGACCAGGCGTCGCCAGGACAACGCGGCGTTCCTGAGCGCGAACCTCGAGACGGTGACACCACCCCCGGTAGCCGCAGGCGCGGTGCACGTCTACCACCAGTACACGGTACGGGTGCCCGAGGACCGCGACGGTCTCGCAGCGGCGCTGCGCGAGGAGTACCAGATCGGGTCGGGCATGTTCTACCCGGTGCCGAACCACCGGCTGGCGCCGTTCCAGGTCGCCGCCGATCTGCCCGAGACCGAGCGGGCGGCGGCCCAGTGCCTGTCCCTGCCGGTGCATCCCTCGGTGAGCCCGGCAGACCTGGAGCGGATCGTCACCGCGGTGAACGCGCTGGCCGGGGCGGGCGCGTGATGGGCACCCTGCGGGCGGGCCTGATCGGGCTGGGCATGATGGGTCGACACCATGCCCGGGTGCTGGCCTCCCTCAAGGGGGTCGACCTGGTCGCGGTCGCCGACCCCGGCGGCGACGTGCACGGCGTGGCCGGAGGCCGGCCGGTGCTCGCCACCGTCGAGGAGCTCATCGGCCGCGGCCTGGACTACTGCGTCGTCGCGGTGCCGACCGCGTTGCACGAGCCGGTCGGGCTGGCCCTGGCCAGGGCCGGGGTGCATGCGCTGGTCGAGAAGCCGCTGGCCCAGGACGGGCCGTCCTCGCAGCGGCTCGTGGCGGCGTTCGAGTCCGCGGGTCTGGTCGGGGCGGTCGGGCACATCGAGCGCTACAACCCCGCCCTGCAGCAGGCGCGGGCACGGATCGCGGCCGGTGAGCTGGGCCGGGTCTACCAGGTCGCGACCCGTCGGCAGGGCCCGTTCCCGGCCCGGATCGCCGACGTCGGCGTCGTCAAGGACCTCGCTACCCACGACATCGACCTGACCGCCTGGGTCACGCAGCAGCCGTACCGTCGGGTCAGCGCGAACACGGCCTTCAAGAGCGGTCGCCGGCACGAGGACCTCGTCGCCGCGACCGGCCTGTTGGCCGACGACACCGTCACGAACCACCTGGTCAACTGGCTCTCCCCGCTGAAGGAGCGCGTCACCACGATCACCGGGGAGAAGGGCGCGTTCGTCGCCGACACCCTGACCGCCGACCTGACCTTCTTCGCCAACGGCTCCGTGCGGGTGACTCGCGACGAGATCGCCCAGTTCCGCGGTGTCACGGAGGGTGACGTCATCCGCTACGCCATCGCCAAGCCCGAGCCGCTGCGCGTCGAGCACGAACAGTTCCGCGATGCCGTGCTGGGCAAGCAGGCCGACATCGTCACGATGCGCGATGGTCACAACACTGTGCTCGTCGCCGAGGCGATGATCGAGTCAGCCCGGGGCGGCTCGGTCGTCACGTTCCAGACGTGAGGGTGCGTCGGCGGCGGCATGACGCTCGGGTCCGGCTCGTCAGCCGGCTCTTCACGCCCGAGGTCGGGGCGGCCGCCTTTCGCTTGCGAGTGCTGGCGGACGCCTTCGCCGATGCAGGACGCGCTGTCGAGGTGCTGACTACGCGTCCTCCGGCCGAGGTGCCTCCCGGCGCCGACGGTGCCCTGACGGTGCGCCGTTGGCCGGTCCTGCGCGACGCCGGCGGAAACGTCCGTGGCTACGTCCAGTACCTGTCCTTCGACGTGCCCCTGTTCGTGCGGATGCTCCTGTCGTCTCGCTCGGACGTCACGATCGTCGAGCCTCCACCTACGACCGGCCTGGTCTCGCGCGTGGCCTTGGCCGTCCATCGAAGGCCGTATGTCTGGTACGCGGGCGACGTGTGGAGCGACGGCGTCGCCTCGATGGGTGCTCCGCGGGCAGTCGTCGCCGGCATGCGGGCTGCCGAGTCGTGGGTCGCCAGGGGTGCGCTACGGGTGCTGTGCATCAGTGACGAGGTTGCCGAACGCATCGCCGGGCTCGGAGTCTCCCGGGATCGGCTCATCGTTGTCGGCAACGGGGTCGACACCGAAGTCTTCACACCCAAAGGCCCGACACCGGAGGCACCGGCTGAGTTCGTCTACACCGGCACGATGTCGGAATGGCAGGGGGCCGAGGTCTTCGTCGAGGCCTTGGCGAAGGTACGTGTCCAGGTACCCGGTGCCCGCCTCGTCCTGCTCGGCCAGGGCAGCGCGGTCACGGACATCATGGCGCTCGCGGACCGGATCGCGCCGGGTGCTGTCGAGTCGCGCGGCGTCGTCCCACCCGCCACCTGTGCTGCGTGGATCCGCGGGGCGCGGGCCGCCCTCGTCTCGATCAAACCGGGCCTCGGCTACGACTTCGCCAAGCCGACCAAGATCTATGCCGCGACGGCCTGTGGTACGCCGGTCGTCTACGCCGGGGCGGGCGCAGGCCAGCAGCTCGTCGAGCAGGCCAGGCTGGGATGGGCCCCGGGCTACGATGTCGACGCGGTCGCGGTGGCGATGCTGGCGGCCCTGCGCCAGCCATCGCCGGAGCGCGACGAGCTGTCGTTACGGTGCATCACGTGGACGCGCGGCAACGCGTCCCTGCGCGCTCAGGGCCGCGTCGCGGCGGCAGGAGTGATCGCCGCTCTCGGCTCCTGACTGGCTTGCGGGCTCACTCACCTCGCGGTCGGTCGACGGCCCGGCAGGCGAAGGTGCAGCGAGGCGAGGTCGCGGCGGCTGGCGAGCAGCCAGCCGAGCAGGAAGACGGCGACGACGACCGGGTCGAGCCAGATCGAGATGTCGAACGCCCGCTGCACGTACAACCCCACGCACGCGACCGCCACGGCGGTCACCGATCGGGCAGCCAGTCCGGCCCACGCGTGGGCGCCCACCCGCCACTCGGCGGCCAGGGGCACGACATTGGTGACGACGGCTCCCACGAGGTAGCCCACGGCGACGGCGAGCACCCCGAGCCGCCCGATGAACAGCCACCACACCACGACTCCCGTGAGCAGCCCGGCGATGCTCGCGAGAGTGGTGATCAGGACCCCGCGCCGCGAGCGAGCCGCCAACGCGTTGACGCTCGCGACGCTGGAGTTCGAGGCGAGCAGCGCGAGCACGAGGAGCGGGAAGAGGAGAGAGTCCGGGGCGAAGCGATGTCCCCAGAGAATCGTCATGACCAGCCTGGCGCCGAGCGCGAGGGAGCCGAAGGTCGCGACCATCACGGTGATGAGCACCCGGTTGGCCCGGTCGGACATGATGCGGAACCGGTCCCGGTCGCCGCTTCCGAGGGCCTCGGACAGCGAGGGCAGCAGGACCAGGCTCAGCGCGGCGGCGAGCATCGAGGCCGGGGTCGCCGTGGACATGGCCGCCGCGAACTGACCCGCCCCCTCGGGGTCGGTGGCGCGCGCGACGATCATCGCGAGCTGGAGGAACCCGGAGCTCGCCAGAGAACCGACCGCGCCGAGAGCAACGAAATGGTCCAGCTCGCGCCGCACGGCACGCGAGAGCGGGTCGTGCTCCGGCAGGCGCCACGGCCAGCTCGCGAGGCTGTAGAGCGCGTATGCCCCGGCCACCGGGAGGAGCAGGGCACCCCCTCCCACCCCGGCCAGCAGTGCCGCGCCGAGGGCGAGCAGACCCAGCACGGAGGACGCTACGTCCCAAGTCGTGGCGCGGGCCATCTGCTGGGCGCCGAAGAGCACCCCGCGCACGAAGCTGTATCCCGAATAGGCGAGCGCCAGGACAGCGACGCAGAGCCCATCGAGCAACCTGCCGTCCTGCATGAGGACCCAAACGGGAATCGAGAGCGCGGCGACCAGGATCCCGGTCAGCGTCGCCCGGCGCCGGAAGTGGGCGGCGACGGCGCCGATCTCGGCGGTGTCGCCACCACCTCGCGCAACCGCGATGTACTTCGAGGCGGCCGATCCGGCCGTCGTCGGCCACAGGAGGACCAGGAGGCTTGCGGTGGCTATGGCTGCGGCGACCGTACCGGCCAGAACCGGTCCGGCCACGCGACCGACGAGCCAGATGGTCGCAAATCGCAGCACGCCCTGGGCGAGCAGGCCGACCATTGACAGTGCCCCCCCGGCGGCGACGGAGACTCCTCTGGAGTGCTGTACGCGCAGCGGACGCAGATAGGCATGCATCATCGGTCCCTCGTGGCGAGCACGTCGGCGTAGAGGGAGCACAGCGTGTCGACGGCTTGCCCGGTGCCGTGCACCCGCTCGACCCATGCGTGGCCCGCGGCGGCATCGTGTGGGGCGCCGACGACCAGGCTGCGGGCGATCTCGACGACGCTCTCGATGTCGTGACCGAGCACCGGCGGCGGGTCCTCGGCGTATAGCGGCAGGGGGACCGGCAACAGCAGGGGGGCTCCGGTGCCGAGCGCCTCGAGCTCCGAGGCGGACAGTATGCCGCTCGCCTGCCCGATCACAGCCGTCGCGCCGGCCAGCCAGCCGAGGTATGCCGCGTGACCGAGACGCGGGACCAGCTCGACCCCGGCGGCCCGCGCCTCGGCTGCCGCCGGACCCCAGTCGAGCCCGACGATCTGTGCGCCCTCACCCAGCGCGGCGCGCAGCGACCTCGCGACGCCGAGCTGGCGCTCGAGCCCCTTGACCGCCTCCCAGCGGGAGGCGAAGACGACCCGCGGACGCGTGGGTCGTGACCACAGGGGCAGCCGGCCGACCTCGATCGGCACCGGGAAGTACGTTGCGTCGGCCCGCCGGCCGAGCACGTGCTCGGCGAGGTCTGGCGTCGAGTACAGGACACGTTCGGCGATCTGTAGCGCGGCGCGCACGACCGGACCGAGGCCTGGCTCGTACTGCGCCGTGCGCACGTCGGTGCCGTGGCAGTGCAGGACGAAGCGTCGCACCGCATACCGGCTGTGCCCGAACGTCGCGGCCGAGTGGATGTGGACGATGTCGCGGCGAGAGGCCAGCATCCGCAGGCGCACGAGCCAGGACACGCCGCGCGCCCCCCTCTGTGCCCCGGCGAGCGGCCCGGGCCAACCCAGGTCAGGGTCGGCCAACGGTAGATGGTCCCACCTCAAACCGCGTCGGTGTGCCTCGTCGAGGAGCTGACGAGCGGTTCCGGCCGCCTCGCCCACGTGCAGGACGCTTGGGTCGGTCACGGCCCGTGCGCCCCGGCTCGTGTTCATCGCGCGAGGAGCCGGTCCACGATGGCCCGGCTCGTCGCGACATCGGTGCTGTTGCTGAGGGCTCGGGCTTGACGGTGGGCCGACTCCTTGAAGCCGCGGACCCGCTCGGGCGTCAGTGCCCCCAGCGCTGCCGCGAACGACTCCGGCGAGAAGTCGTCCGACACGACACCGAGGCCGTGTTCGCTGACGAAGCGCCGCATCTCGCTGTTCGGCGTCACGGCCATCGCGAGGCGGGCCTGAAGGAAGTCGAAGAGCTTGTTGGGCAGTGTGTGCTCCATGTTGAAGTTCTGCGGGACGAGCGGGAAGATCCCGACGTCATAGCCGTTCAGCTCGCGGGGCAGGTCGCTCGGAGCGACCGGGTCGTGGATCGTGACACCCGGGCCCGCCGCCGCCTGTTCGCGAAGCTCGGCCAGGTGCTTGCCGCCGTCGTTGGCCGGCACGAGGTAGAGGTCGAGGGTCGCGTTCGGCACCATCCGGGCGGTGTCGATGAGCCGGTCGATCCGCCGGCCGGGCTCGGCGCCACCACTGTGCACGAGGCGCAGTGGGCCGTCGCCCACGACCGGGGTCGGCGTGAGATCGACCCAGGGGCGCGCGTTGCGGACCAGCTCGGTTCGCACGCCGTAGACGCGCTCGTACTCGTCGACGATGCCCAGCGAGACGGTCGTCACCGCCGCGCAGGCCGGCAGGTAGGTGCGGCACAGGTGGTCCATGAACGGGGCCACCAGGAGCCGCCACAGCCGCACCTGGTCACGTTCTCCCGGAGCCCACTCGTGCATGTCACCCCAGACGGGTGCCCCTCGGCTGACGGCGAAGGCCAGCCCGAGGGCCCGGGCCTCGTTCGCCACGACCAGGTCGAACCGACTCTCACCGATCAGGCGGATCGCATGCTGGACCGCTGGCGCAGCGAGTTCGCTGGCGGCATACCGGCGCAGTCCGAGGCGGGCGACTCCGGGAAGCGTCTGCGGAAGCGTGGCGGACGGCGGCACCTCGAGGTGCTCGGCAACGCCGTCGGGCGTCGGGCCGAAGCCGACCGTCGTGACGTCGCCATGTTCGGTGAGCACGCCGAGCTGACGCAGCACCCGGCCGTCGCGCGCGATCGGGGAAAGCGAGATGCAGAGGATCCGGTGTCTGCTCATCGAGCACCCAGTGCCTGCTGGAGTGCGTCGACGACGCGGTGCGCGGTGCGCCCGTCACCGTATGGTGCGGCGTCGGTCGCCGGCGGAGTCGGCCGGTTCACGGCGCCGGACAGGTGCCGCGGGTCGGGGGCGAGGACGTTCCAGCCCAGCTCGACGGTCTCGGTCCACTCGGTCTCGGTCCTGACCGTGGTGCACGGCACCCGCAGCAGGAAGGCCTCCTTCTGCACGCCGCCCGAGTCGGTCACGACGCCGGAGGCGGCCATGACGAGGCGGACCAGTTGCGGATAGGACAGCGGGTCGCCCACGTGCAGGGTGCCTTGCTCGAGGGAGATGCCGAAGTCGGCGGCACGAGCCCGCAGGCGCGGATGTGCCAGCAGCAGCGTGGGCGTCTCGAGGCCGGCCAGGCCGGCGATGATCGAACGCAACCGGTCGGGGTCGTCGGTGTTGTCCGGGCGGTGCAGCGTCGCGACCCGGAACGGTCGCCCGTCCAGGCTCGCGGGGAGGCCGGCCGGCAAGCCGCGGACCGCGTCTCGGACCTTGAGCAGGACATCGGTCATGACGTCCCCGACGAGGACCGAGCGCTCGGCGAGGCCCTCCCGCGCGAGGTGGCCCATCGCCACCTCGGTGGGGGCCAGGCAGAGGTCGGCCGCGTGGTCGGTCAGGACCCGGTTGTGCTCCTCGGGCATGCGCCGGTTGAACGACCGCAGGCCGGCCTCGAGGTGGGCGACCGGGATGTGCATCTTGACCGCGGAGAGGGCGCCGGCGACGGTGCTGTTCGTGTCGCCATAGACGAGGACCCAGTCCGGCCGGCGTTCCTCGAGGACCTGGTCCATGCCGGCGAGCATCGCTCCGGTCTGGCGGCCGTGGGAGGCCGAGCCGACCGAGAGGTGCACGTCGGGGGCCGAGATGCCGAGGTCCCGGAAGAAGACCTCGGACATGTTGACGTCGTAGTGCTGGCCCGTGTGCACGATGACGTGCTCATGGCCGGCCGCGGCGATCGCGCCGGCCATCGGGGCCAGCTTGACGAACTGCGGGCGGGCCCCGACGACGCTGAGGATCTTCACGTCGGCGACCCTACCGGCGCACGGCCCCGGTCACCTCGCCGGACAGGTCAGGGACCGACCGCCCGGGTAGCATCGAGTCGTGACGAATCCCGACTTCGACCTGTTCAGGACATCCGAGGACCACGAGGCCTTGCGCGGGGCGGTGCGCGCGGTAGCCGAGGACAAGATCGCCCCCTTCGCCGCGGAGGTCGACGAGAAGGCCCGCTACCCGCAGGAGGCGCACGAGGCACTCGTCGCCTCGGACTTCTTCGCCCCACACGTACCGGAGGAGTACGGCGGCGTCGGAGCCGACGCTCTCGCGACGTGCATCGTCATCGAGGAGGTCGCCAGGGTCTGTGCCTCGAGCTCGCTCATCCCGGCGGTCAACAAGCTCGGCTCGCTGCCCTTGATCCTGGCGGCCAGCGACGACGTCAAGAAGCGCTACCTCACGCCCCTGGCCGCGGGGGAGGCCGCCTTCTCCTACGGCCTGTCCGAGCGGGAGGCCGGCTCCGACACCGCGTCGATGAAGTGCCGCGCGACCCCGGACGGGGACGACTGGATCCTGAACGGGCAGAAGTCGTGGATCACCAACGCCGGCGTGTCCGAGTACTACACCGTGCTCGCGGTGACCGACCCGGACGGCAAGCGCGGCAGCAACGTCAGCGCCTTCGTCGTGGAGAAGTCCGACGCCGGGTTCACCTTCGGCGAGAAGGAGCGCAAGCTCGGCATCAAGGGCAGCCCGACGCGCGAACTGCACTTCGACCACGTCAAGATCCCCGGCGACCGGCTCGTCGGAGCCCTCGGTGACGGTCTGAAGATCGCGCTGCGCACACTCGATCACACCCGCGTCACGATCGGGGCGCAGGCCGTCGGCATCGCGCAGGGCGCGCTCGACGGTGCACTGGCCTATGTCAAGGAGCGCAAGCAGTTCGGCAAGCACATCGCCGACTTCCAGGGCATCCAGTTCATGCTGGCCGACATGGCGATGGAGCTCGAGGCCGCCCGGCAGATGGTCTACGTCGCCGCAGCCAAGTCCGAACGCCAGGACAAGGACCTCTCCTTCTTCGGCGCCGCCGCCAAGTGCTACGCCTCGGACGTGGCGATGCGGGTGACGACCGACGCGGTGCAGCTGCTCGGCGGGGCCGGCTACACCCAGGACTTCCCGCTCGAGCGGATGCTGCGAGACGCCAAGATCACCCAGATCTACGAGGGCACCAACCAGGTCCAGCGCATCGTGATGGCGCGTCAGCTGCTGGGGTGACTGACGCGATGAGCGCGGCGCACCCGGGTGACCGCGTCTCAGCCGGCGCGGCAGGCAGCGAGGCCGACCTTCCGCCGGTGAGCGTCATACTTCCGGTCCTCGACGAGGAGCGGCACTTGGCCGACGCCGTGCACCTGGTCCTTGCCCAGGACTACGCAGGCCCGTTCGAGGTCGTGCTGGCACTCGGTCCGTCACACGACCGGACGGACGCGGTCGCCGGCCGTCTGCAGGCCACCGACCCGCGGGTCCGCACGGTGCCCAACCCGACCGGGCGCACCCCGGATGCCCTCAACGCCGCCATCGCGGCGTCGACCGGCGAGATCATCGTGCGCGTCGACGGTCACGCGGAGATCCCCGGCGACTACGTGTCGACCGCCGTCCGTGAGCTCATCCGCGTCGGTGCGGACAACGTCGGCGGCATGATGGACGCCCGGGGCACCGACGACTTCGAGCGAGCCGTGGCCTGCGCGATGCGCAGCAGGATCGGGGTCGGCAGCTCGGCGTTCCACACCGGTGGGCAGGCAGGGGAGGCGGAGACCGTCTACCTCGGCGTGTTCCGGCGCGAGGCGCTCGAACGGGTGGGCGGCTACGACCCCCACTTCGCCCGGGCACAGGACTGGGAGATGAACCACCGCATCCGGCAGTCTGGCGGCACGGTCTGGTTCATGCCCGAGCTCAAGGTCACCTACCGTCCCCGGAGCACGTTCCGCGGGTTGGCCAAGCAGTACTTCCACTACGGACGGTGGCGCCATGTCGTGGCACGGCACCACGAGGGCACCATCAACCTGCGCTACCTCGCTCCGCCGACGATGGTGCTCGGGACGGCCACCGCCCTGCTGGTCGGGGCCCGCTGGAGGCCGGCCTGGCTCGTGCCGGCGGCGTATGCGGCAGCGGTCACCGCCGGGGGACTGGCCATCGCCAAGGGCGAGAGCATGCGGACCAGGGCGCTGGCCCCGCTCGTCCTGGCCACCATGCACTGGGCCTGGGGGGCAGGCTTCCTGACCAGCCCGCGGGATCTGGCGAAGTCGTGACCGCCGGTGTGCCCGCTCCTCAGCGTGCGCAGGCGACTCGCTCGTACAGCGTGTATGGCGCCGCCGTGGCGACCTGCCGCCAGGCAGACGAGCTGCCGACGTCGTCGATGCCGGCATAGCGCTTCTCCCGCCCGTTCGCCCAGGAGAAGGGCTGCCCGCCCGTGATCGCCCAGTCCACGTCTTCCCGCTCGGCGGCCGCGCAGACGGCAGGGTCGCTGCCGACCTCGTCGAGGCGCTTCGCCAGGAGCTGCCGGTCCGTGCTCGTGTCCGCCTTCTCCGTCGGGATCAGCAGCCGCCGGCCGCTCACGACGTAGAGGTAGGTCGCGCCGTTCCACGGGTTGGCCGCAACGACGGCGTCCGGCGGCAGGTGGGCGGACAGGGCCCGCAGGGAGCGCAGCTCCTGGTCGCTCACCCAGGAGTCGGCCGGCTTCGGGTGGAAGTACCGGTGCAGGATGTGCTCGTGCGCACCGACGTAGCCGTGGGTGACCGCCAGGAAGACCAGCAGCGCGACGCCCGTCACAGCCAGACCCGCGTGTCTGGCTCGGATGACGCGAGCGGCCAGGTCCCCCAGCAGGACGAATGCCGCCGTGGCGGCGATCACCGCGGGAAGGATCGCGACGGACTGCAGTCGGACCGCGTTGTTGTACCACGGCCAGGTGAAGAACCGGACCGCAGGCGAGTCGACGGCCACGTTCAGCCAGAAGAGGGCGAGGAAGACTCCGAGTCCGAGGACGACCCATCGGCTCCCCCGGTGCCGGCCCAACATGGCGAACACGCCGACGAGGACGAGGACGGCGAGCAGCGTCAGGTCCTTGGTCTCGCGCGGCGCGAAGATGAGCAGGTCGTGCCACGCGCGGGCCGCGCTCTCCTCGGGCCCGGGAGCCCCGGTGTCGAACATGCTCGCGGGCCGCAGCACCAGCCCGACCGCTCCGACGAGCAGGACGCCCACGACGATGCCGATGCCCCCGGCCAGCCTTCGCCGGTCGGTCCGATGAGACCAGGCGAAGGCCAGCGCGCGCCCGAGCACGATGAGGGCGGCGAAGACGCACATCGCGACGAAGGCGTTGGGGTGCGCCAGGGCGACCCCCGGGAGCGAGACGGCCAGCGGGAGCGCGGCGGTGCGGCGCGGCGCGGCCACGAAGGGGGGTCTGGCGAGTGAGCCGACCACGGACATGACGAGCAGCAGCGCAGCGGGCAGTAGCGCCTGGCCGAAGAGGTTCGGCCACAGCACCCCGAAGCCCATGAGGAAGTACGGGTAGCCGGTGAAGCAGGCCGAGGCGACTCCGGCTGACACGGCGACGGCGGACCGCCGCCCCAGCAGCGACATCGCCAGGGCGATGCAGCCCAGTGGCCAGGCGATCCCGACGACGGCCAGCACGAAGACCGTGGTCGCGACGACGACCGAGCTCCCGGTGAGCATGGCGATGCTCGCCGTGAAGGTGTGGAACGCCGCGGGATAGAAGCCGGTGCCGCTCGGTGACGCGAACCCTGCCGCGTGCAGCACCGAGATGTCACCGTGCTCGAGCATCCACTGCGCGGCACCGAGGTGGAAGATCGTGTCGGGGTGCTGGGGGATCGCCTCGGGTGTGTCGATCTCCTTGCGGATCGACAGCAGCACGATGGCCAGCGCAGCGGCGACGCCGACCAGGGACGCGAACAGTGGACCGCCGTCGGGCAGGGTATGCCGTCGGCTCAGCCACCGGCCCAGGGCCCCCACGACGACAACGCAGAGGGCGAGGCTGACCACGAGGACACTGCTCGTCCACGCGATCCCAAGCGCACCGCATACGACACCGGAGACGGTCAGGAAGCTCGTCGTGAGGACCGGGCCGACCGCGGCGGCTGCGAGCGGCTTGACGCGGGCCGCGAGTGCCGCCACCGTGCCCGGCACGAAGAGCAGGGCGACCGCCACCACGAAGATCGGGATCGCCTCGCGCCAGGTCGTCGACCCGGGGATGAGCACGCCCAACAGGTCCTCCGGAAGCTCGACTGGCGGAGGGGCCATCGGCATTGACCCGGCCCGCGCGCGCCCACTCTAGCGCGCGCTGCCGTCGATCAGCGGAGCGGCGGTAGCGCACGCGACTCGCTGGTAGAGCGTGTAGGGCTCGGCTCTGGCGACGCGGCGCCACGCCGGGGAGGAGCCGACCAGGTCGATCCCGGTGTACTGGTCGACGCGGTCGCCCGCGTAGGAGTAGGCCTCTCCGCCGGTGATCGCCCACTCGACGTGGTACCGCTCGGCGGCGGCACATACGGCGGGATCGGTGCCGACCTGATTCAGGTGCTTCGACAGGAGCTGTTGGTCCTGGCTCATCTTGGCCTTCTCCGTGGGCACCAGGAGCCGGCGGCCGCTGATCACATAGAGGTAGGTCGCGCCGTTCCACGGGTTGGCGGCCACCACGGCGTCCGCGGGCAGATGCGAGGCAAGGTCGTGCAGTGCTTGCAGTTCCTGGTCGCTGACCCAGGACTCCTCGACCGATGGGTGGAAGTAGGTGTGCAGGACGTGTCGGTGTTGGTGCAGATAGTCACCTCCGGTCACCAGGAGGAAGCTGAGAGAGACGAGGGTGGCTGCGCCCATCCTCGATGACCATCGGGTGGCGAGGGACGGACGGTCGGGAGCAGCTCTGTCGAGGCCCTGTCGGCGGAACACTCGGGAGTTGCCCAAGACGTCCGCCATGGCCACCACCCCGGCGGTGGCCGCGATGACTGCCGGAAGGATGGCCACGGCCTGCAACCGGAAGGCGTCGTTGTACCAGGGCCACGTGAGGTAACGCACCCACGTCGTATCCACGGCGACATTGAGCCAGTAGAGCGCTAGGAAGAGGCTGAGCGCGGCAACGACCCAGCGCGCCCCTGGGCGTCGGATGAGGATCGCGAGAGCGCCAGCACCGGTCGCTATTGCGAGAGCCCAGAGGGGCAGTTCCTTGCCCGGCGCGAAGAGCAGCATCGACGTCCACGCGAAGGCGGCCGTGTCGTCCGGTCCGTAGCGTGCCGCACCGACCATGGACGCAGGGCGCAGCATCGTCATTGCGGCGGTACCGACAAGGACGAGCACCACGGCGACGACCAGCCGGCCCACTCCTCGCATCGGGTCATCCCGCAGGTGCCGGGCCGCGAAGGCTACGGCGCCGGCCAGCAGGATGAGCGCGGCCATCACCCCGAACGCGATCAGTGCGCTGGGATGCGCTAGGACGAGTGCCACGAGCGAGACGACCAGCAGGCACGACGAGACCAGACGGCTCGGATGGATGAGCGTCGAGGAACCCCTGGACCGGATCGCGCAGAGGAAGAGGACCAACGCCGCGGGGAGCATGGTCTGCCCGAAGAGGTTTGGCCAAAGGACTCCGTAGCCCATGAGCAGGTACGGAAAGCCCGTGAAGGCGGCGGACATGATCCCGGCGCCGATCGCCACGGCCGGTCGGTTGTCCAGCAGGCTCAGGGCGAGCCAGATGCACCCGACCGGCCAGACCACACCGACGAGGACCAGGACGAACGTTGAGGTGGCCACCGCGACCGATGTTCCGGTGAGCATCGCGATCGTGGCCGTGAAGCCATGGAAGGCAGCCGGGTAGAAGCTGTTGGTACCGGGGGCGGCGAACCGCCCCACGGTCAGTGACGAGATGGAGCCTGACTCGAGCATCCATTCAGCCGCCCCGAGGTGAAAGATGGTGTCCGGGTGTTGTGGGATCGCCTCCGGGGTGCCGACCTCGGGTAACACCGAAAGGCAGACGACAGCGAAGGCGAGCAGGGTTCCGATGCCGACCGCCCGGAACGTCGGAGACCTCAGTTCGCGGGCCCACGCGACCATACGGCTCCGGTGGCGATCGTCGGCGCCGACGCGCGTCCGCAGCCGCGACGACCCGGATAGGGACGCCTGTGCGCGGTTCAGGGCCCACGCGCCTGACCACAGCAGCAGCACAGCACCGACGAAGGCCGGGACACCCCAGCGCACCCCCAACCTCTCATATACGATCCCTGCCCCAGCCACGCAGGCGGTGCTGAGCAGAGGGGCTACGGCAACGGAGGCCAGCAGCGAAAGCCGCAGCACAAGCGCGGCGACAAGTCCGGGGACGAAGAGCACGGACAGGCCCAGCAGGATGATCGGGATGGCCTCCGGCCATGAGGTGGTCCCCGGGACCAGAATCCCCATGGAACTCCTCGGGCAGTACGTTGCATCAGGCATCGGCCTCGTGGCCCGCACATAGTAGCCGACCGCTGAAGGTATCGGGTTCTCCAGAACGGCGCGCCTTGGCATGGCATGGCATTCCGACGGAAGTAGGGTCAGCAGCATGGCCTCCGGTCTCAGAGCCGCTCACCGGATCACGGCAGTGGTCCGCAAGGTCGTCAAGACGGTTCCGAGCGAGTGGAGGGCCCACCTCCGACGTCTGCCCATCGACCGTGACCTCGTCGTTTACGAGGCGTTTGCCGGCAGCGGCATGCTGTGCAATCCGGAGGCGCTCTTCCGGGTCATCCTCGACGACCCGGACCAGGCCCATCGCCATCACATCTGGGTGCTCCGCGACCTGGAGCGCCACGCCGACCTGCTCGCCGAGTTCCGCGGCAACCAGCGCGTGCGGTTCGTCGAGCGCGGCACGCTCGCCTACCACCGGGCCCTCGCCACGGCCGGGCTGCTCTTCAACAACGCGACCTTCCCGCCGGGCTTCAGCAAGCGTCCTGGTCAGATCTATGTCAACACGTGGCACGGCACCCCTCTGAAGCGGATGGGGTACGACGAGGCGCAGGGTGCGCTGGGCGCATACAACGTGCTGCGCAACTTCATGATGGCCGACTTCCTGCTTTCGACGTCGCCCTTCATGTCGGAGGTGATGTACGAGGGTGCCTATCGCCTGGCGAATGTCGCGCCGGGGCTGCTCGTCGAGGAGGGCTACCCGCGCACGGACGTTCAGTTCGCCGGCACCAGCCGGGCCCAGGCCGTCGAGCGGCTGCGGCGTTCGGGCGTGCAGGTGTCGAAGGACGATGTCGTGGTGCTCTACGCCCCTACCTGGCGGGGGGAGTCGTTCCACACCGCCCGGGACGATGCGGCACAGATGGCCAGGCTTGTCGACGAGCTCCAGGCGCGGCTGCCCGCGAACCACCGGGTCCTGCTCAAGGTCCATCAGCAGGTTGCCGAGCCGGCCACCCGGGAGGCGCGGCTCGTCGGGCGGCTCGTGGGCAACGAGGTCCCGACAAACCATGCGCTCGCTGCGACCGACCTGCTCGTCACCGACTACTCGAGCATCTTCTTCGACTTCCTCTCCACCAGGCGGCCGATCCTCTTCTACGCCCCGGACCTCGAGGACTACGGGGCGTACCGGGGGTGGTACGTGTCACCCGACGACCTGCCTGGCCCGGTAGTGGACTCGGTCGACGACCTCGCCAAGCTCGTCCGCGCATCGGGGTCCGGTTCGGCGGAAGACCCGCTCGTGACGCACGGCGGGCGACGGGAGGCGGCGCGGACCCGCTTTGCGCCTTGGGACGACGGCGCGGCCACCCAGCGGGTGCTCGACATCGTGCTGCGTGAGCCGGCGCAGCAGCGGCGGGTTCGCCCGACCCGACGCGACGGGCGGCCCACGCTGCTGATCTACCTCGGGGGCATGAAGTCCAACGGCATCACCACCTCGGGCCTGAACCTGCTGCGGAACCTCGACCACGACAGGTTCGATGTCTCGGTCGTCCACAACCAGAGCCAGGACCCCGAGCGACGCTCGAACTTCACCCACATCGATGAGCGGGTGCGACAGTTCGTCCGGTCGGGGGGGTTCAACGCGGGCAAGCGGAACGTCCTGCGCAAACGCCGGCTACTCAGCGGGGCGGCGGAGCGGCTCGGGTCCCGGGAGCGGGCCGTCCTCATGGAACTGCTCCTCGATGACTGGCGGCGCACTGTGGGAACGGCCCACTTCGACCACGTCATCGACTTCAGCGGCTACAGCCCCCTCTGGTCCTTCATGATTGGTGTTGCGCCGGCGGGCACGAGGTCCATCTGGCTGCACAACGACCTCGCCGCCGACCAGCAACGGGAGGTCGAGGGCCGCAATCCGCACCGTCGCAACCTCGCCGGAGTCTTCACCTCATACCGCGGGTTCGACCACCTCGTCTCGGTCTCCCACGCGCTGCGCGACATCAACGCGGAGAAACTGTCCAGGTGGGGACGACCGGAACAGTTCACCTGGGCCCGCAACACTATCGATGCCGACCGGATGCTGCGGGGGGCCGCCGAGGTGCCGCCGGCCGGCCTGGTCCCGCAGACCGATGGGACGATATTCGTCACGGTCGGCCGCCTGTCGCCCGAGAAGAACCACCAGCGACTCATCAAGGCCTTCGCTCTCGTGCATGCGCAGCACCCGGACGCCCGCTTGGTCCTGATCGGGGATGGCCCCCTGCGTGACGACATCACCGGTCTGGTGGCTCGCCTCGGACTGACCGGAGCGGTGACCCTCACGGGTCTGCAACCGAACCCGTGGGCCATCATGGCCCGCTGTGGGGCCTTCGTCCTGTCCAGCGACTACGAGGGACAACCGATGGTGATCCTGGAAGCACGCATGCTGGGGCTTCCCGTGGTCAGCACCGAGTTCGACTCTGTCCGGGGATCCCTGCCCGCCGGTGTGGGGCGCATCGTGAGACGTGATGTGGCTGACCTGGCCGAAGGTATGCGCGCCGTGCTCCGTGGGGACGTACCGCATCCGCCCTTCGACCCGACCGACTACAACAGGAAGGCCATCGATGAGTTCCTCCAGGCGATCGGGGCCAGCCGTGCGGGAGACACCCATGAGTGAGAGCGCATCGAACCACCGGCAGGAACTCGTGGTCGTACTGGTCGGTTCCTCAGATGGCAGGTCCCTCGTCCGGGTCCTGTCAGACCACCCGAGGCACGAGTGTCATGTGGTGGGCTTCGGCGACGACCCGAGCTGGGGACTGTCCCGCAGGGGTGTGCCGTTCCACCCTGCCGTCACCCCGGTCGAGTTCAACTGGGTGCTGAAGATGATCGGGAGCCCGAGCAAGATCATCGACCTTCGCGCCGTGTCCCGCGAGACCCGCATGGCCGTGCTCGACCGTCTCCTGCTTCACCTCTCGCACGGTGGACGCTATGTCATCCCCCGACACGCGTGTCCGTCGACGGAGGACTACGCGTCGCTGGCCGCGGATGTCATTCGTATGGGTGCGGTCGGTCTCGGCCTGCCAGGCTCCGAGCCCCAGAGTCCCCGGGAGGGCGCCCTGGCGCGGTGTGTCGGCGAAGTAGCAGTCGGCGTCGATCATCTGGCTCTCACGAAGGTGGGTACGCATTACCTGAGGGTGGTGGAGGCAGACGCCAGCAGGACGCTGGCCTCTCGGTCCCGTCGCAGCAGGGTCCAGGACATTGTCAGGCTCCCCGCTCAGGCGTTCACCGCCCTCGGCAAGACCACCTCTCACGGGGTCAGCCACTCCGTAGCCGGGATCGAGCCGACATTCGAGGTGCCGGCGATGACGCTGCGGAGATATGAAGGCGACATCACCCTCGTGGGCAGCTGCCTTGCCCTTCTCGAGTCATCCGTCATGCCCGAGTCGTTCAGGCACAACCACGAGTCCACGTTGCGAAATCCGAGGCTGGTTGCCGTCGACCGCGAGTTCGCGACGGTCTCCGACAGAGACATCGCCACTCGGCACCTGCCCGGGTCCTACTACCACCTGGATGCATCGAACTCCGGCCACTTCGGTCATCTGACGACAGAGGTGGTGTCGAAGCTCTGGGGTTGGGACGAGGCAAAGTCCCGCTGTCCTGACCTGAAGGCATTCTTCCGGTTGCGGCATCCCAACGAACGGATCCCGGAGCTTGAGATGCGGCTCTTCCAGGCCTACGGGATAGACCGCCGCGACGTCGTCTGGGCGGGAGAACCCGTCCGTGTTGATGAGCTCTACGGTGCGAGCCCCCTGTGGCACAACCAGTTTCCCCATTTTGTGAGTCCGCGCATCGTCGAGATCTGGGACCGGATGGCTGGGCATCTGGTCCGACACCAGGCGGAGGACCCGGAGCGCGTGTTCGTCTCGCGCCATGACACGACGAGCAGCAACAGGCGGTGCCGGAACCGGCACGACGTCGAGTCGTATTTCGAAGGCAGGGGATTCACGGTTATCTACCCCGAACATCTCGACCTGGTCGAGCAGGCGACGATCTTTGCAGGGGCAAAGGTGGTCGCAGGCTTCGCTGGATCGGCGCTGTTCAACCTCATGTACTCGCGTCGCCTCGAGAAGGCCATCGTCCTTGCGCATGAGGGGTACACCGCTCGCAACGAACACCTGTATGGCGCGGTGCTCGGCTTCGACGTGGACTACGTGTGGAGCAGTCCCGACATCGCCCATCCGGAAGGGGGCTGGACCGAGGCCGCCTACTTCTCGGACTGGGAGTTCGACTTCAGGCGGAACAAGAAGACGCTCGAGGCACTCGTCCCGTGAGCTTCGCCTGTAGCCGGGTCCGCTCAGGTTTCAGGAGTCGTCGGCGAGACCCCAGACGGCATCGACGACGCGTTTCGCGGCATGTCCGTCGTCGTGCGGCGCGAACTGTTGGCGGAATGACTCGTATCGGTCGTGGTAGTCCCTGCCGAGGCGGTCCGGTGCCGACAATGACCCCAGCACCTCATCGGTTGTCGCGTGCATCGGCCCCGGGGCGATCTCCCTGAAGTCCAGGTAGAACCCACGGGTCGTCCCCGCGTACTCCTCGATGTCGGGAACGAGGAAGACCATGGGCCGACCCGTCACGGCGAAGTCGAACATGATCGACGAGTAGTCAGTGACGAGCGCGTCCGAGATGAGCATCAGCTCGGCTACATTGGGGTAGGTCGAGACATCGACGATATTCGCGGGGGTTGTCCCCGCGGCCATTCCTTGGGTGTTGCTGTGGCCACGCACCAGCAACACGGTGTCGTCGCCCAGGGCAGCACTGACCTCGTCGAGCTTGAGGTAGTTGACGAACGCGTACCTGCCCGACGAGGTTTTGACGGTGTCACGCCACGTAGGCGCGTACAGGACCACCTGCTGCCCGGGGCGAACGCCGACCCGTTGTCGCACCGAGTCGACGAGCTCAGCACTGGAGCCGGCGAGGATGTCGTTGCGTGGGTAGCCGAGGGACAGGACCTCGCCGTCGTAACCGAACGCCGCCGGCAGAGCATCAGCCGCGAACGAGTTCTGGGCCAGCAGGAAGTCCCACGCAGCCGCCTCCCGACGCATCAGAGCCCGGTAGGACAGCGACAGGTTCGCAGAGGGAACGTCGTTGCCGATGCGCTTGAGCGGTGTGCCGTGCCAGGTCTGAAGGTAGGTCTGGTCCGGGTGCTTCTCGAAGTAGTACGGGAAGTTGTTGTTGTTCACCAGGTAGCGCGAGGTGTGGAGGCACTCGTAGTACTCATGCGTGCCGACCAGGACGGAGCGGGCGTCGGATGGTGCCTCCGCGGCGTGGTCCGAGACAGACCACACCAGATCGGCGTCCACGCCGCGGCGGCGCAGCTCACGGTGGATCTCGAGGGGCGAGTCAGACGCCGACTTCCCGTTGTAGCTCGAGAAGAGGACCACATTCCGCAGCGGCGAGCGAAGCAGGGCTGGGATCTGCTCCTGCAGCCGACGTTGCGGATACCGGCCGAAGGCCTCCCCGAGCGGTGGACGCGTGTTCACCCACAGAGCCCGAGCACCTGCAGTCACGGTGAACCGGAAGGCGCTGCGCTCGTTCTCGTGCCACGCGAGGTACTGCTGCTCGACGTCTGCGATGCGAGTCGTGGCGACCGGCACCCAGATCGATCGAGACAGTGACCCGGCCTCCGTCAGGAGCCGCAGGGACCAACCGTCGGACGCTCGGGGGACGTCCTGCTTGGACCATCTGGCCTCGAGCGGGCTGAACGTCGCAGCGAAACGGGACGTTCGGGGGTCGTAGATCAGCGCTTCGGGAGACCACATGCCGGACGTGCCGCCGAGAGCGAGATGTGGACTCCGCCCTCCGGGCGTGGCCGCCAGACCGTGAACGGTGAAGGACGAGCAGTCATCGGCGACATCGAGGGCGGTCACCACAGCGTGTCGGACGTTCTCCTCGCAACGGAGACGTCCTTTGCCGTCGACGGAGAGTCTCAGGTGTCCGGACAGTGCCTCGTCGGTCTCGAGCTCTGCCTGCGAGCCCGAGAAGTGAACAGGCATCGTCCTGCCGTCGAGCTGAACGCTCAGCCCCCATCGCCACGTCCGGTGCTGGCTCGCGCCCGGAGGGAGCGACGGTACCGGCAGGGTGATCACGCAGGAGGACGAACCGGGTGGGAGAGCCGCTCTCTTGTGCATGCCGAGGTAGGTGTTCGCCACCTGGACCACGCGGCGGCCGGGAACGGACGGGACAGCAGACAGCACCAACCGCAGCATGCGGCCAGTCAGTGATGCGCCTTCGGCGACGGCGTGCGGCACCTTCGCGTCGACGCGCAGGCCCACGGTCGGCTCGAACGTCGCGACGATGCGGCTACCACTCGACAGGATGGAGCTGGCTGGGAGTCGGTTGGCGGTCCATCTGCGGTCCTGCGCGCGGATGCGACTGGTCCATGTGTCCTCGCCCCGTCGCAGCGTCACGTCGACGTGCCAGTCCAGGACGTCTCCGTGTCCGTCGTCGCCGGCGCTCGGTGTGCCGGCGATCATCGAGGCGAGCTCCCCGAGCGGGAAGCGGAGCAGGTAGCCGCACGACCCGTGCCGGGCGGCCGCCTCGTCCGTCGCCTCGACGAAACCGGCCCCACGTACACGCTCCACCTCACCTCGGATGTACGGTCGGTCGTCACCCAGGGTGCCCCGGATGATCCGGCAGCTCAGCTCGCCGCGGGTCGCATCGTCGGAGGTTCCGGGAAGCCATGCCATCAGGGTCAGCTCCAACACCGACGCGTCGATGTGGTACCCGACGAGGGTGGTGCGCAGGACGTCGGACTCGGGAGCCAACCGCAGCTCGTTGTCCGGCGGGCGCCAGCCGAGCTCGGGAAGGTAGAGCGGCCTGCCGATCGGGGGCGACACGGAGCGGTCCACCCGGACGCATCCGACCCCGAGCTCTTCCCTGCGCCGCACAGCCGTGCAGACGTCGTCGCGACGGCCCTCGATGACGAGCCGAGCGAGCAGCCGGTCGTGGATGTCGATGCGCTCCCACGCGCTCGCGTCCGCCTGCTCGGCCACCTTGAGGACGGTCTCGCGCAGCGGTTTCCAGAAGTCGTCCCCGGTTCGCGGGATCACGCTGTAGTAGGAGCCGAGGTCGAGGCCGAGCGTCTTGGCGACCCAGTAGCTCCGCACCGTTGGCTCAGCGTTCGCCGACAGGATCGTCGCGGCGCCCTCGATCGCGCGCAACCGGTCGTTCAGGTCGTGGAGGTTGCCCTTCTGTTGCGAGATGGAGGTGCCATCGGATCGCACGTACCACGTGTAGACGGTGTCGTGGAGGATATCGAAGCTCCGAGCGGATGTGTAGGCGCGGGCGCTCGGGATCTGGTCCTCGTAGCGCACTCCTTCCGGGAACGGCGAGACATGCTCGAGGAAGAAGCCCCTACGAAAGACCTTGTTGCAGGCGAAAACATCCGCGAGCACCTCTGGATAGTCATCGAGCCGCAAGGAGGTGCGCGTGACGCGGTGGACTTCTTCGGCCCAGCGAGGAAGCCACGTGCGGCCCCCCTGTCTGCGCTGGATACTGCCGACGACGAAGTCCGAGCCGCTCTGCGTGATGCTGTCGACCATCTTGGCGTACGCGGTCTTCGGCAGATCGTCGTCCGAGTCGACAAACGTGAGGAAGTCGCCAGTCGCGTGTCGGATTCCTGTGTTGCGCGCTGCACCGAGCCCTGCGTTCGCTTGTTCGATGACGTGGACTCGACGATCCCACCTGGCATACCCTCGGGCTATCTCAGCCGAGCGGTCAGGGGAACCGTCAATGACGACGATTATCTCCAGGTCCGCGTAGGTCTGCCAGATGAGGCTGTTGAGACAACCTCGCAGATACTGCTCCACCCGGTAGCACGGCACAATCACCGATACACGCCCCTTGCTCGGCAGACGCGTGCGGGTCAGCAGGGCCGCCTTGTGCCGGAGCGCAGGGTGGGCGCGAGCGCGCAACCTGGCCCATGCGTCATGAGGGACACGATTCCGGACTCCCTTGTAGGCGGCGGCTGCCAGCGACCTGGCGGGAACGTGTTGTCGCCAGGTGCGGGACAACTTCATACGGACTCCTCCAGCCGGTGCTGATCAGCGGGCTTCTGGGACGTTTGCGTCGCGTCGTCATCGTACCGAGTGGCGTACCGCGCGTCCGTGCGCGCCGCGCGGCGTCGTCGGGGCCGACCCGCATAGACTTCCATCGGCGCAGAGGGTCCCAACGGGCCGGTCGCGATCGAGCAGAGAGGCGGTGGCATGAGTGGCATGATCCTCGTCCCCGAGTTCAAGGGGCTCATGGCCAACCGCAACGTCCTGGGTACGTTGGTGCGCCGGGATCTACGCGTCCGATACGCCCGTAGTGTGCTCGGCTACCTCTGGTCGGTGCTGGATCCACTGGCCATGTCGCTCATCTACTTCCTTGTGTTCACGCTGATCTTCAAGGCGCGCCACGTCGGCAACGAACCGTACTTCCTCCATCTGCTGACCGGGCTGCTCGTGTGGCAGTGGTTCTCCCTCTGCATGACCGAGACCTCACGTGCTCTGCTGCAGGAGTCGAGGCTCGTCAAGTCGACCAACCTGCCGCGTGAGCTGTGGGTGGTGCGGGTCGTGCTGGCAAAGGGGGTGGAGTTCGTGCTCTCGCTGCCGATCCTCGTCATCTTCGTCGCCATCTATGTGATCCGTGGCGAGGCGCACCTGAACTGGACCCTCGTGTACTTTCCCGTTGGGATGGTTCTCACGTTCATCCTGGCCACGGGAGTCGGGCTCATCCTGGCCCCCATCACCGTCCTCGTCACCGACATGGCGCGGGTTGTCCGCATCGGCCTGCGGATGGGCTTCTACGCCACCCCCATCATCTACAGTGTCCAGTCCGCCCCGGAGAGCATCCGCCGGTTCCTCATCTTCAACCCGATGAGCGGCATCATGGAGCTCTTCCGCAGCGGCTTCTTCGAGAGCGAGCTGGGCCGCCGGGCCGTCGTCATCTCGATCGTCCTGAGCGTGCTGGTCTTCATCGTCGGTACCGCCGTCTTCAAGCGGTTCGAGGCCCCGGTGCTCAAGGAGATCTGAGTGAAGCCGGTCATCGAAGTCAAGGACCTCGGCATAGAGTTCTACCGAGGCAAGAAGCGCCGCATGTCCCTGCGCGAAATGATCCTCCAAGGCAGGAACACCGCGCCGAAGGACACCTTCTGGGCACTGCGTCACGTCACTTTCGATGTCCGGCCCGGCGATGCCGTCGGGATCATCGGGTCCAACGGCGGCGGCAAGAGCACACTACTGCGGATGATCGCCGGCGTGCTCATCCCCGACGAGGGGTCGGTGCGGGTGCGTGGCGACGTGGCTCCCCTCATCGAGCTCACGGGTGGCTTCTTGGGCGAGCTGACCGCCCGCGAGAACGTCTATCTGGCGGCGGGCCTGCACGGCCTCACCCAGGCTGACATCAGCGCGCGGTACGACGAGATCGTCGACTTTGCCGGATCTCAGGTGAAGGCCAGCATGGAGATGCCGTTCCGGCACTTCTCCTCGGGCATGCAGGTTCGCCTCGCCTTCTCGTTGATCACGACGCTTGACAAACCGATCGTCCTCGTCGACGAGGTGCTCGCGGTTGGTGACAGGTCCTTCCGCGAACAGTGCTATGTCCGGATGGAGAAGATGCTGTCCGGCGGCAAGACCCTCTTCCTGGTGTCGCACAGCGAGGGGGACCTTCGCCGTTTCGCGCAGAGGGGCCTCTACGTCCGGGAAGGACGGCTGGTGGCGGACGGGCCGATCGAGGACGTCATCTCGGAATACAACGACTACTCCGACGAGCATCAGTGAGAGACGGGTAGTCAGTGAGACTCGAGGTGGCGCCTCTCGTCGGTGACGCCGACGCGCGCCGCGTTGCGGTCAACCGACCCGCGGGGGAGTCGGTGCTTCTCGGAGCGCATCCAGACGCGGAGATGTGCGAAGCCCTCGAGCAGGTGGGCCTCATCGTTGCCGAAGCACGTGCCGACGAAGACCCGTTGACGGAACTGGCCGCCAGAGCCAAGGCACGCACCGACCTGGCCCTCGTCGTCTGTGCGGCCGACCTTCGAGTCACCCCCGTCGCCCTGCTCGACCTGGTCGACACGCCGGCCGACCGCACGGCAGCGCTGACCATTGAGCGCGCCGGCCTGGGCTCGGACGCGAGCGCCATGCCTCCCGTCCGCGTTGCGAGTCACAGCCGGCAGATCCTGTCCGCCGGGTCGGCGGTGCACGCCGTCACGAGACCCACGGCGTACTCCGCCGGCGTCTTACGAATCCGTGCCGCCGACCGACCCCGCGTCGCCGAGATCTGGCGGGTGGCCGGGCAGACCACAGTCCCGGCGGTCCGCTCGATCGAGCCCTTCGACCTCGCGCTCCTCGCGCTCGTCCGTGCGGGTCTGCCCGTCCAGGCAGTGCCCATCGGGCCGTACACGATCAGCCGCGGATCCGATCACGCACCCGGAGCGCCGGGGTCCCCGTGGCAGCAACGGCTCCGGGGTGCGTCGCGGGGCAATGACGGTGCCTTCTCGATGGCGGTCGTCCGACCGGTCTCGCGCCGGCTGACAGCAGTCGGGCTCCGTGCCGGGTGGGCGCCGAATATCGTGACCGTGGTCAGTCTCGTGCTGGGCCTGCTCGCGTGCGGCCTGGCTGCCACCGACACCCGCGGGGGATGGGTCGCCGCGGCCGTTCTCCTGCAGGCGTCTCTCGTCGTGGACTGCGTCGACGGTGAGATCGCCCGGTTCACCCGGACCTACAGCGCCCTCGGCGGCTGGCTCGACGCGGTCGGGGACCGTGTCAAGGAGTTCGCGATGGTCGGCGTCGTGGCCGGGGTCGCGGCCCAGCGGGGAACCGGGCTGTGGACGCTGGCCGTGGTGCTGCTCGCCCTGCTCGCCATCCGCCATGTGGAGGACTACTGCTACACCCGACGCGCTCGATCGGCGGCCGCCGACGAGTCACCGGACGTGTTGCCGCTCACCACGCTGGGTGACCTCGGCCCGGCGGATGCGCCCACGACGGTGCCGGCGCCACCTCGCGGCCGGGCCGTCGCCGTCCGCAAGATCAAGCAGGTGCTGCACCTGCCCATCGCCGAGCGGTACCTGATCATGTCGATCGGCCTGCTCGCCTACAGTCCCGCCTTCTTCCTTTGGGCCCTGACCGTGGCAGTGGTGCTCGCCTTCCTCTGGACCGGGCTGGGACGCACCGCAAGCGCGCTGCTGCGCCGGGACCGGCTCCGCACCGGGGGCAGCGATCCACACCTGGCTGAGCTGCTGGACCTCGGCCCGCTCGCTGCCCCCCTGGGGCCGGTCACGCTCCGGCTGACCGGGCTGCGCCTCGGCTGGCAGCTGCCGTGGCTCGTCCTCGCCGCCGAGGCGGCGGTGCTGCTCGCCGCCCTCGGCCACCTCCGGGCGGGCGGGCAGTGGGCGGCATACCTCTGGCTTGCCGCGATCTGCTGGCACCGCTACGACCTCGTCTACCGGCTCCGCGAGACGGGGCGCACGCCGGCGCGCTGGGTCGGCGTCCTCACCCTCGGTGCGATCGGCCGAATCGTGCTGCTCCTGCTCGCCGTCGCAGCCGACTGGCCCCTTGCCGCGATCCTGGCATGGGGGGGCGTCGCGCTGTTCGTCCTGTATGCCGCCGAGGCGGCGCACGACTGGACCCTGGCCGCGCGCTCCTACCGCCGCGGGGCGACGGAGGCGCCGTCGTGACGCACGACCCCACGGACGACCGCCCCACGCTGGCGACCCTGCGCAGCGTGGCGCAGCCGCCCGAGCACATCGCCCGCTACAACGCCGAGCACTGGGCCGGCGCGCTCTACATCCGTCATCTGTCGATCTACGTGACCCGGCTGCTGCTGCCCACCCACATCACCCCCAACGGGGTCACCTGGCTGATGATCGTCGTCGGCGTCCTCGGCGCCCTGGCCCTGCCGCTGCCCGGGCTCTGGGGGCCGGTCGTCGCCGTGGTGGCCATGCAGGTGCAGATCCTGCTCGACTGCTCCGACGGCGAGGTCGCGCGGTGGCGTCAACGGTTCTCCCCGGCCGGGATCTACCTCGACCGCGTCGGCCACTACCTGACCGAGGCGACGATCCCCTTCGCCCTCGGCCTGCGTGCCGACGCCTGGTCCTGGCGGGAGCCGCTCGACGTCGGCGGGTGGACGGTGCTCGGCCTGATCGTCTCGGTGCTCGTCCTGCTCAACAAGGCGTTCACCGACCTGGTTCACGTGGCCCGGGCCAAGACCGGAAGGCCGATGCTCGAGGACGTCGCCGCCACCGCGCGGTCGAGGGTGTCGGGGATGGCCGCAGTGCGGCGCGCGTTCGGCTACGTGCCGATCTTCCGGGCGTTCATCGCACTCGAGGCGAGCCTGCTCGCGCTGTCCGCCGGCATCGTCGATGTCGTTCGCGGCGACCTCGCGGGAACCCAATGGCTCGTCGTCATCCTCGTCCCGCTCGCGCTCATCACCGCGGCCGGCCACCTGCTCGGCGTCCTGACCAGCTCGAGGCTCGACTGAGATGGCACTCGTCGTCCAGTGGGCGCAGGAGCACGGCCAGGTCGGGGGAGTCCTGACGAGCCACACCCAGCTGTCCCGGCGGCTGCGGGACGAGGGTCACGAGGTGCGGTACGTCGACACGGGGTCGCTGCGGCGAGCAGTGCGGGCGGCGCCGGCGCTGGCGACGAGGCCGGCCCTGCACCTGTTCCACATCACCCGGTTGTGGCGAGCGATCATCTTGGCCCCGGTCTTCGCGGTGCTGCCCGGTCGCACGGTGCTCGTGCTCCATTCCGGGTCCACGACACGGCAGGTGCGAGACATGGGCGGGCCCATGCGGGCGGTCCTGAACCTCGCGCTGCACGCCTACGACGAGCTGTGGACGGTCAACGACGAGATCAGGGCAGTGCTGCCCGAAGGGCTCGCCGGGCGCGCGGTCGTGGTCGTTCCCTTCGACGACACCTTTCAGCCTGGCCTCGACGTCATGGCCCATGATGCCCATGCCCTCGCGCTCGCCACGAACGCCGGCCTTGCGCACTACAACGCCGAGCTCGGCCTGGACGCCGCCCGCCTGGTGCGCAGGAAGTGGCCCGATGCCACGATCCACATCCTCGCCTACGGCAACGACGGGCCCGCGCTCGATCGGCTCCGCGAGCAAGTGCGCGGCGAGGCGTGGGTCACCATCACTTTCGACCTGCCGGCCGCGGCGACGAGTGAGGTCCTGCAGCGGGTCGGGTGCTTCCTGCGCCCGACCAGCTGGGACGGCGACTCCCTCATCGTCCGGGAGGCGCTGGCCTCGGGCGCGAGGGTCGTCGCCAGTGACCGGGCACCGCGCCCGCGCGGAGTCGAGCTGGCGCCGCTCGACGCGAGTGGGCTCGCCACGGTGGTGCTCGAGGGAGGACCGGTCAGCGACGGGGCCGGGCTGGCAGAGCGAACGATGGCCCAGGCCGCCGATGCAGCCATGGACCGCCTCGAACGCATGACGTGAACCGGGACGATAGGCTCGATTCGCCGCACCGGGCAGCCGGAGCGCGTTGAGTCTGCAGGGAGCCGAGTTTGAGCGAGCGCACCGTCATCACGTTTGGTACCTTCGACGTGTTCCACGTCGGTCATGTCCGAATGCTCCAACGCGCCGCTGAGCACGGAGACCGGCTCGTTGTCGGCGTCTCGGCCGACGCCCTGAACGTTGCGAAGAAGGGACGGCCTCCCGTCTTCACGGAGGACGAGCGGATGGAGATCGTCGCCAGCCTCAAGTGCGTGGACGCGGTCTTCCTCGAGGAGTCGCTCGAGAAGAAGCGCGACTACATCTTGGAGCAGGGCGGGAAGGTGCTCGTCATGGGCGACGACTGGGCCGGCAGGTTCGACTGGGTCAGCGACGTGTGCGAGGTCATCTACCTGCCGCGCACGCCGTCGGTGTCCACGACTGGATTGATCGAGCACATCTCAAGCCTGGGCTGACGCACCTCTTTGGCTCACCGTGGTGCAGCCCACGTGCCAACGGCAGGCAGATGTTCGCCGTCTCGCATCGATGGCTTGGGTTGCCCATCTCTCCAGACCCGAACGCAACCGGCGTGGCCGAGCCTCATCCGGCCAGTTCTGCCTTGAGCTCGGGCTCGGTCTTGGCGCGCACCTCATCCTCGCTGACGCCCGGTGCGAGCTCGCGAAGTACGAGTCCGTCCGGAGTGATGTCGACGACGGCCAGATCGGTGATGATGCGCTCAACGACGCCCTTGCCGGTGAACGGAAGGGAGCATTCCTTCACGATCTTGTACGACCCGTCCTTGGCGGTGTGCTCCATCAGGACGATGACCTTCTTCGCGCCGTGGACCAGGTCCATCGCCCCGCCCATGCCTTTGACCATCTTGCCGGGGATCATCCAGTTGGAGATGTCGCCTGCCTGCGACACTTGCATCGCACCGAGGATCGCCGCGTCTACCTTCCCACCGCGGATCATCCCGAAGGACGTGGCCGAGTCGAAGAACGCAGCGCCGTTGCGCAGCGTGACGGTCTCCTTCCCGGCGTTGATCAGGTCGGGGTCCTCCTCGCCGTCGAGGGGGTACGCGCCCACGCCGAGGATGCCGTTCTCGGACTGCAGGACGATCTCGATGTCGTCGGGTACATAGTTCGGCACGAGGGTCGGCAGGCCGATCCCGAGGTTGACGTACATTCCGTCGGCCAGTTCCCTTGCGGCCCGGGCGGCCATCTGCTCACGGGTCAGTGCCATTGATCAGCCCTCCTGGCTCGCAGCGCGCACCGTTCGCCGCTCGGTTCTTGTGCTCGCGCTCTCGGTGCGCGCGAAGGTCGGCTGTGTCATGCGTGATCCTTCGCAGCGCGCACCGTTCGCCGCTCGATGCGCTTGGTGGTCGCTTGTTCCGGGGTCAGGGGCAGCACCCGCTGGACGAAGATCCCCGGCAGGTGAACCGAGTCGGGTTCGAGCTCGCCGGGCTCGACGAGCTGCTCGACCTCGGCAATCGTGAACTTCCCTGCCATCGCGCAGAGCGGGTTGAAGTTGCGCGCGGACTGGTTGAAGACGAGGTTGCCGTGTCGGTCGCCCCTGGCCGCTCGGACGAGTCCGAAGTCGGGGCGCAGGGCCCGTTCAAGCACGAACGTCTTCGTCTCGCCGTCGACCTCGAAGTCCTGGGTCTGCTTGGCGAGCGAGGAGACCGCGACGTTGCCCTGCGAGTCGTAGCGCCACGGTAGGCCACCCTCGGCCACCTGGGTGCCCACACCAGTCCGGGTGAAGAACGCCGCGATACCGGACCCGCCCGCTCGTAACCGCTCCGCGAGCGTGCCCTGAGGGGTCAGCTCGACCTCGAGCTCGCCGTGCAGGTACTGCCGTTCGAACTCCTTGTTCTCGCCTACGTAGCTGGCGACCATCCGCCGGATCCGCCTGTCCTTGAGCAGGATCCCGAGACCCCAGTCATCGACGCCGCAGTTGTTCGAGATTGCCTCGAGGCCATCGATGCCAGCGTCGTGGATGGCTTGGATCAGCACGCTCGGTATGCCACACAGCCCGAACCCGCCGACTGCTATCGACGCCCCACTGCTGATCCCCTCGATGGCCTCGCGGGGAGAAGAGACGACTTTGTCCATGGCTCGGACCCTACTCCCCAGCGGCTGTCACCCAGGGTGGCAAGCCCCCACTTGTTGGACCGCCGGATGGGATGTGACCACGTAGGTCCAGCCACGGCGGACTGCGCCGCCGTCAGGACGGGGCAGGCGCGTGCGGGCCGGGCAAGCGCCGGGTGTCGCTTCGCGGACGCGGTCACTACTGGGTTGCCTCCGAGGTGTCTCGGCGTGATGTGCGCCAGTTCCGTATGCTCTCCCCGGGGAGTGAGAGGAGTGACACTGTCCACGGAAGCGGTCTGCGCAAAGCCCGACACCCCGGTTGTCTCAGTCGTGGTGATCGGCTACAACGACGCGGCCAACCTGTCGAGAGCCGTCGGGTCAGTGCTCAGGCAGTCGCTGCGCGCGGTCGAGGTCATCATCAGTGATGACTGTTCGACGGACGACACGCCTGAGTTGGCAGGGGCGCTGCTGCGATCTGACCCGCGGGTTCGCTATGTCCGACAACCGCGCAACTCCGGTGGATGCGGGGTCCCTCGCAACGAGGGGATGAAGCTCGCCCGGGCTCCGTTCGTGATGTTCCTGGACAGCGATGACGAACTCGAACGACATGCCTGCTACAACCTCGTCAAGATGGCGCGCGAAGAACAGTGCGATGTCGTGAGCGGAAGATGCCGACGCCATCATCTCCAGAACGACACGTGGACCACGTGGTATCCCAAGCTCTACCAGGAGCGGCGCGTCCTGCTCGACATCGAGCAAGAACCCGACTTCCTCTTCGACTCGATCTCGACGAACAAGCTCTACCGCCAGTCCTTCCTCGAGGAGCATCAGCTGGCCTTTCCTGAGCGCGTCAAGTACGAGGACCTTCAGTTCACGGCGCATGTCTACTCGGTCGTGAAGCGGTTCGGCGTGATCCCGGAGACCGTCTACCACTGGCGGATCTACCCGACGGATGTCCGGCGCACGATCACTCACCAGCGCAGCACCCCCCAGAACCTTGCCGACCGGCTCCACGCCATCCGGACAGCGAGCGGCCTGTTCGTCGAGCACGACAAGCCAGCCCTCCTCGAGGGACTGCTCGGCAAGCTGCTGGCTCATGACGCGCGCATCACGGTGGAGGACGCTGCGGACACGGACGATCCTGAGCTGCATGAGCGTCTGCTCGATCTCATCGAGCCGGAGTTGCGAGCGGTGCCCCGGGAGTTCTACCAGCGCCTTTCGGCGATGGCCCGTGTCGCCCTCGGTATGGGGCTCATGCGGAACCGAGCCGGGATCCAGCAAGCAACGATGGCGAGCCGTAACCGTGGTTCTCTCGCCGGTCGGATCGTACGCCAAGGCGATCGCCTCCTGTGGGCCCCGTGGTCGACGTGGTCAGCGCCGCCAGCGGGCTCGCTCGAGGAGTTCCTGACCGATCTCAGCCATGACCCCATTCGAGATACTCCTACGCCACTGATGCGGCTCTTCCATGTGCTCGATCGGGCCGAGCGCCTTCCGGTGGGCGTCCGCCTCCGAGGGACGACCCACGACCCCCTCCTGAAGTTCACGGGTCGCGACGAGTGGCCCGAACTCACCCTTCGCATCCGACTGCGCGGTAGGAGACAGCGCCAGGAGGTACCGGTCCACCTCAGCTCGGTGGAGCCTGGACACATCCGCTGGCAGGTGGATGTGCCACGCTTCTCAAACCGGGACAACCAGCTCCAGACGCGATGGTGGCTCGACATCCGCACGACCGGCGGTGGTCTCGTCAATGACTCGGAGATCTGCCTCGGGGCGGAGCTGGGCGGCTTCTCGTTCCCCGAACCTGCCGGCGCGACGAGCCATCTTCGCTCGAGGATCGAGCTCTATGTGACGAGATATGGCGATGCAGCCTTCAGAAGGGCGCGGATGCAGGGACGCCCGGCCAAGGCGGCGCGCGTCCTGCATCGCACAGATCGATTGTGGGAAGAGGCCAACAGCCGCAGTCGGCGCATTCAGGCCAACATCCGGGAACGTGCGTATGAGCTGGCCCGACGGCGGCCCGTCTTCAAGAACCTCGTGTTGTTCGACTCCCACATGGGCAAGCAGTACTCGGACAACCCACGGGCGGTCTACGAGGAACTCGTGCGTCGCAACACCGGGCTCGACATCGTCTGGGACTTCCTCGATCCGGACGGGCACCCCGACTACCATGGTCGCCGGATCAAGAGGCACAGCCTCCCCTATACGCAGGCACTGGGCAGAGCGGGGAGCATCGTGGACAACCAAGGGCTGCCGGCTTGGGCGCTCAAGCGGCCCGACCAGCGCCACGTTCAGACTTGGCACGGCACCCCCCTGAAGCGGATGGCCCTGCACAAGCTCGAGAACCTCCACGCCTCACCGGAGACTGTTGCTCGCATCACCGGCGAGGCCGCATGGGATGCCCTGGTGAGCCCATCGGACTACTTCGAGCGAACCTTAGTCGACTCCTATCGGTTCACCGGAAAGCTGATCCGTGGGGGCAGTCCACGCAACGATGTGCTCATCAACAACCCCGATCCTGACCCGATGTTGGTGCGCCGGCTTGATCTTCCGGAGCGCAAGTCGGTCGTGCTCTACGCGCCGACGTTCCGCGAGAACCTGAGAGACAGCCGTCGGGCGGCTGACGTGCTCCTCGACCTGGGCAGATGGATCGAAGAGATGGGCGAGACCCACTACCTGCTCCTTCGGTCGCACTATCTCAACAAGTTCGCGGTCAAACGTGAGTACGCCCCATACCTGATGGACGTCTCTCACGTGGAGGAGATCAGCGATCTGTACCGACTTTCGGACATGTTGGTGACCGACTACTCATCGGTGATGTTCGACTACATCTGGCTCGACAAGCCCATCATCATCTACGCGCCGGACTACGAGAACTACACCCAGGACACCCGCGGCACCTACTTCGAGTTGCGGGACGACGCACCCGGGCCATTCTGTGAGACGCAGGAGGCGTTGCACTCACTGGTGCGTACCGCCCGAGAGGACCAGGCGCGCATGACGGAGACCCGGAGATCGTTCCGAGATCGCTACTGCGGAGACGAGGACGGCAAAGCGTCAGCTCGCGTGGTGGACTTCCTTCTTGCTGACCGGCAAGCCCGCCGATGAGGGGGAGACCGACCGTCGGCGACGAGCGTGCCGGGCAGGGACCGGGATCGACGGGCATACGTCGGATCGCGCTGGTGGGGATCGAACATTCCCGGCTCGGTGGTGTCGCAGGGTTCATGAACACTCTTGCCAACGGACTCCTGGGCCGCGGCTATGAGGTTGAGATCATCGGCCTCCAGCCCAGTTCTCCCGGAAATGCGTACGCCTTCGAGCGAGACCCGGGCATCACCGTGCGCACCATCCAGGAGTCGATCCCGCCGGACTGGGTACGCTTGGACAGATTGGACCGACTCAACCCTCGAAAGGTTGCTGCGGCCCGGCGTTGGCAACGCACCCGCGACCGTGGGGTCGCCAAGCTCCGTCCCATCGTTTCCGGCTGGGGGCCGGAGACGCTGATCATCTGCACCCAGATCCAGGGCATGGAGTACCTGGTCCCAGCCGGTCTTGAACCGGGTAACCCGCAGGGGCCTTACGTGATCGCGCAATACCACGGCTCTAGGCAGATGTCCGTTGCCGTTGGCTCCGTCCGGCGTCTGCGTCGGTGGTGTGCGAACGCGGATCGGTTCCTCGCCCTCACCCCCACCGACGCGGAGGAGTTCCGCATCCGTGACCAGCTCAACAACACGGGATTCATATATAATCCGGTCCCACGTCAACGACATGGGCCGGCGCAGCGAGAAGACGTGGTCGTGTCGCTCAATCGCTACGACGAGCAGAAGTCACTGGACTGGTTGCTCCGAGCGTGGGCGGTGGTGTCTCCCGACTTCCCTCAGTGGCGGTTGCGGCTGTACGGGGAGGGACCGCTGAGGGACGAGTTGGCGGTGCTCATCCACGAGTTGGGGGTATCCGGGACAGCCACTCTCGAGGGGATCACGAGCGATCCGGAGTCTGTGCTCCGCCGAGCCAAGATCTATGCGTTGTCCAGCCAGGACGAAGGGCTGCCCCTGACGATCGTCGAGGCCGCAGTGGCTGGTGTCCCAACTGTCTCGTTCGACTGTGCCCCGGGAATCCGCGACCTGATCGACGACGGCGTCAACGGAGTTGTCGTGCCCAAGAACCACGTGAGCGGACTGGTCACGGGTCTGCGACAACTGATGGCCGACGATGCACTGCGTGAACGGCTCGGAGTACGGGCTGAACAGGACTCCGGGAGGTTCGCCCTCGACACGGTCCTCGACCGGTGGGAGGACGAGATGCGCGAGCTCACTGGTCGATCGACGCCGCGACCGGCTGTGGTTTGACGGCAATCCGTCCTTCCGAGATTCGGACGAGAAACAGCTGCTCACCGGTGCGATCGAGGAAGTCGTCGGTTGCCTTCCGTGCCCCGTCCCAGTATCCGTAGTCGTCGAGGATGAGCACTCCCCCCGGGGCGAGCCGGGGATAGAGGTGCTCGAGCTCGTGCGCTGTCGACGCGAACCAGTCGGTGTCGAGGCGCAGCAAGGCGATTCGCTCGGGGGCCGTCCCGGGGATCGTCTTTTCGACCTTTCCCTGGACGTAGTGGATGGGCCCTGGGTAGCCGATCGAGTCCATGCCCTCGCGGACGTCTTCGAGAGTCGCCCGGGCGCGCAAGGCACTGTCCACGCCGGCTCCGGTCAGCAGATCCGCCGCGGAGCGACCGTCCCGCCGTCTCATGTCCTCTTCGGTGGCCTCGCTCATGCCTTCAAAGGTGTCGTAGAGATACAGCTCACGGCCGGCGTCGCCGAGCTCCATCAGGGTCAGTGCGGCGGCCATCATGGATCCGCCGCGCCAGACCCCGCACTCCACGATGTCACCCTCGATGCCGTAGCGGTGCAGGTAGCGCAACCCGTCGATCAGGCCCAGCACCTTGAACTGGCTCGTCATCGTGCGCCCTGAGATGCGCGCGATGACAGAGCTCGCAAAGTCATCCACATCGAAGCTTCCCGGCTCACCACCCTGTGGCAGTGGTTTGGGGGTCGGAGCCGCACTGGGAGCGTTGTCAGTGGTCGCCGGTGCCGGTCTCGGGGCGGGAGCCTGAGGTGTGAGCGCCGCACCTGCCGGCGCGGGAGACGTGTTTCGCCCGCCACGCCGCGTGATCTGGTACCCCAGCGGGGCCAAGGCACGGTTGATGCCGCGCTTGAGCCGGATTGTTCGCATTCACTCCTCCTGGAGGTCGAGGGTCACTGCCTCGGTACGCCGTCGACCCTCCGGGTCGCCAGGTGAGCCTCTCGACAGAAGGACCGACCCGTCAAGCGCCCACACCGCGAGGATGTCAAGGAGCGCATCGGGCAGGACGCCGGACACTGCGGCTCGAGGCGTGCCCGGCCAGTCGTCGTGGCTGGTGACCAGCTCCGCATACGACCGCTCTTGCTGACCGTCGAGGGCGAGGTCACCCGGCTCCGGGTCGGCCAGAGGTGAGAACCGGTCGCCGTGCGTCGCCAGGTCACGGGCCTCGTCGACCGCCCCCGGGGCCAGGGAAGCGTCCGGATGGCGGCGGGCCAGGGCGGGCAGGCACACGAGGACCGCATCTGCGTGGTGGTCCGCGGCATGCTCTGGGTCGTGGGTGACGAGGACGTCCGCATTACGAGAGTCCGGCCCGGTCACGGCCGTCGCGCCGACCGCCCAGGTGGCGAGGGCCCAGTAGACCGCGCGCCAGTGCGTCGGCAGGTCGAGACCCACCCTCGTGCCGGGCTCGGCACCCGCGTCGTCCTGGAGCAGGTTGGCCGCCTTGGCGACCCAGTTGGCCAGGACGTGGGCGGACAGCTCGATGCGCTCGCCCTGCGTCGGGCCGGGCACGTCGTCGTACCACGTGAGCCGAGGGCGCCCCGGGTCGGAGGCCTGCATCCGGGTAAGGATCTCGCTGGGGGAGAGCACGGCCAGAGCCTACGTCGGCCGGTCGTCAGTCCTTGACGGTGGTGCCCGTCGGCGGTGTGGTGAGCGGCTCGTCGTTCTTCAGCGCGCTGAAGAGGGCCTTGGCCTGCGCGGTGTTCCACTTGACCGCTACGCCGGCATTGGAGGTCGGGTAGGCCAGGTTCTCGACCGGCACGCTCAGGGACAGACCCTCGTCGTTGCTGACGCTGCGCATCGCCCGCAGGATCCGGACGGCATCCATGAGGCTCGTTTCCTCGCCGACGGTGATCCCGCCCGCGACGGCATCGGCGAAGCCCTTGTAGCGCCACGGGACCAGCACCGTCGCCGGCGTCGCGGCCTCCTTCATCAGGGCGCCGAGGAACTGCCGCTGCCGGGCCGCGCGCCCGATGTCGCCGAGCGGGTCCTCGTAGCGGCTGCGGACGTATCCGAGGGCGTTCTTGCCGTTAAGTGTCTGGCAGCCCTTCTTCAGGTCGATCCCGGCCTTCTTGTCCTTCATGTCGCGCGGCACGCAGATGTCGACCCCGCCGAGCGAGTCGACGACGGCCGCGAAGCCGCCGAGCCCGATCTCGAGGTAGCCGTCGACGTGGATCCCGGTCACCTGCTCGACGGTCTCGGTGAGCAGCTTCGGCCCGCCGAGCGAGAACGACGCGTTGATCTTGTTGCTGCCGTAGCCAGGGATCGGCACGTAGGAGTCACGCGGGATCGAGATCATGACCGGCTTGCCGCCGCTCTCGGAGACGTGCACGAGCATGATCGTGTCGGTGCGCTGGCCCTCCGCGTTGCCGGTCGCGTACTCCTTGCGTTGTGCTTTCGTGAGGCCCTCGCGGCTGTCCGAGCCGACCAGCAGGTAGTTGTAGCCCGACGTGTCCGCCGGCCTGGCCCCGTCGGGGATGTTGTCGACGCGGGCCACGTTGTTCCACGCGTTGAACGGCACCCAGACCATGAAGGCCAGCCAGGCGACGACGACGAGCACGACACCGAGCAGGATGACGCGCCCCTTGCGTATCCGGGTGCGCGGGGGCGCCTTCACAGGTGGGGGGGTATGCCGCTCAGCCCGGACCGGCTCGGGCGCGGCCTGCCGCTGGGGCCGGCGCGAGC
>NZ_JAKDLO010000193.1 GCF_030452765.1 Intrasporangium sp.
CCCAGTGAACAGGGAAGGATGGCGGGCATGAGTGCGAGCCCGAGTGCAGGTGTCCTCGTCTTGGCGGCAACGCCGATCGGCGACCCCCGGGACGCGGCGCCGCGCCTTGCCGACGAGCTGTCCACCGCCGACGTCATCGCCGCCGAGGACACCCGGCGGCTCCGGCGCCTGCTCACCGACCTCGCGGTGACCCCGGCCGGCACGGTCCTCAGCTACCACGAGCACAACGAGGCCTCCCGCACCGCGGAGCTCATCGAGCGACTCCAAGCCGGCGACCGGGTCGTCGTCGTCACCGACGCCGGGATGCCGTCGGTCTCCGACCCCGGCTACCGTCTCGTCGTCGCCGCGGTCGAGCACGGCGTCCGCGTCACCTGCGTCCCCGGCCCGAGCGCGGTCCTGATGGCCCTGGCCGTCTCGGGGCTGCCGGTCGACCGGTTCTGCTTCGAGGGCTTCCTGCCCCGCAAGGCCGGCGAACGTGCACGCACCCTGGCCGGCCTCGCCGACGAGCCCCGCACCATGGTCTTCTTCGAGGCGCCGCATCGCCTGGCCGAGACGCTCACCGCGATGCGCGACACCTTCGGCGCCGACCGGGCCGCCGCGGTCTGCCGGGAGCTGACCAAGACCTACGAGGAGGTGCGCCGCGGCCCGCTCGGCGAGCTCGCCGGCTGGGCAGCCGAGGGCGTCAAGGGTGAGGTCACCGTTGTGGTCGCCGGCGCGGCACCCATTGCGCCGGACCTGCAGAGCCAGCTCGGCGGCATACGAGAGCGGGTTGCCGCGGGGGAGCGGCTCAAGGACGTGTGCGCCGAGATCGCGCAGCGGACGGGCCTGTCGAAGAAGGCGCTCTACGACGCCGCCCTTGTGAGAAACGACGCGGTGGGGTAAGGCTGGAAGGGACCAGCCACTTCGGCCGGTCGTATCCAACCAAGGAGTGACAATGGCTACCACCCGCACTGCATCCGCCCACTGGGAGGGCACCCTCTTCGAGGGCAAGGGCACCGCGAACCTCGAGACGTCCGGTGCCGGACAGTTCGACGTGACGTGGCCCGCCCGAGCGGAGGACGCAGGTGGCAAGTCGAGCCCCGAGGAGCTCATCGCCGCCGCGCACGCGACCTGCTTCGCGATGCAGCTGTCCAATATGCTCGCCCAGGCCGGCCACCCCGCCGACAGCCTCGACACGACCTCGACGGTCACCTTCGACCCGCCGAGCATCACCGGAATCACCTTGACGGTCAAGGGAAGTGTCCCCGGGATGAGCGACGAGGACTTCCGCAAGAACGCCGAGGGCGCCAAGGAGACGTGCCCGGTCAGCCAGGCCCTCAAGGCCGTCCCGATGACGCTCGAGATCCAGAGCTGAGCCGTATGCCGCTCAGCCGGGCCTGATCGCGCCTGCCCGTGCGCACGGAACGGGTTCGGCAGCAGGGACGGTGTGAATCGCGCTGTTCCTGCTGTCGGCGGGCCGCGGCAGCGGAGTGTAACAGCATGACGTGTTCTGTGACACAATAAGGACCTGGGTGGAGAACTTCGGTGGTATCGCTCCGCCCGACGCCACCGGATCGGCAAAGCCCGCGCGATGTCCGTGATCACCGCCGTCCAGCCCCAGCGGGTCGAGGCGACCGCGACAGCGGATGCAAGACTGGTCTGGATCGGTGACGACGACCGTGGCATCCAACTGGAAATTGTGGCCCTGGACCTCGACGATGCCATCGTCGTGATCCACGTCATGCCGACCGAGTTGCGGAGGCGACCAGATGAGTGAGCACGTGGAGTATCGACTCGGGCCGGACGTGCCAGAGGACGAGGAACTGCGCGACAGCCAAGGACGATTGGTTGATGGGGCGTACGTTGACGCGGCGGTCGAGGACGCCATCGCACAGGTCCGCGGTCCCGGACGCCCGTCACTGTCGACGACCGGGGAGTCCCCTCTGCTGCGTGTGCGGCTGCCGCGCGAACTCGATCAAGCGGTCAGCGATGCTGCGAGGCGTGCCGGGACATCCCGCTCGGAATGGGTGCGACGCGTCCTTGATGAGGCGACCCATCGGGCCAGCTGACGAGTCCTGCCGAAGAGCCGGACTCGACGGGTTTCGAAGGGTCACGCGGACCTGTCCTGGACGTCGGACTTGTGAGCCGCGGTACGTCGGCAGCAGTTCGGGGCGCCTCCAGGCCGGTACTGAAATGGCGAGTGAGTCTGTGGCGCTCGTGGGCCGGCGCGTGTGCACCCCCAGCCCTTGGCGCGGGTGAGCGCCGTCTGCAGGTTCGGGTGCGGCGCGTCAGGAACTCAGCCGGTGGCCCACGCACCCATGCCTCCGGACGGGACGGGCTGCAGGTGAAACTGGCCGGTTTGGGCAGCCATCCGGGAACAGAGCGTCCGCAAGTCACGGTTCACCGGGCGGCGACGGTGCTCGCGGCGTACCGTGAGGAACGGTCAGCCCAGCGCCAGGAGGGGGCGAAGTGCGTACGAGCTCAGCGTTACACCGCCTCGCCCGTGCGCACCACAGCAGCACTGCGGCCGCGCCTCGTCGTCTTGCGAGAGTTGTGACGGTCGCTGCCGTCGTCGCGGTCGTCGGAGGGCTGCTCGGCCCCAGCGGGGTCGGTCCCACCGCGCCGACCCCGGTCGTGGGGCAACCGGCAAGCGCGCTCGCTGTCAGCGCTCCTCCCAGTGACTACGGGAGCTGGGCCCGGGAGCGGGTCCTGCGGGCCGGGCCGACAGCGACCCAGGATCCGGCATTGTCGTTCCCGGCGATGGCGCTGCCGGCATCGGTGACGCAGCCGCAGTCGGAGGAGTCGGTGGACGCGGACTCGTCCGCGCCGGCCTCCGCGCGGGACGAGGCCGGGCGGCTGCTCGCCGCGCAGGTGCGAGTCCCCGTCGGCGGCTGGAGGCTGCCCGCGCCGCTGTGGGAGGCCTACCAGCGCGCGGCCGCCCGCTCGCCGCGCAGCTGTCACCTGCCGGTCGCGCTCCTCGCGGCCATCGGCCAGGTCGAGTCCGGTTCCCTGGCCGGTCGCGCGATCGACGCACGCAACCGGGCCGTTCCTCCGGTCTACGGGCCGGTGCTCGACGGCCAGGGCGTCGCGGCGATCAGAGACTCCGACGGCGGCCGCTGGGACGCCGACGCCACGTGGGACCGGGCGGTCGGCCCGATGCAGTTCATCCCCGGGACGTGGACCGCCTACGGCCGGGACGGCGACGGTGACGGGGTGGCGGATCCCCAGGACGTCTACGACGCGGCGCTGGCCGCGGCCACCTACCTCTGCGCTGCCGGGGGAGACCTCGGGACGGACGATGGCATCAGGACCGCGGTGCTCGCGTACAACCGGTCGACGGCCTACCTCGCCAATGTGCTGGGGCTCATGACGACGTTCGGGGCCGTGACGACCGTGCCGGCCGCGAAGCCGACACCGAAGGCGAAGGCGAAGGCGAAGCCGACGTCGAAGGCGAAGCCGACATCGCGCCCGAAGGCGTCGACCACGGCCCCGCCCACCGGGACGCCGAGCCCGACGACACCGCCGAAGCAGACGACGAAGCCTTCGCCGACCACGACAACGCCGCCGACGACGACCAGTAGCACGACGACGACAGAGCCTGCTCCGACGACCACGACGACGACGACGCAGCCCTCGCCGACGACAACAGATCCGGCGCCGACCACCACGACCAAGTCCGCGCCGGCAACGTCGAAGTCCGAGCCGACCACCACGACCAAGTCCGCGCCAGCAACATCGAAGCCCGAGTCGAGCACCACGACCAAGTCCGCGTCGGCGACCACGAAGCCCAACTCGACTGCCTCGGCGGAGCCGGAGTCTGAGCCACCCCCGAGCACCACCGCGCCACAACGGACGACGCGGGCAGCCACATCCCCGACGACAGCGACGACTGCGACCACATCCCCTGACACACCCTCCGACACGCAGACGTCTACCGCGAGCCCGACGACCGACTGACGCGGCTCGCGCAGCAGGCGCGCCTTGGTCTCGGCGCGACCTCAGGCGAGAACGTGGCGCATCACCCCGGGCCGGAACAGTGAGCCCGGGCTCGCGAGCAGCTGCTGGACGTCGGTCCAGGCGGCGTTGACGACCTCGTTCGCTGCGGAGGCGCGCATGACACGCTCGATGTAGCCGGAGACCCACCGGTGGCCGGCGGGTCGTCTGCCCACCGCCTGCGGATAGAGCAGGTCGCCGCCGACGGCGACGGTCCACGGGTCGTTCACGACTGCGGCCAGTCGCTTTGCGACGCGGCGTTCGATGCCCGGCACGATGCCTCGACGGCCGACCTCGTCGGCCAGCGCCTGCGCCTGCAGGAGTGCTGAGCTCATGCCTTGGCCGTAGATCGGGTTGAAGCTCGCCACGGCGTCACCGGTCGCCACGAACCCCGGCGTGCTGGACCGTTCCCAATGGCGGCGCAGGCTGGACCTGAAGGTGTAGCGCCGCGGCTCTTCGAGGAACGGCCGGCCGAGGAAGCGGACGAGCAGCGGGTCGGCGAGGGTGGCGGCGAAGTCCATCGCCCCACGCGGGTCCGTGGGTGCGCCTCCGCCGAAGTAGCCGCCGAGGGCGATGTGCCAACGCGTGCGATCCAGGGGGAGCAGCACGCCGATGCGCGGCAGGCTGGGTGTGTTCTGGATCACGGCCAGCTGGCCGATCTCGTCGTCGTCGGCACGCCGTTCGACGACGAAGCCGACATACCTCAGCTCGATCACGACCTCCGTCGCTGGCGGCTCCGGTAGCCGCAGGGCATGCCGGAACGACCCGCCGCGACCGGTGGCGTCGATCACCAGGTCTGCGTCGACCAACCGGCCGTCCTTGAGGTGAACCCCACGGAGCCGATCGCCGTCCAAGTCCACCGTGGCAGCGACACCTCGTAGGGCTGTGACGTTGGGCAGCGCCTCGACGCGCCGACGCAGCTCGGGCTCGATGAGCCGGCGGCCGCACAACGCGCGAGGGAAGCCTGGTTCGATGAGCGCGAGATGCCGGCGCACGATCCCCGCCGCGTGCCAGTAGACCGGCAGCCGGGCGGGGTCGTCACCGCCGGTGGCAGCTCCCTGGTCGAGCAGTGTCTGGCTGAATCCGGGGAAGAGCTTCTCCAGGACCACGCTCCCGGCCGCGCACATGACGTGCGGGAGCATCCCCTGTGGCGCCACGCTGCCGGCGGTGTCCGAAGCGCGCTCGATGACGACGACCTCGTCGACGACGGGCGCGAGGGCGGCCGCAGCCGCGAGGCCACCCATGCTGCCCCCGACGACAGCAACCCGACCTTCCATCATCATCACCTCGTAGCGTTGTTATGTAACCCCGTTACGGTACAGCGTCACGTTAAGGTGTGGCAATGGGCAGACCACGAGTTCACGACGACGCCACGGCCGAGACCCTGCTCGCCGTGGCATCGGACCTCCTTTACGCGGAGGGCATGGAGTCACTCTCGGTCCGCCGCGTAGCGGACGCGGCGGGCACCAGCCATCGCGCCGTCTATGCCCTGTTCGGCTCGAAGCGGGGCCTGCTCGACGCGTTGGCAGCCTTCGGCTACGACGACCTGGCCGGCCGAGTCAGTCGGCTGGAGGCCACCAGCGATCCTGCTGCCGACCTCGTGCGCGCGGGGACGGTGGCCTTCCGGCGGTTCGCGTCGAGCCGACCGGCGTTGTTCCGACTGGCGTTCGAGGAGATCTCGCCTGAGGCGGTCGAGCAGCCCCGGGTCGCCCACGCCGCGCTCGCCAGCTACCGGGCGCTCGCCGCGTGGTTCACCCGGCTCCGCGAGGCCGGCCTGGTCCATCCTGCGCGCACCGATGCCGACTGCATCTTCGCGTTCCACGCCACCTGCCACGGGCTGGCCGCGAGCGAGCGCGCAGCCAAGCCGCCTCCCGAGGGGCCCGGGTTCTGGCGAGTGACAGGCCCGAGCGTGTTCGACGCCGTGTGGACCGACACCCTGGCCTCCGTGGTCCGCGGCTTCGCGCTCCCCCCGGAGCCGACAGCGGGTGCCGGCTGAGCGGCATACCCATTGACGTATGCCGCCCAGTCGGCTACCGAGGTCGCCTCCCCGATGCGTCCGGCCGGCAGAAGGACCGGTTCGGGCGGGCTATGCGCTTCTCGTCAGCCAGTCGCTCGGCGAAGATCATCGAGGTCGCGGGCCAAGGCGTCGACGGTACGAGTGATGAGGGCACGGTCGATCGGGGCTCGCTCGGCCGCCAGACTGCACTGGCGGATGTAGGCGGTGGGTTTGAGGCCCGCTGCCTCGGCTCGTGACCGAATGGTGGCGATCTCGGAGGGAGTGAATCGGACCGAAAGAGTCACGTCCAAGCGTTCCGGCTTGCGCAGGGGCTCAGGCTCTCCCCAGTCTCCTTGAGCCGGGTCCTCTTCGCGGTCGTAGTGGTCGGCAAGCTCACGGTCGCCAGCCTCGGCCTTCGGGTCGCTCATTGGCCTCCTCCCATGTGGGGGACCGAGCTTGGCTGTGGTGACCCGACGGCAGGCGTGTTCGAGGCTTGCACTCGATGCTGTCGCAGAACACTCACATCTGGTGAAGTTGTGTTGCGTTGGCAACGCACCGCAACACCGCTCTACGAGACCTCTCGGCCGCAACGAATGGCCGCTCGGGAGGACGAGCGACGCGCTGGCAGCGTCCGCGTTGGCGATGCGGTTCGCCCTCCCCAAAGACGAGCGACACTACGACTCGAGCAACTTCAACGGGTTCAGGGACGCGCCTCAACCGAGGGCTCGTCTGGGAAGACGAGCGACCCGGCCTTTGCCTTCATTCAGGACTCGTTGTGTTGGCCTCAACGAGGGGCTCGTCTGGGAAGACGAGCGACACCCGATGCACGAAAGGATCGGGTGCGGCTCTTCTGGAGGACCCCCGTCCCGCCTCGGCATAGTCGCGGTGTCGGCATAGGTCGATCTATGCGGATTGGAACGCATAGGTCGACGACTTCGCACTGCGCCCTGGACGCGACCCAGACCAACGACTTCTACGAGCTCGTCGTCGAGCGACACCGCAGCAAGCCCACCATCTGGGTGTCCAACCGCGAGCCGTCAGAGTGGCTCGCAATGACCACCGCCGGCCCAGTCGGCCATCGACCGGCTCCCCTCCGCCGCGCACACCCTCGTCATCGAGGGCCCCTCACACACACCGACAACGCCAGGGCGTCAGCCTTGACTGACGAAACCAGGCAGGCCCAGCATGCTCACTGACACCTCCAAGTGGTCCCACGCTCGTGGCAACGAGGTGGTCCCATCACGCTGGCAAGCGACAACACAGGAAGCCCACATTGCGACACCCTGGGTCGCGGTCTACTCTCCGAAACATGGGTGCCTGTGCCTCATAGGGGGTGGCGAAATGCAGGGGAAGGAACCAGACATGCGTTTAGGAAGACTCTCAGCGCTCGTCGGCATACCCTTGGCCGCGGCCGCGGTTCTGTTCAATACGGCTGGCGCTCCATCACCGGCCCCGGCGCAGGATCAGTGCGCGGTGGCTTCCGCTCATCGGGTCGGGGCGTGGACGTGTATCGACCCGGTAAAGTCACGGGCGCAGATGGAGCGGTTCGTCGCGGCACAAGGCCCGGACCCGTCCAAGGTGTCCTCGGAAATGACCGTCATCAGTCCGACGCCTGCGGCGAGTCAGCCAGCCGTCCCGCAGGTCGTCGAAGCCTCATCCGGTGACGGCAAGACGGGATGGTGCAGCACTCTGGGGTGCTGGTATCTCTACCGCGGCGACAAGACAACGACCACCTACCACGCAGCCGCGTACGACGGGACAGGGTACTACGGCTACGACTCCACCACCATCGGCTCCGTCTCGTTTCACATCTACGATTACCTGCCCAACTCAACCTTGGTCAAGATGACCAACCAGCACAAGGTCTCCGACGCCGCCTCGCCCTACAACAAGTGGTGGGCCTCGAACCTGCTGGTGAACGCGGGCGTGTGATGAATTAACGTCGTTTTCGGACGATGAGTCGCTACGGTTCTGCTA
>NZ_JAKDLO010000194.1 GCF_030452765.1 Intrasporangium sp.
GTCGCGCCGTCGCTGGGGGCCGTGGTCGGTGTGCCGCTCGGCGGGATCGTCGCGACCGGCGTGCTCCCGCACGCGGTGCCGCTCTCCGCGATGGCCCGGCACCGGGCGGCCTCGCTGCGCAGGGTCGACACCTTCGTCATCGCGTCGTGCAGGTCACGGGCGGGGATGGCGGTCTGGACCGAGCCCTGGATGTCGACGGGCAGCTCACTGACGGGGATCTCGCTGCGCAGCTCGACGTGGTGCAGCGAGATCGGGCCGAGGTCCTGCCAGACGCCGCGGAAGACCGTCACCCGGCCCTGATCGGCCGCGATGAAGTACTGCGACTGCGACCAGGCGTAGGCGGCATACCCGCCGGCGACCAGGACGGCGAGCACGACCAGGCCGGCGATGCCGCGCCGGAGCCCTCGCCGCCGGCGCGGGTCGTCGGTCGCCTCCTCGGCGAGCTCCACGTCCTCGCCCCTGGGGGCCTCCTCGCCGGTCGCCTCGCGGGAGAGGGCCGCCGCCTTCTCGGCGGGGGTGGTCGGGATGGCCCGGGTGCGGGCGCGCAGCCGGTTCTGGGCAGCGCCGACGACCTGCGGGGTCGTCGAGGTCAGGTCACGGTCGGAGGCGACGACGTCGGCGACGATGACGGTGACGTTGTCGCGGGTGCTCGCCTTGAGAGCGACCTCGATGCACCGGTCGGCCGCGTCCGCGGGGGCCACCGCCTCCCGGAGGATCTCCTCGATGACGTCGGCGCCGACGAAGTCGGACAGGCCGTCGGAGCACAGCAGGAACCGGTCGCCGACCTTCGCCTCGCGCAGCGACATGTCCGGCTCGTCGTCGGGCTGGCCGGTCATGACGCGGGTGACGACCGAACGCTGGGGATGCCGGCTCGCCTCCTCGCGGGTGATCCGTCCCTCGTCGACGAGCTGCTGGACGAACGAGTGGTCCTTGGTGATCTGGGTGAAGGTGTCGTCGCGCAACATGAATGCTCTCGAGTCGCCGATGTGCGCCATCGCGACCTTGTTTCCGGCCCGCAGCACCGCGATGGTCGTCGAGCCCATCCCGCGGAGCTCGTCGTTCTCGCGGATCGCCTTGGTGAGCCGCGTGTTGGCCCGGTGCAGCGCCTCCTCGAGCCGCGCGATGGCCTGGTCGGCGCCGATCGCCTCGTCGTCGAGTGGGGCCAGCTCTCCGACGATCATCGACGACGCGACGTCGCCGGCGGCGTGCCCGCCCATCCCGTCGGCGAGGACGAGCAGGTGCGGGCCGGCGTATCCCGAGTCCTCGTTGCGGGACTTGGGCCCGAGGCCGAGGTCGGACCGTGCGGCGAAGCGCAAGGCGATGGGCACGCGATCAGCCCCGCAGCTCGAGGACGGTCTTGCCGATGCGCAGGCTCGAGCCCACCTTGACGGGGCGCGGGGTCGTGAGGCGCTCGCGGCCGAGGTAGGTTCCGTTCGTCGAGCCGAGATCCTCCACCGCCCACCCGTCGCCGTCGGGATAGATGCGGCAGTGGCGGCCCGAGGCGTAGTCGTCGTCGACGACGAGGGCGCACTCGGGGTTACGGCCGATGAGCACGCCGGAGCCGCGCAACGGCAGCGAGGTTCCGGCGAGCGGCCCCTCGGTCACGACGAGGTGGGTCGGTGGACCACCCCGGCGCCGTTTGCGACCGCGGGGCGGGGCGTCGGGCTGGGGTGCCGCGGCCGGTGCGGGCGCGGCTGCCGCTTCTTTCCGGGCCGCCCGGCGGGCCTTGCGGCTGCCGCGCCGCGAGACGGTCGTGCCGTAGAGATCGGTGCGGAGCACGCCGACGATGCTGAAGATGAAGATCCACAGCAGTGCGAGGAGGCCCAGCCGGAGCAGGGTGAGGGTCAGCACACTCATTCGCCGCTGCTCACCGACGCCCGGCGCGGAAGGTCGCCGACGTCCGGCCGAGGGTGATCCGGTCGCCGTCCTCGAGACGCTGTGTGGTGATGCGGTCACCGTTGACGAACGTGCCGTTGGTCGAGTTGAGATCGCGGATCGAGGTGACCAGATGGGGCCCGTCGTTGGTCACGCGGACCTCGCTGTGCCGCCTCGAGACGCCCGCGTCGTCGACGACGATGTCGGCGCTCTCGTCGCGGCCGATGACGGTCAGGCCGCCGAGCAGCGGGTACCGGTCGCCGGCGATGTCGAGCCACGGCCGCGCCGACGGGCTCACTCGGGCCGGGCGGGGTGCGGCGGGTTGGTCGACGGCGGTGGGCCGGACCGCGGGCGCGTTGCCCGCACCTTCGGATCGCGCTGGCGTGCGGCCGGGCTCGGGCCCGGGGTCGACGCGCTTGGCGGTGGCCGGGCGGACCCGGAAGACGCCGGTCTCGAGGCCCTCGCCCTGCACCAGGGTCACCCGCACCGGACCGTGCGGCTGGTAGCCCTGCGACTCGGCGTGCTCCTGGGCGGCTGCGACGAGGTCCTCGGCCAGCTCGTCCTCGTAGTCGCCGAGCCGGCCGTAGTCGGTGGTGCTCAGCTCGATCGTGTAGAGGTTGGGCACCATGGCCCGGCCGTGGCCGAGCAGGGCGGCCCGGTCGTCCATGGCGCGCCGGATCGCCGATGCGATCTCGACCGGCTGGACCTCGGACCGGAAAGCCTTCGCGAAGGCACCGTGGACAGCCTTGGCGAGCCCGTGCTCGACGCGGTTGATGATTCCCACGGACAGCTCCTTCTCGATCATGGGGCGCTTCATGGTAGCCGGGCCGCGGGGGCGGGTGCCGATCCGCAGCGGCAGGACCCGGGGTCTGCCCGGGCAGGCCTGATGCTGTGTGGTTCGTCCTCGGCGGGCAGGATGAGACGATCTGCAGCGGGACAGCGGTCAGCGAGGGAGCGTTCGATGAGCAACGACACGACGGACCAGGGCCGGCGCCACGGCGGCGACGGGCAGGTCACGCAGGAGACCGGCCTGCCGGGCTATCCGTCCAACACATCCGTCCCGAGCGGCTTCCCGCTGCCCCTGCCACGGACCGGATCCGCATGGACCAAACGGCCCGCCGAACGTGTGGCGAGCGATGAGGCTGCCGAGGGCACGCGCGGTGAGGAGCCCGACGGCCCCGGCGAGCCCGGCGAGCCCGGCGACCGCGACGAGCCCGGCGATCCTTGGTCGAACACGTGGAGCGAGGCCGACTGGGCCGAGCTCACGACGTCGGCGCCTGAAGCCGATGCCGGCGCCGACGTTGCCGATGCGCCGGTGCACGTCGAGGAGACGTCGACGGTGCAGCTGCGTTTCACCGGGTCGTCCTGGCGCCTCGCAGGCGCACCCGACCGTTCCGACGGCGCCCCTGCCACAGCCGACGCCCCCGATACAGCCGGTGCCCCCGATACAGCCGGTGCCCAGGACATCGCCCGTGTCGCCCACACTCCCGACACGGCCTCCGAAACCTTCGACACCGTCGACGCGGCTGCGCGCCTCGGTACCGCCGACCCCGAGCCGGCCACCGCGACCCCGCACGCGACACCGGAGGCGAGCTCGGCGGCATACCCCATCGAGGCGACCCCGAGGGGACCGCACGCCGACGAGCTCGTCGCGGCGCGCTCGAGGGGGCAGCGCCAGCGGATGAAGGCCGGCTCCGGGCTGCGGCGCGCCCTCGGGCTGGGTCCGAGCCGGGCCGAGCTGCTCGAGCGAGAGCGGGTCGATCGCATCGTGCGGCCGGTGGACGGGCGCCGCACGATCATGGTCATCAACACCAAGGGCGGCGGCGGCAAGACTCTCGTCACGCTCATGCTCGCGTCCTATCTCGGCCGCTACCGGTCCGGGTCCGTGCTCGCGTGGGACAACAACGAGACCGAGGGGACGCTCGGGATGCGCGCCCCGTCGCAGACCCACCACCGCACGGTCGTCGACCTGCTCGCGGGCTTGCCGCAGCTCGCGGACGACCCCAATGCCGGCACGTCCGAGCTCGAGCACTGGGTCCGTGACCAGCGAGGGATCGGTTTCGACGTGCTCGCGTCGGCCGACGACGACGAGGCGATGCGGATCATCGGCGAGCAGGAGTTCCAGGACCTGCACACCCAGCTGTCCAGGTTCTACCCGATGATGGTCATCGACACCGGCAACAACCGACTGTCTCCCAACTGGCTCGCCGCCGCCGAGCGCGCCGACCTGCTCGTCTTCGCGACCTCGCTCAAGGACGACACCTCCGTCGTCGCGGCGAAGAACCTGGACGCCCTCGTCGCGATGGGCCGAGAAGAGCTGGTACGCAACTCCATCTGCGTCATCTCGCACACCTCTCCGAGGGCCGACCCGAGCACCGGCGTCCACACCCGCGAGCACTTCGAGCAGTGGGTGCGGGCCGTCGTCGACATCCCGTACGACCCGGTGCTCGCACCGGGCCTGCAGGTCGACCCGCTGAGGGTCGGCAAGCGTACCCACGAGGCGTGCCTGGAGCTGGCCGCCGTCGTCGTCGACGGCCTGTAGGTATGCCGTCCAGCCCCGCTCGCACGCCCGCTCCATCGGATGGGCGCCGCGTTCGGAACAGGTGTCGAACTCACCAGCCACATCGCGGTGCGCCCGGTGCCAGGTCATGCATCAGGTCAGCTCTCGTCCACCTCTGCTGCACCACCGGTGCGGTTCGGGACTTGACGGGTGAGCGTCACGGGCGGATGTGTTCCGGGTCGGATCGGCGGTCTCCTCGGCCCGGTTCCGAGTCTCGTCGCAGGTCATATCACTCGCCGGCCAGCCCGTAGTGCTCACCACCGCCTCACGTTGCGACATGACAGGTGACCTGACCCGCGACATGACGCGAAGATGGTCAGGTTTGCGACCTGGCCTGGCCAACTCTCGGTCTCGTCGCAGGTCATGTCACCCGGCATCCGGCCGTCGTGCTCACCACCGTCTCACCTTGCGACATGACAGGTGACCTGACCCGTGACATGAGGGCGCTGCGCTCGGCTGGTGATGCCCGCAGGCTCCGGTTTGGCGTTCCCGGGGCTCATGCAGCAAACTTGGGCACTGTCACGCGCGAGTGGCGGAACGGCAGACGCGCTGTCTTCAGGTGGCAGTGTCCTAATGGGCGTGGGGGTTCAAATCCCCCCTCGCGCACCCACACTCACAGGTAGTTGCGTGAACTACCTGTTCGGTTCCCGAGACTCCCGGCCGGAGCTGATCCGGTCGGGAGTTTCGTCGTTCTGCGGTCGCAACTGACGGCTCGGCACTCCGCTGGCATCGTTGCGTAGGTCTCCGGGCCTGGTCGTGCATCGCGAGCAAGTTGTCGGCAGGCTGGCGCCATCGGCTCGGGTTGGGTCATTGCCGTTCATCTTCTGAGTCACATCCCGTCGGTCAGGGCTCGGCGTCGCGGTGGAGCGTCGGGGACGGCTCGGACTCAGGGGTGAGCGCCCGGGGGAAGCTCCTTCGCGATTTTCGATCCGGACGCCTGATCCGCGCCTGACCCATGTCGCCGCGATTCGCCTGCTCTCCACCAAGTGACGGCATCTTGAGAAAGGTCGTCAGTGACGACGAAGGGAGTGCATGATGGCAGTCTTGTGCTGTACGGAACGTCCGACGAGGTACGCCGCGCGCTACGCATGCAGGCGGCCAGGCACGGTCGGAGCACCGAGGCGGAGGTGCGCGAGATCATCGCCGCTGCCGTCGTTCCGGCGCAGCGGCTCCTGCTTGGCGACGCGCTCGCCACGCTCGGCCGGGAGCTCGCGTTGAGTGATGACGACATCGCCGCCCTCGACGCGGTGCGCGACCGGACGCCCGCCACTCCACCGACGCTGCCGTGATTGTCCTGGGCACCTACCACAACTGGAGTCCCCTTACGGTCTCCAACCCCACTGCCCGTCGGCCGCGTTCGAATCCTTCGAACGCGACTCGTGCTCCCGCTGGTAGGTCCGTGGCCTGGTCCGGCCTGGTCCGGGCCTCGGCCGGCGCGTCATGTGATTCGTTTCCGTTCCCCGACCTATGACGGCTACCCCCACAACCGGCGGGGTGTCTCAGCCCCAGACATGCCTGACAACCGGGCGGCGGACTAGCGGACACAAGCCCACAGGCAGGCATGCCAGGGAGCCCCAAGTTGCCGGTAGAGGTGATCCGGGAAAGTCTGTGGCTATGTCGTGGCTTGGTGCTGGGGTGGTCTCGCCGTGGCCGGATCCGCCGGAGAGCTATCCCCGGTGCATGCGAATGGAGCAGGGACTTCGGTGGCTGATCATCGCCGTAGCTGTCGGGATGTTCGTTCCACAGTTCATCGGCGCTGTCCAGACGGGTCAGGGCGCCTCGATTGTTCTCTTTGCCGCAGTTGTCGGCTCTGCGCTTCTGCTCTTTGCATTTCGGTTGACGTCGCGGCTGGGCGCTGGCTTGTTGCTGCTAGGCGCCTGGACCGCTCCGATGCTCGAGTTCACCCCGGGGTCCAACGGCCCAGCGTATGTGCTCAGTATCGCCGTCTACGTCACCATGGCCTCGTTCCACGTTCAGACGGCGATGACACTGCTAGGTGTCTGTTTCGCCGCCTTCCTGGCTGCCACCATGATTGTCCCCGGCGACAGCGTCTGGCTATCGGTCGACCACGTCGTGGTGAACCTGGCGCTGGCCTACGCCGCGTCCATCTGCATCGCAGTCCTCCGGGGGCAGGTGGCCCAGATGGACGAGGCTCGGCGCGCCGCCATCGACCAAGACCTGATGTCGCACTTTGTCGCCGAGGAGATGCGCCGGCGTGAGGAAGCGCGGCGAATCCTGCACGACAGGGTCCTAGCGACGCTGTTGCGGATTGCGGAGTTCGGGGTGATCGAGCCGGAGTCCCTGCGGCGTACGATCAGCGAGCTTGGCACGGCGACGGGTGAAGCTCGACCTGAGTATGTCGAGGCGACCACCCTCGTGGCAGTGGTAGACGACGTGCGGGTCGATCATGCGGTTCCCTCGGCTGATATGACCTTAGCCAAGGCCCAGGACTGGCCGCCCTTGAGGCCAGACGTCGCGGCCGCTGTTGCCCGGATACTGGGCGAGTTGGTTCGCAACGCGAAGCGGCACGGGGATGGCGGTGGTATCACCATTGCCCCCTCCTTCAGCGAGGGCCGCTTCAGCGTGAGCGTAACGAACGCGCAAGCAGCTCAAGGCCGTCAATCTGGCGGGTGGGGTTGGCGGAACTCGGTCGCGGCACAGGTGGACGCCCTCCGTGGCGTGGTGACACGCCGGCGTGCCCACGGCCGGGTGGTCGTCACGGTCAGTTGGCCGGCTGATCGTCATGAGAAGGCCAGGGGCGCCCAGGCCGTCTACGTGGAAACCGTGGGCCTTTCCCCGACGGGTTTCAGTCGGCTCATGCAGACCCTGTGGCCAGTGCTCTGCATGCATACCTACTTGGCCATTCGCCACACGGAGCTCACCTCATTCTGGGCCGTGCAGCCCATTGTCGTCATAGCCCTGTGGCTGGTGACATGGACCGTGCTGCGGCAGGTCACGGCTGGTCTTCCCGCCACGTCGCAGTGCCGGGTTTGGGGCATAGTGATCACAGCGGCGGTCGTGGCCTCTGTGGTGGTCGCTGGCATACCCTCACTGCGGACCTTCGCCTCATGGGCAATCGGTATGGGCAGCGTGCCCTTGGTGGCCATCGCCTTCGTCAGCCCACCGGGCCGAGTGGCCTGGCTGACGCTGCCGCTCAGTGCCTTCGTTGTCATAGCCGTCGTGACCGACCCCGCGGTAGGTCTGTCCGCAGGTGCCGGTGCTGTTGCTGCCACCCTGATCCCGTGGGTTGCTCTGGCCTTCGGAGCGGTTATGCGCGCCATGAACCGGCAGGCGGAGGCCGCTGAGGCGATGCTTCATGAGCGCGTCTCAACACTCCTGTCGCGTATGGCCAAGGGTCGATCAGACGAGGTGCTGCTTCGGACCCGGACGCTGGTCCTGCCCCAATGTCCGTGACTTTGGTGTTGATGTGGTCTAGGGTCCGGGTGTGGCTGGAGCGACTCGTGAGGCAAGAGCGGCTGGGGAA
>NZ_JAKDLO010000195.1 GCF_030452765.1 Intrasporangium sp.
GACTGCTGCACTCTCGATGCGGACTGCTGCACTCTCGATGCGGACTGCTGCACTCTCGATGCGGACTGCTGCACTCTCGATGGGGTCGCGCGCGGTGGAGCACACGCGACAGGGCAGAGCCCGGCCGCGCGCACTCCCCCGTCGAGCGAGCTCAGGCGCTGCGGCGTGCCGCGGTCTCCTGGCCTTCGCGGAGCACCTTGCTCCATGACTTCACGTCGGGGCGGCGGCGCAACAGCGCACGACGCTCCCGCTCGGTCATGCCGCCCCAGACTCCGAACTCCGTCCGGTTGTCGAGAGCCTCCGCAAGGCACTGCAGGACGACCGGGCACTCCTTGCAGATCGCCTTGGCGTCGTGCTGTGCCTTCCCCCTGACGAACAACGCGTCCGGGTCCTGTTGCGTGCACAGGGCATGGGTCGTCCAGTCCTCGTCCCAAGCCGCGCGTGCGACATCAACCTTCATTTTTCTCTCCCCTCCCCTTTCGGTGCCTCCCAGCACCGACGATCCGTGGCGCTTGCTGCCGATCGGATCGAGATCCCCGATGAACCCCAAAAACGACATTAGGAAGGAGAGGGTCGAAGCGACATAGCCTCTATGGACCATTTCCTGAACCGAGGTGACTAGTCACCACGTGGCGCCATGACCTCTGACACAATCACCTCTGACACAATGGCCTCCGGCGCTGTGACCGCACCGTGAGTGGTGTCAGGGGCAGGCCCGCTGCTCGGTTACCCTTGAGCGCATGCCCTCACGCACGACGTCCATAGGCGGTGTCATCAGCCTGCTCGGCGCATTCCTCGCGTCGGCGATGGTGCTCGGCCTGCTGCTCGCCGGGCTCTTGATGCCGGCCGTGGGGGCCACCGGCGCCTTGGCCCGCGGTGGCGTCGACGTGTTCAACGAGCTGCCGAGCGAGTTCCGCGTGAGCCCGCTCCTGCAGCAGTCGAAGATCCTCGCGGCCGACGGCAAGACCGTCATCGCGACCCCGCAGGACCAGAACCGCATCGTCGTGAAGCTGAAGCAGATCGCCCCGATCATGCGTGAGGCGCAGGTCGCGATCGAGGACCACCGGTTCTACGAGCACGGCGGCATCGACCTGCAGGGCACCATGCGAGCAGTGATCTCCAACCTGCGTACCGGGGGCAGCCAGGGCGCGTCGTCGCTGACGCAGCAGTACGTCAAGGTCTCGCTCCAGTACAGCGCCCTGCAGCGAGGTGACGAGGAGGCGGCGCAGGCCGCAGTCGACCAGAACTACATCCGCAAGCTCCGCGAGCTGAAGTACGCCATCACCCTCGAGAAGAAGTGGAGCAAGGACCAGATCCTCGAGGCCTACCTCAACACCGTGTACTACGGCGACCTCGCCTACGGCGTCGAGGCCGCGTCCCAGCACTACTTCAGCATCCCGGCCTCGAAGCTGAGCCTCTCGCAGGCCGCGCTGCTCGCCGGCCTCACGCAGAACCCCGGCACCACCGACCCGATCCACAGCCCCAAGCGCGCCCTCGAGCGGCGCAACGTCGTGCTCGACCGCATGCACGAGCTGGAGAAGGTCACCGACAAGGAGTGGGCGGCCGCCAAGAAGCGCACCATCAAGCAGGACCTCAAGATCACCAACCCGAAGAGCACCTGCCTCGCCTCGCCCTACCCGTACTGGTGCGAGTTCATCCTCAACTACGCGATGGAGATGCCGGCGCTCGGCAAGACCCGCGCGGAGCGGCGGCGCAACCTCTACGCCGGTGGCTATGCCATCACGACGACCCTGGACCCGAAGATCCAGCGGATCGTCCAGCAGGAGGTCACCAAGAAGGTCCCGATCGGCGACAAGTCGCACGTCGGCGCGGCCGCCTACGTCGCCGATGCGACCGGGCACGTGCTCGGCTTCGCCCAGAACACCGAGTACACCGTCACGAAGCAGAGCCTGGGCAAGACCGGAGTCTCGTGGGCGCTCGACACGAGGTATGGCGGGTCGGGCGGGTTCCAGTTCGGCTCGACAGCAAAGGCGTTCTCGCTCGTCACGGCGATGGAGAACGGCATGACGACGCACTCGTCCGTGCGCGCCAAGGCCGCCGGCGGCAGTGCAGCGGCGGTCTACTCGCCGAGCGAGTTCAACGGCTGTGGTCCAGGTGGTCCGTGGCGGGTGCACAACGACACGCCGTTCGGCGGGGGCAGCATCTCGCTGATGAAGGCGACCGCGCTGTCGACGAACACCGCCTTCGTGGCCCTCGCCCAGAAGCTCGGCGGGTGCAAGGTGCGCGAGACGATGCTCAAGCTCGGCCTGCACAAGGCCAACGGCGAGCCGATCGGCAAGTACGCGCCCGAGTACATCCTCGGCTCCGACGAGGTGTCCCCGCAGGGTGTCGCACACGCCTACGCGACCATCGCGAACGACGGCAAGAAGTGCCCGATGGTCGCCGTCACCAAGGTGACCCGCGACGGCAAGAACCTCGCCCTGCCCGCCGGCGAGTGCAAGCAGGTCGTGAGCGCCGATGCCGTCCGCGGCGCGGACAAGTTCCTCGAGTACAACATGACCAACGGCTCGGGGGTGCGCAACCAGCTCGCCGGCGACCGCCAGTCCGCCGGCAAGACCGGTACATCCGACAAGAACAACGAGTCGTGGTTCGTCGGCTACACGCCGCAGCTGGTCACCGCGGTCTGGGTCGGCACGCCGGACGACGGCAACAAGCGCCTCATGACGAACCTGCGGATCGGTGGCGAGTTCATCCCGAAGATGCACGGGGCAGCCGTCGCCGCCCCGATCTGGAAGGGGATCATGAACCGTGCCCTCGAGGGCAAACCGCATGTGAAGTTCAAGCAGCCGTCGGACAAGATCACCAAGGGCAAGGACATCCGGGTCCCCGGCGTGACCGGCATGTCGGTCCGCCAGGCGATCGCCGTTCTCGAGGATGCCGGCTTCGACGCGTCGGTGGGCGGCACGATGGCCTCGAACGTCCGCCGTGGCCTCGTGGCCGGCACCTCACCCTGGGGCTGGGCGCCCCGCGGCTCGGACATCACCATCTACACCTCGCGTGGCGGCGGAGGAGCTGACGACGACCAGCCGCGGGCGGACGCCCCGAAGGCAGACACTCCGAAGGCGAAGCGCCCGAAGCCGCGCCCGGCTGCCCGACCCACGGTGTCGGCCAACCGGCAAGCTGCCCTGCCCACGGCGGGGCCGGCACCGGGGGCGCTGCCCACGTCGTGGCCGATCCCGACGTGGCCACCGCAGCGCTGACCGGCCCCGTCCGAAGGCCCGCGAACCTGCGTGACCGGGCTGAGCGGCATACCCTCGAGGCCTGAGCGGCAGCGTCAGGAGGCGAGCACCTGCTTGACGATCGCCGCGACGCGGCCCCCTTCGGCGCGGCCGGCGACCGCCTGCTGGGCGGCCCTCATCGCGAGGCCCATCTGCTGCATCCCCGCCGCGCCGGACGCTGCGACCGCGTCGCGCACGATCGCGGCCAGCTCGGCGTCGCCCAGCTGGGTGGGCAGGTAGGTCTCGAGGACGGCGAGCTCCGCGTCCTCCTGCGCGGCCAGCTCGGTGCGACCGGCCTCACGGTATGCCGCTGACGCCTCGCGCCGCTTCTTCGCCTCCTTGGCGAGGACCTTGAGGACGTCGTCGTCGCTGAGGTCGCGATGCTGCGTGCCGGCGACCTCCTCGGTCGTGATCGCCGTCAAGGCCATCCGCAGCGAGCCGGACCGGATCGTGTCCCGCGCTCGCATCGCCGCGGTCAGGTCTGCGTGGAGCTGCTCCTTGAGCGTCGTCATGGGCCGATTGTCGCAGGTGGCGGCGCATGGCCCGGTTGCTCGTCGGGGCGGGCGGGACGCAAGGATAGGTCCATGCATGTGGTGACGAAGGCGGCGCTCGGGACGGTCGGCGCGGGGCTCGGCGTGCTCGGGTGGGCCTCGCTCGTCGAGCGGAACGCGTTCCGGCTGCGCCGGGTGAGCGTGCCGGTGCTGCCGCCCGGGTCCCCGCCGGTGCGGGTGCTGCACATCTCGGACCTGCACCTGCTACCGCGACAGCGGTGGCGGGCCAAGTGGGTCAAGGAGCTCGCGAGCCTCGACCCGGACCTCGTCGTCGACACCGGTGACAACCTCGCCTCGTATGACGCCGTGCCCGCGGTGCTCGACGCGTTCGAGTGGCTGCTCGACCGGCGGGGCGTCTTCGTCCTCGGGTCGAACGACTACTTCGGGCCGTCGTTGAAGAACCCGCTGCGCTACCTGTGGCATCGCGGGCCGGCACCCGAGCGAGCCCCGTCGACGCGGCTGCCGGTGGAGTCGCTCGTGTCGGGCCTGACGGACCGCGGCTGGGTCGAGCTGACCAACCGGCGGGCGTCACTGCAGGCGCAGGGCATGCGCATCGACTTCGTGGGGGTCGACGACCCGCACCTGAGATATGACCGGCTCGACCTCGTGCGCGGCCCGGCGTCGCCGGAGGCGACCCTGACGATCGGGGTCACGCACGCGCCATACCAGCGGGTGCTCGATACGTTCGTCGCCGACGGGGCTGGTCTGGTGATCGCGGGACATACGCACGGCGGGCAGGTGTGCGTGCCGTGGTACGGGGCGCTGGTGACGAACTGCGACATCGACCCCGGCCGGGTCAAGGGCCTGTCAAGGTGGTGGGTCGGGGCCGGGCACGGCCACGGCGCGCCGGTGGCCCCGTCGTCGGCCGCGCCGGACGACGCCGCGTGGCTGCACGTGTCGGCCGGCCTCGGGACGTCACCGGCCGCGCCGGTACGGCTCGCGTGCCGTCCCGAGGCGACGCTGCTGACCCTGGTTGCCCGTCAGCCGTCCGGCGAGGCCGATTCGGAGTTGGTCGGGCGCCTGCGCTAGCATTCCTGCGTGCTGCCCCCGTACGGGACGGCAGCACCGGGGTGTGGCGCAGCTTGGTAGCGCGCTTCGTTCGGGACGAAGAGGTCGCAGGTTCAAATCCTGTCACCCCGACCAACACGTTTATGCAGGTCAGGGCCGCAATCGTGGCCACTGCGACCCCATCGCCAAAAGCGAAGGATGCGGCTTGCGAGCCCATCACGAGCCGTCACCTTCAGGGGTGGGCTCGTCGGCGTTCTCGACCCCCGGTCGCCCTCGGTGCCCGCCGTCTCCGCCTCCGCCAGACGCGCCGCCATGAGGTCCGTCGCCCGGTCCAAGGTGTCGGTCAACAGGTGCGAGGACAGGTCGAGCGTCATCGTCGCCGTGGCGTGACCAGACCGCGGCCCGGGCGCGGGTCCGACCCGAAACGCGGCACGCACAGCGAAGAGGACGCGCCGACCTAAGATCGAAGCGTCCTCCCGAACCACCCGCACCTCACCCCGTGCCGGCCTACCCTCGAACGTATGACCCACGCAGACGAGCCCGGCTGGATCGAACGCCTGAGACCAGCCGCGAAGCAGCGGCCACGAACGCAATTCGCGCGCGTCCGCTGGCACGACCTCCAAGAGCTCTTCCGTGAGCGAGACGCCCTGTGGCACGCGGCGACCCCCGAGACTCGGGCGCAACTCGAGGCGATCCGAGTCGAGTACGGGCGCGACAAGAACTAGACCCGAGCCCCGAGCCGACCCCCACGAGTCGAGCGTCCTACCGCCGACACTCGAAGGGGCTGCCACCTCGGCAACGCGGCCGAGTCCAGTGCGCTGATGACGAGGGATGGCCCCCGCCAGACGAGCACGGGGCTGAGTCCCATCAAGGAGCACTGCACAAGTCGGGCGCGCCAACCATCTACAACCCGCCAAGCCGAGCTCTCGATGCGCCTTCTGCGCGGCACCAGCCAGCCCCAACAGTCAATGCGCAAACCCACCAGGTCGGGTCGCGAGCGCACAGCGTCGCAGATGCCGCATGATCGCCTGAACCACCCAACGCGAATTGCTGTGAACACGCCACACAGGATCAGCTAAGCGCGAGGCCGTCGAGCACGCCCCGCCGGAGCGAAAGGCGCGCGCAGCGAAGTTCCACGAGTTCACTCCGCGCCAGCCCCGCCACAGGCCGACACCACCCGGCCGAGGACTCGGGCTGTGGCAGCTGAGCGCTCGAACCGGCGCGTTGCGTCAGCGAGTGGTTCCCCGCCGTGCCCGCGATCTCCCGAGCCGAGGCCGAGCAGGACAGCCCGCGGGCGTTTCGCCAGCGGGGCATCTTCATCACCGGCCGGTCGCTGAACCGCGCATGAGCGAGCACGGCGCGGCGCTTCACGCCGCGCACGTTGATGCCCTGTTCCAAGAGCTATGCGACCGGCTCGCGACGGCAGGAGGTTCACGCGCAGTTGTTCGTCCTGGGCGGTGGTCCAAGACCGGCACCGGCCAGTCGCGATGACTGACCGGCACCGGTCGAGTGGTAAGGGCCGACGCTGCTAACGCTGCGCGAGTGACCCGCGATAGGGCAACTCCGGCGCCACGTACTGCTTGGCCGCCCGGAGGCTGCCGTCCTCGAAGAACCCGCTCCTGGTGCGGGCCAGGGTGAGTACCGCGTGGGCTGCCGCGTCACCGAGCTCGTTCAACGCGGCGGTGCTGAGGTTGTTCACGGTGTCGCAGGCTTGGTGATAGCACGGGTCGTAGGGCTCGCCGGCCGTGCCACCAAAGATCGCCGCCTCCTCCGGCGTCTTTATTCCCTCGGCGCCGCTGAACAACCCGCCGGCCGGGATACCGACGGCGATGAAGGGCCCATAGTCGGAGCGGCCGTCGAACGCGGTCGGTTCGGTCGCCATGCCCTGACCGGCGAAGTAGCCGGTGAAGATGTCCTCGATCTGGGCCGAGCCGGGAGGTCCGGCGACCGGGGTGTCGGAGCCGTCACCGTCGTAGACGAAGCGGACGTAGTTGGGCGATCCGACCATGTCGAAGTTGAGGTTGGCGAAGATCCGGCGCAGCTGCCGGTTGTTCAGGCTCGCCACGTAGTGCTCGGAGCCCAGCAGACCAGGCTCCTCGGCCCCCCAGAACGCGAATCGCACCTGCTGGCGGGGCTTGATGTTCAGCTTCGCCATCTGCTCGGCGATCTCCAGTACGGTGGCGGTGCCGCTCCCGTTGTCGTTGATCCCCGGGCCGGCAAGGACCGAGTCGAGGTGAGCGCCGACCACGACCACCTTGTCCGGGTTGCCCTGCCTGGTCTCGGCGAAGACGTTCGTGGTCGGGCGGTTCAGGTCCGTGTCGGTCTGGGTGGCAACGTGCAGCACCACGTCGTCGCCGGCTTGCAGCTGGCCGTAGAGCGACTCGGCGTCAGCGAAGGACAACCCGACGACGGGAATGTCGAACGGCCTGCCCAAGGTGCCGGTCACGAGCTCCTGTCGGCCCGGCTGGCCCTCGTTGAAGATGATCACCGCGTCGTATCCGGCGGCCTCCGCGTTGGCTGCCTTCAGCTCGAAGGTGCAGGTGCCCCGCTGGACCAGCGCGACCGACGAGTCGCTGGGCGCGGCCGGGAAGTCCGACGCCTCGCAGCCGGAGGTGGAGCCGGGGGCGGGCGACGGCGGGATCGTCAGGTCGATCGGCACCAGCGCGCCGGTCACATCCCCGCTGCCCGAGAACTCGAACGTGCCGGTCTCGTAGTCGGTCGGGGTGGGCGACACCTGCTCGAGCACGGGCGGACTGAGCTCCCGGAAGAACGGGAACGTGAACTTCTGCTCATAGACCCGGTAGCCGGCCCGGCGCAGGGTCCGCTTGACGTACTGGGCGGACGCGTCATACCCCGACGTGCCCGATGCGCGGGTGCCGTCGTGTTCGTTGGCGATCCGCTGGAGCACCCTTTCGTGTCCCAGGATGCCGCTGACGGTCACCGCCTCGCGGAGCTTGTGGCTGTTGACCTCGTCCACTGCGGCCGCCGTGACCGACGGCAAGGTGGTCAGCGCCACCGTGCTGGCCAGTCCCGCCGCCAGCAGTCCGAACTTCTTCCTTTTCACCGCTGCCTCCGTATGCGGCGGCCCGGGCGGGGCGTGCCTAG
>NZ_JAKDLO010000196.1 GCF_030452765.1 Intrasporangium sp.
GGTCCAGCCGGGGCCACGGGCGCGTCGGCTTTCTTCTCCTGGGCGTCCTTGTTGGGGGCCGGGGGGCCGCGGCCCTCGCCGACCAGGACGACGCCGGGTCGGCCGAGGGCCCGGTAGACCATGGCTGCGGAGTTGACGTCGCCAGGCCGGGCGACGTCGGCCGCGACCGGCTCACGGTCGGTGTACCAGCCCTTGCGGATCGAGGTGAGTGCCGCGCCGGCCGCGCCGGCCTGGCCCTCTATCGAGCGATAGGCCGCCCGTTCCGCGCGGCGGCTCATCACGATCGTCGCGGCGAGGATCCCGAAGAGGACACCGGTGATCCCGAGGAAGACCGGGCTCTTCAGGAAGAAGCCGACGATGAGGAAGACCGCGACCACGGCGAGGAAGCTGAGCAGCATCCACCACCCGATGTTGGGGTCGGTCTGCTTCGAGACCTGGTAGACCTGCTTGATCTGGGCGATCCGCCCGGGCTTCTTCTCTTTGGGCGAGCGCGAGCCGCCGTCGGTCTTCCGTGCCATACGCCTCAGGATACGGCTCGGCTCGCCCGGGCCACCAATGACGAGGCCTCCTGACGGGCAGGAGACTGAGCCGCCTGGGCAAGATGGGCCAAGTGCTCCGGGATGGGGCGGCCCCAAGTGGTCATCGCGGTCGCCCAGAGCCGGCCGGCCCGGTACGAGGACCGGACCAGAGGGCCGGACATGACCCCCTTGAACCCGGTCTCCGTGGCGACCTCGGACCAGTGCACGAACTCCTCGGGCCGCACCCAGCGGTCGATCGGGTGGTGCAGCTTCGAGGGCCGGAGGTACTGGGTGATCGTCAGGATGTCGCATCCCGCCGAATGGAGGTCTGCGATCGCGGCCTCGATCTCGGTGTCGGTCTCGCCCATGCCGAGGATGAGGTTGCTCTTCGTGACGAGCCCGGCCTCGCGGGCCATCGTCAGCACCCGCAGAGAGGTGTCGTACGTGAAGGCCGGGCGGATCCGCTTGAAGATCCGGGGGACGGTCTCGAGGTTGTGGGCGAACACCTCCGGGCGTGCATCGAAGACCTGCCCGACCAGCTCGGGCCGAGCACCGAAGTCAGGGGGCAGGATCTCGACGCCGGTGCTGGGGTTGAGCAGGTGGATCTGCCGGATCGTCTCGGCGTAGAGGCTCGCCGCACCGTCCGGCTGGTCGTCCCGGGCGACGCCGGTCACCGTCGAGTAACGCAGCCCCATCCGGCGCACCGACTCGGCGACCCGCCGCGGTTCGTCACGGTCTAGCGACGTGGGTCGCCCGGTCGCGATGTCGCAGAAGTCGCAGCGACGGGTGCACACGTCACCGCCGATGAGGAAGGTCGCCTCGCGGTCCTCCCAGCACTCGAAGATGTTCGGGCACCCGGCCTCCTGGCACACGGTGTGCAGGCCCTCGGACTTCACCATCGACTGAAGCTCGGTGTAGGCCGGTCCCATCGACGCGGTGGCGCGGATCCACGCCGGCTTGCGCTCGATCGGCGTCTCGGCGTTGCGGGCCTCGACGCGCAGCAGTCGGCGGCCCTCGGGTGCGACGGACACGTGATCTCCTCGAAGTGGCGGCGGTGCTCCTGGACAGCCTACGCGGGATGCCGCTCACCCCGCCCATCCTCGAACGGTCCGTTCGCGGGTGTGCAGGTCGCCCTGCCTAGCTCACGTCGCGGCGGCGGAAGAGCCAGAGCGCGACCGCGACGAGGGCGGCCATGAAGACCGACAGGTAGACCCAGCCGTGGGTGTAGCTGAGGGTCATCTGCTGGGACTGGCAGCCCTCGGCGGTGCACTGCTCGGTGAAGTAGGTCGTGCCGCGCTGGATGAACGCCTCGAGGTTCTTCAGCGGAAGCCACGGGACGAGCCCCCCGCGACCGAGACCCTGCGCAATGATGCCCTCGACGACGATGCTGTAGCCGAGCACGATGGCCACGACCGCCCCGGTGTTGCGTACCAGGAGTGCGAGAGCCACCCCGGCCACTGCGGCGATGACACCGACAAGCAGACAGCGCAGGAGCATCTGGGTGACCGAGTCACCCGGACCGGTTGCGGTGGGCAGCTGCAGGGCCGGGTCGGGTCTGTTGACCTGGCTGACCACCCAGGCACCGAGAACGGTCAGCGCGAGACCGAGGGCCGCGATGGCGGCGCCCCCGGCCGCTGCTGCAACCAGCTTGCTCGCTGCGACGCGATGCCGGCGCGGCTCGAAGGTGAGCCACGTGCCGAGCGACCCGGAGGAGAACTCAGCGCCGACGAAGCTCGCTCCGAGGACGAGCGCGAGGAAGGCGTAGAGGGCCGCGTTGGTCGCCGACAGGCTCACCGTGAGCGCTCCGGCCTGCGGCGACTCGAGCCCGAGGTCCTGCGGTGTCGGTGGGGTCATCTCGGAACAACCGAGGTCGGCGTCGGCATCGCCGCTCTGGCGTGCCTCTGCCTGGGCCCGCTGACAGTCCCTGAGCATCTCGGGGAACTGTGCCGAGGTCTGCTGGTAGTCCCTGAGCTGCTGTTCGAGGTTCGCCGAGGAGGTCGCCTGGTAGGTGCCGTAGACCGTCATCCCGGTGAAGAGGACAGCCAGGACGAGGAGGGCCTTCGTCAGGCGGCGCCACCACAGGCGACGCAGCTCGACGGCGACCAGTCTTGCCGCAGATGTCCCCGTGGGGCTGGCCCCGGTGGTGGTCAGGCCGGCGGTCATGGGGCACCACCCGTCGTGTCGTCGAGTCCCGCGCCGGCTGGGACGCCTGCGGACTGACCCGCGTCGAGGCCGCTCGTGCTCGTCAGGCGCAGGAACGTCGCCTCGAGGTCGGGTCGCAGCGGGGTCAGCTGGTGGACGAACAGGTCGTGTGCGGCGAGGGTGCGGCAGATCAGCTCGCCGTCGTCGGTGGTGACCCGCAGGAACGCTCCGTCGGCCTCGGTCGGCAGTCCGCGCTCGCGCAACACCTCGGCAGCGCGATCCGGGCTGGCGACCCCGACCCGGAACTGGGTGCCTGCACCGAGCAGGTCCGCGACCCGGCCCTCTGCCAGCAGCTCACCCCGGCCGATGATCGAGACTGTGTCGGCGATCTGCTCGACCTCGGCGAGGATATGTGAGCTGACGAGAACCGTCTTGCCCCGGTCGCCGAGGGCTCGCATCGTGTCCCGGATCTCGCGGATACCCGCTGGGTCGAGGCCGTTGGTCGGCTCGTCGAAGATGAGCAGGTCCGGGTCCTTGAGCAGCGTCGCCGCGATGGCGAGGCGCTGCTTCATCCCGAGGGAGTAGCCGGCGTAGCCGTCGTCGGCGCGCTCGCGCAGGTGAGTCGCCTCGAGCACCTCGTCGATACGCACCCGTTGGGTGCCGATCACATCGGCGAGCAGGCGTAGGTTCTGTCGGCCGGTGAAGGCGGGGAAGAACTTCGGCGACTCGACGATCGCCCCGACGCGGTCGATCACGGCGGGCAGGTCGTCGGGGACCCGCTGCCCGAAGATCCACGCCTGGCCAGAGTCCGGGCGGATGAGGCCGAGCAGCATCCGGATCGTCGTCGTCTTGCCCGAGCCGTTGGGCCCCAGGAAGCCGTGCACGCCGCCGGCGGGCACGGTCAGGTCGAGCCGCTCGACGGCCACCTGCCTTCTGCCCCGGTGGCGGTAGGTCTTGCGCAGCCCGACGGTGCTGACAGCGGCATCCATGGCCCCCCGCTCTGACGGTGATGACGGCAGCGTAGTGGCGCCCAGCCTCGGTCAGGCAGGGACGCGCCGACTCGGTCGGAGGCTCGGCAGAATGTCTGCGAGGTGCTTCTCGACATGGGGGAGCACCTCGGTGACCGGCACGTCACGCTCGAGCTCGTAGGACAGCGACGTGACCCCGGCACCGACGATGCCGCAGGGGACGATGACCTCGCCCCAGGACAGGTCCGGGTCGCAGTTGAAGGCGAAGCCGTGCATCGCCACCTGACGGCTCACCCGGATGCCGATAGCCCCGATCTTGCGTCGAGGGCCGCGGTCGTCGGCGGCGATCCAGGTGCCGCTCTGGCCCTCGGACCGGCCCGCCGTGACCCCGAAGTCGGCGCAGACCCGGATCATCATCTCCTCGAGCGCACGGACGTAGCCGATGACGTCGATGGGCGCGGGCAGCCGGATGATGGGGTAGCCGGTGATCTGGCCCGGTCCGTGCCAGGTGATCTTGCCGCCCCGGTCGACGTCGATGACCGGGGTGCCGTCCTTGGGCCGCTCGTGGGGCTCGGTGCGCTTGCCCGCCGTGTACACCGGCGCATGCTCGAGCAGGTACACGGTGTCGGGCTCGTCGCCGCTGACGACCTTGGCGTGTGTCCGTCGCTGGATCTCCCAGGCCCGCTGGTAGTCGACGAAGTCGGGGCCGAGGCCGAGGTGCACGAAACGCATGGCGCTCAGGGTACGCCAGCGGTCCGGGCCGCCCTGGGGTGCTGGAGGGTGTGCCAGAGCCACCCGGAGGACGGACCGGTCTCGGCAGGCTGTGGATGACGGAAGACGTCACGACCGTCGATTTGCCACGATGGTGGCGTGGACGAGGACAGCACCGACCGCCCCGTGGTGCCGGGGCACGACCTGCTTCACGTCATCGGCTCGGGCTCCACCAGCGTCGTCTGGTCAGCGGTCGACGCGACCGGCCGGCCGGTTGCGGTCAAGGTGCCCCGCACCGACGTCGATCCAGTAGCCGTGCGCGAGGCCGAGATCGAGCGGCACGTGCTCATGGCGGTGCGCCACGAGCACATCGTGGCACTGCGCGATGTCGTCCCCCTCGCGGACGGGCGAGTGGCCCACGTCTTCGATCTGGTCGTCGGTACGACCCTGGCATCGCTCGTCGCGAGCCGCGGGCACCTGCGGCCCGGGGAGGCGGTTACCGTTCTGACCCCGATCGCGCAGGCCATCGGCTGCCTGCATGCGGCAGGTGGCACCCATTGCGACGTCTCGCCGGGCAACGTCATGCTCACCGCCGACGGCCGGCCACTGCTGGCAGACCTCGGCGCCGCACGACTGGCCGGCGCGGGAGCAGGCGCGGTCGTCGGGACAGCCGGCTTCACCGCCCCGGAGGTGCGCTCCGGGGGCCGGCCCACCGAGGCGAGTGACGTCTTCTCGCTCGGGGCGCTTGCCTGGTACTGCCTCACCGGCAACGGTGCTCCCGACACCTTCATGCGGCTGTCCGACGAGACGGTCCGCAGCCATGTCGGTGCCGAGCTTGCCGAGGTGGTGCGTCGGTGCATCGACCCGGACCCGGAGGCCCGCCCGGCCTCCGACGCCCTGCCGACGCTCTTCTACGGGGCGGTCGGGGCCGAGCCGGTCGAGGTCGTCGTCGGTGCTGACGCGGCGGCGGCGCTGACGCACCGGATCCGGGCCGAAGCGGCCGCGCAGGCCGCGCCGACGACCGAGCCGGCCGGGCCGTGGTTCAGGCGGGTTCGCATCGAGCCGCCCCGGTGGTGGCCTCGCCTGGCCGTGGTCGCCGCCGTTGCGGGCCTGGCTGTCGCGCTCGGCTGGCTCACCCACCTGGGCCTCGTCCCAGGAGCACGGGCCTCATCCGATCCCGTCCCGGCAGGGGGGCCTCCCGTGTCCAGCACCACAGCGCCACGCAGCAGCGTGCTCGCCCCGGCGCCCGACCACACGTCGTCACCACCGTCAGCGCGACCGAGCCAGCCGGACGCCCGCGCGCTTCTCCAGGGTCTCACCGACCGGCGGGTCGCGGCGCTCGTCGCCCGGGAACAGGGCTCGCTCGCCGACGTTCATCGACCGCAGTCGCCGTCCTGGCGGGCCGACGCGGCCGTCATCGCCGACCTGCGCAGCGCCCACCAGCGCTACTCAGGCCTGCGGATGAGGGTCGTGGAGGCGGACTTCCTCGACCGCTCCGCGACGCGCACCGTCGTTCGCGCTAGTGTCGCGGTAGCGCCGTATGACCTCGTCGACAGGCAGGGTCGAGCCGTCTCGAAGGGTGCCGATGAGGGACGCCCCCTCGACTTCCACCTGATCCGCACCGACGCCGGCTGGCGGATCGAGTCGATCACCGATCCGCGAGCCACGTGACGGCCGACGCGAGGTCTGGATGCTCGAACGTGAAGCCGCTCGCGAGCAACTGCTGCGGCTCGACGAGCTGGCTGTCCAGGATCCGGTCGGCGAACTCCCCGATGACCAGGCGCAGGGCAGGACGAGGCGCGGGCACGAGCGCGATCCGGTGCAGTGCGCCGGCGAGTGCCTGGGCGATCTCCTGCTGTCGGTGCGGCTCAGGGGCTGCCGCGTTGACCGGGCCGGTCAGCTCGGGGTGGTCGAGCAGGTGGGTGATGGCGCGCACCTCGTCGACCAGGGTGATCCATGGCCACCACTGCCGGCCGGAGCCGAGCGGTCCGGCGAGCCCGAGTCGAGTCAGGCGCAGCAGCGGTCGGAACGCGCCGCCGTCGGGTGTCATGACCAAGCCGCTTCGGATCACCGCCACCGGGACCCCGGCGGCAGTGGCGGGTCGTGTCGCATCCTCCCAACGGGCGACGACCCCGGAGAGGAAGTCCGCGCCGCCGTGGCTCGCCTCGGTGAGCACTTCGTCGCCCCGGTCACCGTAGAAGCCGACGGCCGAGGCGTTGACGAGCCGGACCGGGCGTTGCATCCGCTCCTGCAGCCGCGCCAGGGTCTGTGCGACCGCGCCGGTCGCATCGACCCGGGAACGCTCGATCGCCGCCTTGTGTGCCCCGGTCCAGCGACGGGCGTTGATCCCTATCCCGGCGAGGTTGACGAGGGCATCGACGCCCGCCAGGGCGTCCGGCGGGAGGTAACCCGACGACGGGCTCCACCGCACTTCGTCGGGGGCGGCGGCAGGCCGGCGGACCAGCCGGACGATCTGGTCGCCGCGGCCGAGCAGGTGACGGCACAGCGCGCCGCCGATGAGGCCGGAGGACCCGGCGACGGCGACGCGCTTGCTCATGTCGCTGTCACGCCTCACACATCGAAGTGGCCGTCCTCCAGGCGGGCCTTCATCGTGGCGAGGAACCGGGCCGCATCGGCTCCGTCGACGACCCGGTGGTCGTAGGACAGGGCGAGGTACATCATCGAGCGGATCGCGATCGTCTCGCCGCCCATGGCGTCCCCGACGACGACCGGCCGCTTGACGATGGCACCGGTGCCGAGGATCCCGACCTGCGGCTGGTTGATGATCGGCGTGTCGAACAGCGCGCCGCGGCTGCCGGTGTTCGTGATGGTGAAGGTACCGCCGGACAGGTCATCGGGGGTGATCCTGTTGGTGCGGGTGCGTTCGGCCACGTCGGCGATGGCCCGGGCCAGGCCCCCGATGTTGAGGTCGCCGGCGTTCTTCACGACCGGGACGATGAGGCCTTTGTCGGTGTCGACCGCGATGGACAGGTGCTCCGCTCCGTGGTAAACGATATGGTCGCCCTCGACACTGGCGTTGAGGTTGGGGTGCTCCTTGAGCGCCTCGCAGGTGGCCAGTGCCAGGAAGGGCAGGTAGCTCAGCTTGGTGCCCTCGCGGGCCTCGAAGTCCTCCTTGGCCCGGTCACGGATGCGGGCGATCTTCGTCAGGTCGACCTCGACCACCGTGGTCAGCTGAGCCGAGACCTGGAGGGACTCGACCATGCGCTGGGCGATGACCTTGCGTAGGCGCGTCATCTTCTCCTGGGTGCCGCGCTTCGGCGAGACCTGGACCGATGTCGGCGCCGCGGGCGGTGCGCCCGGCGATGGGGCCGCGGGCGTCGGGATGGCGGGCTGGGCTGCCGGCTGTCTCGCGGCCTCGGCCGCGTCGAGGACGTCCTGCTTGCGGATCCGCCCTCCGACTCCGGTACCCGCCAGAGCGGAGAGGTCGACGTTGTGCTGGGTTGCGAGCTTGCGAACCAGTGGTGTCACGTAGGCAGCCGCGTCTCCACCGTCTGCCTCGCTCGCGGCCGGGGCCGG
>NZ_JAKDLO010000047.1 GCF_030452765.1 Intrasporangium sp.
CACTGTGTCTGGTGTCATCGCGTCTGGGGTCATCGCGTCTGGGGTCATCGCGTCTGGGGTCAGGGTCTCAGGCATGCTCGGACTCCTCTCGCCAGGCGGCCTTCTGTCGCGTCAGCTCGTCGGTGGGCTCGGCGAAGACGAGGTCGAACATCTCAGCGCCGGGGCGTGGGCCCAGTGCCAGCAGGCCGGTGCGGACGGTCTCCGCCTCGGCGGCTGCCGCGGTGTCGGCCGCGTCGAGCGTGGCGGTGTCGCAGATGTCTTCGGCGATCAGCCGCTGACGCAGGCTCACGACCGGGTCGGCGCCGGCGTCGGCTCGTTCCTGCTCGAGGGTGCGATAGCGGCCCGGGTCGTCGGACGTCGAGTGCGGCCCGCGGCGGTAGGTCATCGCCTCGACGATGACCGGGCCGTGACCGCTGCGGGCGTGGGCGACCGCGCGCCGGGTCGCCGTGAGCACCGCCTCGGCGTCGTTGCCGTCGACCTGCAGGGCCGGGATGCGGTAGCCCGCGCCCCGTGCCGCGACGCTGCCGCCGGCCACCTGCTGCTCGGTCGGGACGGAGATCGCCCAGCCGTTGTTCTGGACGAAGAACACGACGGGAGCCCTGAAGACGGCGGCGAAGTTCATCGCCTCGTGCACGTCGCCCTGGCTCGAAGCGCCGTCACCGAGGTAGGTGATCGCGACGCCGAGATCGCATACCGGCGACCCGCTCGTGGCATCGGCTGCTGCACGGGCGCGGAGCGTCTGTCCGTGCGCCCAGCCGACCGCGTGCAGGACCGACCCGGCGACGACCGCCTGAAGCGGGGCCACATGGGTGCTCGCGGCGTCCCAGAGGCCGCCGTGCCAGGTGGCCAGGTGGCTCGACATGTACTCGACCATGTCGACACCGGCGGCTCGGGCGACGCCCATCTCGCGGTAGGTCGGGAAGACGAAGTCACGGGTCAGGTCGAGGGCGAGGACCGAGCCGACCTGTGCGGCCTCCTGACCGAGTTCGGGGGCATACGCGGGCAGGATGCCCTGGCGCTGCCAGGCGATCGCCGACACGTCGAGGTGCCGGACCGCCGTCATGAGGCGGTAGAGCTCGAGCAGCTCGGCGTCGGGGACGGCGGGCAGCGGCGTCCATGGCGCCCACCCGGTCGCGTCGCGGCGGGCAGGGGCCGGGACGGTTGCTGTTGTCTGCATAAACCTACGGTAGGCGTGATAGGCAAACTGTGCAACGGACACAATCTTTATTGCACAGTCTGTTCAGTCTGAAAGATGCAGGCCGAGAGTCATCGGGCAACGTGTGGGCAGTCGCAGGTGCGTACGCAAGAACACAACAAGTCCCGACGGGAACAGCCGCTCGTGCGTAGGCGGAGCGGGCAGGGCGGACTTGTTGTGTCCGTACGTACACGGCACCGTGCTACCCGGCACGAGCTGACGGTCAGCCCGGGGATGGCCCGAGGACGACCAGCTGGCCGGTGGCCCGGGTCATCGCGACATAGCGGTCGACCGCCCCCTCGATGCCCGTGCCGAAGGACTCGGGGTCGAGCAGCACGACGAGGTCGAACTCGAGTCCCTTGGCCAGCTCAGCCGTCAGCGACCGCACCCATGACGTGGCCCGGAACGTGGGGTCGCCGATGACGCAGGCGACCCCCTCGGCGTGGGTCTCGAGCCAGGCCGCGAGGATGCCGTCCCGCTCCGCGGCGCACCCGTGCCGGACCGGGACGCCGTTCTCGCGAATCGAGGTGGGCACGTTCGCATCCGGGATCGCGGCCCGGATGACCGGTTCGGCCGCCGCCATGACCGCGGCCGGCGTGCGATAGTTGATGCCGAGGGTGGCGAGGGTGACTCTGTCCAGCCCGATCCGCTCGAGCCGCTGCTCCCACGTCTCGGTGAACCCATGTCGGGCCTGGGCCCGGTCGCCGACGATGGTGAGGCTGCGCGATGGGCAACGCGAGAGCACCATCTGCCACTCCGCGTCGGTGAGCTCCTGGGCCTCGTCGACGACGATGTGGGCGAACGGGCCTGCCAGCAGGTCCGGTTCGGGCCGCAGCAGCGTGGCGTCCCCCACCAATGCGTCCTGCAGGTCCGCGCCGCGCAGCATGGACATGACGTGCATCTCCGAGTCGTCGGTGGCGACGAGGTGCTCGACGACCCGGTCCATCTCCTCCCGTTCCGCGGCGAGGGCCGCCTCCTGTCGGCGCCGACGCCTCGAGGCCTCGGGGTCCCCGAGTCGCTGCCGGGCGGCGTCGAGCAGGGGCAGGTCGCAGAGCGTCCAGGCTTGGGGGTCGGCCCGCTGCAGCAACCGGACCTCGTCACGAGACAGCCACGGAGCGCACCTGTGCAGGTACGCGGGCACCGACCAGAGGTCACCGACGAGGTCGGTCGCCTCGAGGATCGGCCACGCCCGGTTGAGGGCGACGCTCAGCTCCTCGTTGCGCACTAGGCAGGCCCGGACCCGTTCGGGCGGGACGTCATCCGCCTCGTGCCTGTCGACCAGGATCGCGAGCAGCTCGTCCCGGATGTCGTCGCGGGCCTCGTTGTGTGGGGTGCCCGGCGCGGGTGCGCGGAACGCATCGGCCCAGTCCTCCGGGCTGACCCACACCGAGGACCAGTCGGTCTCGATCGCCATCCCGTCGGTCGGCGGTTCCTCGTAGAGCCGGGCCGCCGGCTCGATCGCCGTGACCATCTCGGCGCTCGCCTTCAGGCGCGCCACCTCCGGGTCGGCCTCGATGCCGGCCGAGACTCCCTCGGACACGAGGTCGCGCAGCGTGCAGGTCTGCACGCCCTCCTCGCCGAGGCCGGGCAGCACGTCACCCACATAGGCCAGATAGGGCTGGTGTGGGCCGACGACAAGGACGTCGCCGCGGTGATGGCCGAGGCGTGGGTCGGAGTACAACAGGTATGCCGCCCGGTGCAGCGCGACGACCGTCTTGCCTGTCCCGGGCCCGCCGTCGACCACGAGCGCGCCGCGCGACCCTGCGCGGATGATGGCGTCCTGGTCGGACTGGATCGTGGCGAGCACGTCACGCATCCGCGCCGACCGGTGGCCGCCGAGGCTCGCGATGAAGGCCGACTGGTCGTCGAGCGCGGCACGCCCCTCCAGCCCTTCAGCGGTGAAGACCTCGTCCCAGTAGTCGCTGACCCGCCCGCCGGTCCAGCGGTACCGTCGGCGCCGGGCCAGGCCCATCGGGTTGCCGTGGGTCGCGCCGAAGAACGGCCCGGCCGCCGGGGTGCGCCAGTCGAGCAGCAGCGTGTGTCCCTCGTTGTCCCGCAGGCCGATCCGCCCCACGTAGACAGGTTTGGGCTCGTCGGCCAAGACCATGTGCCCGAGACACAGGTCGAGGCCGTAGCGACGCAGCACCCGCAGACGGGCGCTGAGCCGGTGCACCTCCTGGTCGCGGTCCAGGGCCCGCTGGCCCGACCCGGTCGGGGCCCGGCGCGCGACGGCCAGACGGTCGGTGAGGCCCGCGATCGTCCGGTCGAGACACTCTGCGAGAGCAGCGAAATGGGTCTCGTCCGCACCGATGAGAGCAGGCTCGGTCTTGGCGGTGAGGCGGTCGGGCAGGTCGAACGCAGTGGTGGGCAGCGCAGTCATGGCAGCACTTCCGATCGTGCAGAGGGAGGCCAGACCGGCAATTCTGAGACAACCAGGGGGTCTTGCCGCAAGACCCCCGGTGCGCTATAGATTAGAAGTGGAGAGGAGGGGGAGGTCCTCTCCTTCTTCCATCCTCTCCTTCGTGCATGTCGGCTTCCGTCGCACACGATCCACGGGGCGTCCGTCTACCTGCTTTCCGTCGTCGGCGGCTACGCGGCAGACCGGCTCATCGCCGCTCGCCGCTCGACCCTCTACGGACGGGTCGTCATCATGGCGGGCCACCTCAGCCTCGCGGTTCCGGCGACCGCCACCGCGTGGCTCGGCATCGCCCTCGTCGCGCTCGGCACCGGCCTGCTCAAGCCGAACATCTCCACGATGGTCGGCTTCCTGCGCGAGAAGTGGGGCTACCACGCCGGCTTCTCGGCCGCCGCCGTCGGGACCTTCGGCTTCGTCGCGGAGGCGCTCATCATGAGCGCCTATGTCGAGCGGCTCCCCCGTCGTGCCTGGTTGCCGATCGGTGCACTCACGACGATCATCGGTGCGCTCATCGTCGCCTATGCCGGCACCCGCGTCTGGCAGTCCTTCATCGGTGCCATCATCATCTTCGCCGGGTTCAACCTGTGGGTCTCGCCCACCTACGCGCTCACGGCGGAGTCCTTCCCGACCCGCGCCCGCACGACCGGCTTCGCCATCGTCGACGGGGTCGGCCACATCGGTGGCGGCATCGGCGTGCTCGTGATCGCCCCGATCCTGCCGCATCTGCCGGTGGTCTGGGCCCTGCTGTTCATCTCCGGATTCCTCGTCGTATCAGCGATCCTCGTCCAGTTCGCCCCGTACACGCGGGGTCGGCACCTCGACCACATCTCACCCTGAGCGGTGCGCGCGTCGCGGGCTGAGCGCCCGGGTCGACGTCCGGGTCGGGAATACTCTCCACGGGTTGTGCGCTGTGCCGGGTGAGGCGGCGCAGCCGCATTCTCGTCTCGTGCCCGATGGCGTGCTCGGAGAGCAACCGCAACTGGCACCAGGAGGCCACCTACATTGAGTGAGTTCATCGCATGGATCGGCGAGGTCATCAGCCGCTACGACATGGTCGACCGCGACTCGCTGTTCCACATCTAGGACGCTGACGAAGCCCCGTCACGAGACATCGTGACGGGGCTTCTCGTGCATCGGGCGCGGCGAGGTCAGGGCACCAGGCGGTAGCCGATGCCGCGGACGGTCTCGATCCGGTCGTCCCCGAGTTTGCCGCGCAGGTAGCGGACGTAGACGTCGACGACGTTGGAGCCCGGGTCGAAGTGGAAGCCCCACACCCGGCTGAGCAGCTGCTCCCGGGTCAGCACCTGGTCCGGGTGGCGCAGGAAGGTCTCGAGCAGCCCGAACTCCCGGGCGGTGAGCTCGACCTGCCGACCACCCGTCGCCGCGCGGCGGGTGCGCAGGTCGAGGGTGAGGTCCCCGCTGCGCAGCACGATCTCCTCCGGCTTGGCGGTGCTGCGCAGCCGCAGCCGGATGCGGGCGAGCAGCTCGTCGAAGGCGAACGGCTTGCGCATGTAGTCATCCGCCCCTGCATCGAGGCCCGCGACGGTGTCGTCGACCTCGCCACGAGCGGTGAGGATGATGACCGGGATCTCGTGGTGCTCCCCCCGGAGCCGGCGCAGCACCGAGAACCCGTCGACCTCGGGCAGACCGATGTCGAGGATGAGCAGGTCGAACGCGCCGCTGCTCGCCAAGGCATAGGCGGCTGACCCGTCATTCGCGATCTCGGTCGTGAAGCCGTTGCGCCGCAGGCCCTTGTCGAGGAACGCCGCGATGCGCTGCTCGTCCTCGGCGATGAGAATCCGGTTCATGGCTGCTCCTGCCTGTGCTCGGCCCGCGAGTCTTCCACGGGAAGTGGCTGGGTCACGGCCGGAGCCGGCTGGGTCGGTAGCGCGAGGCGCGGGTAGGTTGCGACCGCACCGAGTGGCAGCTCGAGGGTGAAGGTCGCTCCCGCGCCCGGCGCGCTGGTCAGCTCCACCCGGCCATTGTGGCCCTGCGCTATGGACGTGACGATCGCCAGCCCAAGCCCGCTGCCTGACCGGCCGGACTCCCCGGCCCCGCGCGTATGCCGCTCGAAGATTCGGGACATCTCCTCTCGAGGCACGCCGGTCCCTTCGTCTCGAACCCACAGCCGGATGCGGTCACCGGCGACGGACGATCCGACGGCGATGGTCTGGCCGTCGGACGTGTGCTTCATGGCGTTGGCGATCAGCTGCATGAGCGCTTGGGTCAGCCGGTGCTCGTCGCCGGGAAAGTCGGTCTCGGCCAGGTGGTCGACGAGCCAGCGTCGATCGCCGAGGGGCCGGGCCTTCGCAACGACCTCGATGGTGAGATGGGCTGCGTCGACCAGGCCGAGCCGCACGAAGCCAGGTTCCTCCGACGCGGCAAGGGTCGTCAGGTCGTCGACGAGCCGGTGCATCCGGTCGATCTCGTCGAGGACGAGCCCTCGGGTCTCCTCGAGCTCATCCGGGTCGTCGCTCATGAGCTCCAGGTGGCCGCGCACGATGGTCAGTGGCGTGCGCAGCTCGTGCCCGATGTCGTGCAGGAACGCGCGCTGTCCGGTGAACGCGGCCTCGAGCCGGTCGAGCATCGAGTTGAACGTCCGGGCAAGCGCCGCGACGTCGTCGTCTCCTCGTACGTCGATGCGACGGCTGAGGTCGGACTCGCTGATCTGCTGAGCGGTGCTCCGGACGAGCCGGATCGGTGCGAGGATCCGGCCGGCGACGAACCAGCTCGCCCCCGACGCGAGGAGCAGGGCAGCCCCGGCCGACAGGGCGAGGAGCACGGTGGTGTCGCGGGCGGTCTGGCGTTCTCCGCGAGCGAAGACCCCGATGACGAGCGCCGCCTCGCGGGGGTCGGCCTCGACCTGCACCGGGATCGCTGCGAGGTGGACCGGCCCGACCGCGGTGGGCACCACCCGGGTCCCGGGCTCGTGTGCGGCGGCAGCCCACTCGACGATGGCCGGATCCAGGTCGAGCCGAGTGGGTGGGGGGAAGGGGCTGCGCTGGGCCGCCGCCCCGTCGACTACCGAGAAGAACGTCTCGTCGAAGTCCGGGACATTGGTCCGCAGGAACGCCGCGAGGAAGGCGTCGACGTCCTCGTAGGGCTTGCCCGTTGCGGGGTCGAGCGCCGACGCCGCGTAGGTGCGCAGCTTCGCCGCCTCGTGGGTGAGCTCATCGGCGAGGGTGGCGTCGGCTCGGGAGAAGAGGACCGCGCTGACCAGGGCGACCAACCCGGCGAGGGCCAGCGCCAGTGCCAGGCTCATCAGCCCGACGAGGCGGGCTCGGGTGCTGCGTGGCGCGGGCTCTCGTCCGCGGGTGGCGCTCGTCAGTCGTCGCACGGGTCGTCGTCGACGTCGTCCGCGTCGTCGTCCGGATCACTGTCCTGACCCGCCGGGCAGGCGATCGTCGGGTTGGCGGGGACCGCTCCCGGCGCCTGCCTGGGCGGCTTGGCAGGCTGTGGCGCTCTGCTGGGCGGCGCAGCCGGTTTCGCAGTGGCGGTCCCGGTCGACGGCCGCGCAGGTGCCGTCGGCGGGGCAGATGTGGTGGGCCGGGTGCTGGGCGTCGCAGGAACCGTCGGCTGGACCAGGACAGCGGGCCCGAGATCGGGCGTGCTGGGCCGGACGAGCAGGCTGGCCAGGACCCAGATGACGGCAGCGGCCACCGGCACGACCAGCAGGATCGAGAGCGTGACGCGCAGGTGCCGCATGACTCTACTGTGCCCGAAACCGGGCCGGACGCCAGCCCTCGAATCGATGAGAGTCCTCTCATCGAGGCCTCATCGGCATCCCACGAGCGGCCGCCAGAGTGGTCCTCAGACAGCAAAGGAGACACCCCATGACGACGATGACCATTGCCATCCTCACCGATCTGATCGCCGCGACCGTGCTGGCGGTCGGCCTCTACTACCGCCGCCACCGCCGCCGGGACCTCATGTTCGCCTACCTCGCCCTCAACGTCGGGGTCCTCGCCGTCGCCACCGCGCTCGGCTCGGCCCAGGCGGGCGTCGGACTCGGCCTCGGGCTCTTCGGCGTCCTGTCGATCATCCGGCTCCGCTCCGACCCGATCAGCCAGGCCGAGGTCGCCTACTACTTCTCGGCGCTCGCGCTCGGCCTCATCGCAGGTCTCGCCCCGATCGCGTGGTGGGCGACCCCGGCCTTCTCGGTGCTGCTGCTCACGGTCGTCGTCGTCGCGGACCACCCTCGCTGGGCGCGTCGGTCGCACACCCTCACCCTTACCCTCGACACCGCGATCCTCGATCCGGCCGAGCTCGAGAGCACGGTCGCATTCACGGTCGGTGGGCGCGTCCAGCGCCTCGACGTCCGCGAGGTCGACCTCGTGCGCGACGTGACCGTCCTCGAGGTCGTCTACGTCCCGGTCGACGGGATGCAGCCGCGGCACACCCCGGTGCAGGTGCCGTCCCTGGTGGCGTCATGAGCACGCTGACGGCTCCGCCCCCCCGGGCTCGGGGGACAGGTCCGGCCGGGTCGGGCAACCCGCCCGCCGACCGCCACCATCTGGCGCGGCTCGGTGCCGACCTTGAACCGATCACCCTCGCCGAGCTCGCCGAGGGGTCGGACCTGCAGACCCGCGTCGACCAGAAGTACCTCGTCCCGCTCTCGGTTCTCGACGTGCTCGTCGAGACGCTCGGCCCCGACCTGCGCGTCCTCGAGATCGACGGCCGGCGGGTCTTCGGCTACGAGTCGATCTACTTCGACACGCCCGACCTGCGCCTCTTCCGCGACCACGCGCAGGGTCGTCGGATCCGGCACAAGGTGCGCACGCGGCTCTACGCCGACTCCGGCCTGACGATGCTCGAGGTCAAGGCCAAGGGCGGGCGCGGCGAGACGGTCAAGCACCGGCTGGACTGGCAGCGCGAGGACCTGCTGCGGATCCACTCCGGCGGGCGTGAGTTCGTGGGCAGCCATCTCGCCGGCCGCCCCCAGGTCGAGGACCTGCGGCCGGTGCTGCGCAGCCGCTACCGGCGCATGACGCTCGTGCACGCCGCAGGTGGGCTGCGGATCACCTGCGACGCCGACCTGGAGTTCGAAGGCCCGGGCGACGGCACGGTTGTCATCCCACCGGGTCGGGTGCTGCTCGAGACGAAGTCGGAAGCGGGGCGCAGCGCCGCTGATCGGCTGCTGCGATCCTGCGGCCAGCGGGACGTCCTGGTCAGCAAGTACTGTGCCGGCGTCGCGCTGACGACCGGCGTCCGGGCGAACCGGTGGCACCGGACGCTGCGCCGCTACCTCACCACCCCGTGACCGCAACGTCGGCGGACGGGCTCAGACCAGCTCGCCGAGCGGCATGGACCGGTGTGCCCGGGGCGGGAGCATGAGGTTCTGCCGGTGCGTCGTGTCGAGGAAGCCGGTGAACCCGATGTCGTCGTCGGCGAGGTGGTAGCGGTCCTGGTGGTGGATGCTGTCCATCTCGAGGCGCATCAGCTCGAAATGCTGTGACGACGGGCCGAAGCCGATGAAGTGCACGCCCGCCCGGGGGCGTGAGCTCATCGGCTCGTCGGTCGAGAAGCCGAACGGGTTCTCCACGGTGTTGAAGTCCTGGCGCAGGAACATGACGGTGCCGCGCGGCAGCTTCTCGCCATAGGCCGTCGTCGTGTCCTCCTTGAGCCGCGACAGGAACTGCATCTGCTCGTTGTGGCCGAGCACTCCTGTCTCGGCGTCCTTGTCGCGCTGCTCCTCGAAGGTGACCGTTGCCGGCGACTGGTCGGGCGAGAGCACGTCGGGCCCTTCGGTGCGCCGCGGATGGAACACCCGAGCGAGCCGGTCCTTGTGAGTGAGCTCGTACCACCGGTCCAGCTCGATCCCGATGTGCGACAGGTGCATCGCGGTGCCCCCGGCGAAGTAGTCGTCGGCCGTGACGTTGGTGTAGCCGGGCAGCGTCTCGAAGCTCGGCAGGTTGCCCCCGGCCAGCCCGTCCTTGTGGCTCGAGGTGAAGCCCATGAAGAGCATCGCCCCGGCCGGGACGTGCTCGGCACCGGGGATGCCCATCCGCTGGCCGACGACCGCGGGCATGCCATGCCCGGCGAAGCCGCGCCGCATCGAGGTGACCGACATCAGGTCGCCCACGAACGTCCCGTCCGCGGGGATGCCGTTGAGCTCCTGCTCGCCAGGACGGAACAGGGCGCCGATGACCCGGTCGATGTGGTCGCGGTAGTCGCTCTTGAGGTGGAAGACGACGTCCTGCTGCTCGAGGACGATCGACTCGGGATCCTTCGGGAAGCGGATCGAGTCGACGATCGCCCACTCGCCCTCGCTGCCGGGCAACGCCGAGCGGGGGAAGAGCTCGTCGGTGACCGACGCGGGGATCCGCTCGCGGAAGTAGGGCAGCCCGTAGGCGACCTGGAGGAAGATTCCTGACGGTCCGAGCGGATAGACGCGCTCGACCGTGGCCAGCGCGGCAGCCAGCCGCTGCTGAGCCGCCCGCAGAGTGTCGTGGTCGTCGGGAGGGAAGCTGAGCTTCGCCGTGACGACGGCGTGCCAGAGCGGGACGACAGCGACGGGCACTCCGACGTGGTCCTCCTCGGTGACTCCGGGGAGCTCGTACTGCGTCTTGGGGGGATCGAGGACCACTCGCTTGGAGTAGTCCACCACACCGGTCCAGTCGAACTCGTCACTCATCTCTCGCCTCTCGTGACCATCAGTGCCCATCTCCTTGCAGGCTACGCCCGGGCGCAAGTGTCGGGTCAGCCCGTCTGGGCCGTATGCCGCTCAGCCCGCCCCGCGCGCAGGTCGCCTCCGCACGGAGCCGGGTGAACGGCATACGGCACAAGCGTCCTCACGGGCTATGGTGGCCGGGTGGGTGTCACGCTAGGTCTGCCGGAGCAGATCCGCGCCTGCCTGTTCGACCTCGACGGGGTGCTGACCCGCACCGCTCTGGTGCACCGCGCGGCGTGGAAGGAGACCTTCGACCCGCTGCTCGCGGCGGCCGGTCAGGCGCCGTTCACCGAGGAGGACTACCTGCGCCACGTCGACGGGAAGAGACGGCTCGACGGGGTGCGCGACTTCCTCGCCTCGCGTGGGCTGGCCCGCCCCGAGGGTGACCCAGACGACCCTCCGGATCAGGACACGGTCGCCGGCATCGGCAACCGCAAGAACGCGCTGCTGCTGCGGCGCCTTGCCGCGGAGGGCGTACACGTCTATCCGGACTCGGTTGCCTACCTGCGGGCGGCGCGCGACGCGGGCCTTGCCGTCGCCGTCGTCACCGCGTCCGCCAACGCCGGGGCGGTGCTGCGGGCCGCCCACCTCACGGACTACATCGACGCACGCATCGACGGCGTGGTCGCCGCACGGGATGGTCTGGCCGGCAAGCCGGCCCCGGACACCTTCCTCGCCGGGGCCCAGGCCTTGGGGGTCGAGCCGGCCCAGGCCGTGGTCTTCGAGGACGCGCTCGCGGGTGTGGCCGCCGGCCGGGCGGGCCACTTCGGATTCGTCGTCGGGGTCGACCGGGCCGGACAGGGCGAGGCGCTCCAGCGGTCGGGCGCGGACCGTGTCGTCACCGATCTCACTGAGCTGCTGGAGGATTCGTGAACGGGGTGACGGACGGGCCGGACCCGTGGCGGCTCACGTGGGGGCCCGACGACCTGCAACAGCTGGCCGTGACCGAGTCGCTGTTCACCTTGGCCAACGGCCACATCGGGCTGCGCGGCTCCCTCGATGAGGGCGAGCCGCGGGTCCGGTCGGGCACCTACATCAACGGCTTCTACGAGGAGCGTCCCCTGCCGCACCCCGAGGCCGGCTACGGCTTCCCGGAGTCGGGCCAGACCGTCGTGAACATCACGGACGGCAAGCTGGTCCGTCTCATCGTCGGCGACTCGCCGTTCGACACCCGATACGGCACGGTGGACCGTCACGAGCGGTTCCTCGACCTGCGGACCGGCATCCTGCACCGCACCACCGACTGGACCTCGCCGGTCGGAGCCCGGGTGCGGGTCACCTCGCAGCGGCTGGTGTCCTTCGCCTACCGCACGATCGCGGCCATCAAGTACGAGGTGACCCCGCTCGACGGTGACCTGTATCTCGCCATCCAGTCGGACCTGATCGCGAACGAACCCCCGGACGGCGGCACGGGCGATCCGCGGGAGGCGGCGGTGCTGGAGTGCCCCCTGCAGAGTGAGCTCGGTGAGCGCGCCGTGGACCACGCCGTCCTGGTCCATCGCACCCCTAAGAGCGGCCTGCGCGTCGCCGCCGGCATGCGCCATGTCACGGCCGGGCCGGAGCAGATCAGCCGGCAGCTGACCGTCGACCCCGACCTGGCCCGGCTGACCGTCGCGGCGTCGGTGCGGCGCGGCGAGAGCCTGCACCTCGTCAAGCTGCTCGCCTACGGCTGGTCGCACCGCCGGTCGGCACCGGCACTGCGGGACCAGGTCGACGGCGCCCTCACGGTGGCCGGGCTCATCGGGTGGGACGGGCTGGCCACGCGGCAGCGCGAGTTCCTCGACGACTTCTGGCGGGCGGCCGACGTCGAGATCGACGGTGACGCCGAGCTGCAGCAGGCGGTCCGGGTCTCGACGTTCCACGTCCTGCAGGCCGGGTCGGGGAGCCAACGTGACGCGATCCCGGCCAAGGGCCTGACCGGTCCGGGATATGACGGCCACGCCTTCTGGGACACCGAGACCTTCGTCCTGCCCGTCCTGACCTACACCTTCCCCCAGGCGGCCCGGGGCGCGCTCATCTGGCGTCACCGGACTCTCCCGATGGCACGGGCCCGTGCCGAGGTGCTCGGCCTGCGGGGTGCCGCCTTCGCCTGGCGCACGATCAACGGGCAGGAGTGCTCGGGCTACTGGCCCGCCGGTACCGCCGCCTTCCACCTCGCTGCGGCGATCGCCGATGCGACCGCGCGGTACGTGGCGGCCACGCAGGACGAGGAGTTCGAGCGGCGGTATGGCGCCGAGCTCCTTGTCGAGACGGCGCGCCTGTGGATGTCGCTGGGGCACTTCACCCGCTCCGGCGACTTCCGCATCCACGGCGTGACCGGGCCGGACGAGTACACGGCTGTCGTCGACGACAACGTCTACACGAACCTCATGGCGCAACGGAACCTGCGCGAGGCCGTGCAAGCCTGTGGGCGGTGTGTCGAGACGGCGGCCCGCCTCGGGGTGACCGATCACGAGATCACCGAGTGGCGCGCGGCTGCCGACGCGGTCTACTTCCCGTATGACCGTGCGCTCGGAGTGCATCCCCAGTCAGAGGGGTTCACCCGGCACGGTGAGTGGGACTTCGAGCGGACACCACCGGAGAAGTATCCGCTCCTGCTCCACTACCCGTACTTCGAGCTCTACCGGAAGCAGGTCGTCAAGCAGGCCGACCTCGTGCTCGCGCTCCACCTGCGCGGTGACGCCTTCACGGCAGATGAGAAGGTTCGCGACTTCGCCTACTACGAGGCGCGGACGGTGCGTGACTCGTCCCTCTCGGCGGCGACCCAGGCGATCATCGCCGCGGAGGTCGGGCACCTGCAGCTCGCCCACGACTACTGGGCCGAGACGGCCTTCAGTGACCTGCACAACCTCTACGGCAACGTCAACAGTGGCCTGCACATCGCGGCGCTGGCCGGCAGCTGGATGGTCGCCGTGGCCGGGTTCGGTGGGATGCGCGACCACGACGGCGAGCTGACGTTCGCACCGAGGCTGCCCCCGATGCTGAGCCGTCTGAGCTTCTGCATGCGCTTCGCCGGCCGGGTTGTCGACGTGGAGATCCGGCGCGTGGCAGACCGGCCCAGTGGTGACCCAGCAAGTGGTGATCGAGCCCGTGGTGGTTCGGACGACCCACCGGCCATCGTTGCCGGTGAGCAGACCGTGACCTACCGGCTGCTCGAGGGCGAGCCGCTGCAGACCCATCACCACGGTGAGCAGGTCCTGCTGCGGACCGGCGAGCCGGTCACCCTCGACGTACCGGCGCTGGGCAGGGTGGCCCCGGTGACCCAGCCGCCGGGGCGGCAGCCGGCGGGGCGGCGGTGAGCCCACTCCTGGTCTGCCACAGGGGGCTGGGACACTGTGGCATGCGCTACGACGTCGACGCGACCAGAGACCGCTTCCCCGCGCTCGCCGACGGGACGGCCTTCTTCGACGGCCCCGGTGGCACGCAGACCCCCGACGTCGTCGCCGAGGCGGTGGCCGCGACCCTCGTGTCGGGGATCTCCAACCGAGGCGAGGTGAGCGCAGCGGAGCGACGGGCCGAGGGGGTCGTCCACGCTGCGCGCGACGCCGTCGGCGACCTGCTCGCCGTCGACCCTGACGGGGTGGTGTTCGGCCGGTCGGCGACCGCGCTGACGTTCCTCGTCGCGCGGACCCTGGCTCGCGGCTGGACCGTGGGCGACGAGGTCGTCGTGAGCCGGCTCGACCACGACGCCAACGTCAGGCCATGGGTCCTGGCCGCCGAGGCTGTCGGGGCTAGCATCCGGTTCGCCGAGTTCGACCCAGCCAGTGGTGAGCTGACCGCTGCCGACGTCGCCTCGGTCGTGGGCTCGCGCACGAAGGTCGTCGCCGTCACGGCCGCCTCGAACCTCATCGGGACACGTCCCGACCTGCCGGCCATCGCCAAGGTCGCGCACGACGCCGGGGCCCTCTTCTACGTCGACGGCGTGCACGCGACGGCGCACGTGTCGGTCGACGTGGCAACAGAGGGGGCCGACTTCTGGGTCTGCTCGCCGTACAAGTTCCTCGGGCCGCACCATGGGGTGCTTGCGGCCGCCCCGGCACTGCTCGAGAGTCTTCGGCCCGACAAGCTCGTCCCCTCGACCGATGTCGTACCGGAGCGGTTCGAGCTCGGCACCCTGCCCTATGAGCTGCTGGCGGGCACCACCGCAGCCATCGACTTCCTTGCCACGCTGGCCGAGGAGGCCGCGGGGTCGACCCGTCGCGAACGACTGGTTGCCTCCTTCGCCGCGCTCGACGAGCACGAGAAGCGGCTGAGCGACAGGCTTGAGCACGGTCTGCGCCGGATCGACGGAATCCGTCGGCACAGCAACGCCGCCCGGCGAACCCCCACGATGCTCATGACCTTCGACGGCCATGACGTGCAGGACGTCCGGCGCCGGCTCGCGGATCGGGGCGTCAACGCCCCCGCCGGGCATTTCTACGCCTGGGAGTGCAGCCACCACCTCGGTCTCGGCGCCACCGGCGGGCTGCGGGTCGGTCTGGCGCCATACACCAACGACTCCGACATCGACCGGCTCCTCGAGGGGCTCGCCGAGGCAACCCGACCGTAGGCCGGGCGCACCGTCCGGCCGCGGCGACACCCGGACCCTTTCGGCCTTTGCGCGATGAACCCGCCGCGGCGGCCCGGGTCTGTTCCATGCCACGCAGCGCACGCCGCGTCAGGACGGGACGTGGGCCGGCACGTCGAGTCGGGTGGCCGTGTCTCGGACCTGTACGCCGGGGCGCTCGCGGGCTACGCGCAGTCGATCTCTTGAAGTCGGGGGGAGAGTCAACGCGGCGTCGCTCGATGCCGAGCACGAGCTGGGTCAACCGGATTCGGCAAGCCCGCTGGCTGACTCGATCAGTTCGGCCAGCCGCCGGGCGAAGCGGCCGGCCGCGGCACCATCGACGATCGCGTGGTCGACCGAGACGGTGACAGCGAGCAGTTGCCGTTCCTCGAGCCGCCCCTCCACGTAGGCGGGCCTGCACGCGACGCCTCCGACCGTGATCATCAACGTCGCCGGTCCGACGGGGATACCCCACCCCCCGGTCGGACCGAACATGCCGATCGAGCTGAGCGCGACGGTGCCGCCGAGCTTCTTGAACAGCCTCGGCTCATCCAGGACGACCCGCCAGGCGAGTGTGCGCAGCGCCCGCGGCAGGCTGAGAAACGTCAGCGTCCGCCGATACCGGCGTTCGGACTCAACGTCAGAACCCTGCGCCGAGCGGATCTCGTGAGTCAGGTCCTCGACGCTCCTGCGGTTGGCCGCCCGGACAACCAGCGACTGGACTATGCGCTGTCCGGCGACCTCGGCCTCGATCTGGGTGTTGACGTCGACGTCGTGGAACAGGATCAGCCGGTTGCGCCGGCGGTAGGCGTGCAGAACCTTGTTCTCGTCGACCGCGCGGGCCACAGCGTGCAGCACGAAGGCCGTGAAGGAGATGTCCTCACCGGCCGCTCTGCGTGCCTGCACCACCCGCCGCGGTTCGGTCACGTCAATCTCGAAGAGTCCATGGATGATGTCCTTGCGCCGGCTGGCCGTCAGGATGTCTGTATAGGCACGGCGGACCTTGAGGAACGGCCGGGTCTCGTACGCGGACACTCCCTGCATGACAACCTCCTCATGGTGCGTGACCACGCTAGGCACCACGCGAAGAGCGAGGCAGTGCCAAAGGTCCCGTGTCACACCGGCAAAGCCGACGCCAGGCGCGTCGATTCGTCGGCGCCGTCAACCGGGGGATCGCCACGGCTTCGGACCCCTGGCCACGGCCTGACCTACCATCGAGCACATGCGGTGTGCCCACCGAGTGGGCTTGGCGCGACGTGTGCCTCGCGGTGCTCGGTGAGGCGGACGAGACGGAGGCCCGGATCCTGCGGCAGCTGCTCGGTGACGTCCTGATCGACCACGACGTGCCCAAGCGCGAGGCCCGGCAGGTGCAGCAGGCGATCGGGAAACCGGACGACGAGCTGGCCTTCGGCCTCGAGGAGGGCAGCAGCGCAGACGAGGTGTCCGCCGTGATCTGGCCATGGTCTGCCTGACCCACCGGATCCACCAGCGTCTCTACCACTGATCCGGGACTGACGAGGCCGTTCCCGCTGCCGGTCCTATCCCCTCATCGGCCTTGCACAGGCACCCACGCGAGGCCGACCTGGCGATCCTCGGTGGTACCGCGCGGTCATCCCTCGAGCAGCCCCCGGATGTCGTCTGCACTCAGCGGTGCCCCCATCAGCCCGCCGTCGTCGACGACCCGCGCGAACAGGTCACGTTTGCGCTCCTGCAGGGCGACGACCTTCTCCTCGATGGTCCCCTCCGAGACGAGGCGGTAGACCATGACGGTCTTGTCCTGCCCGATTCGGTGAGCCCGGTCGACGGCTTGGGCCTCGACGGCAGGGTTCCACCACGGGTCGAGGACGAAGACATAGTCGGCCTCGGTGAGCGTCAGGCCCGAGCCGCCCGCCTTGAGGCTGATGAGGAACACGGGCGCGTCGCCCTCGGTGAACTCCGCGATCCGCTTGGGGCGGTTGCGTGTGCGCCCGTCGAGGTAGACGTGCTCGAGGCCCTCGGCGACGAGGCGTTGCCGCACGATGCCCAGGAACCGCGTGAACTGGCTGAAGACCAGGCAGCGGTGTCCCTCGGCGGCGACCGAGACGAGCTGGTCGAGCAGGGCGTCGACCTTGCTCGAGCGGATCCTCGACGAGGCTTCCGGCTCGACGAGGTGCACGTCGAGACTGAGCTGGCGCAGCTTCGTCAGCGCGGTGAGGATCGCGATCCGGTTGCGGTCGACGTCGTCGAGCAACCCCAGGATCCGCTGTCGCTCGCGGTGCAGGTGTGTGTCGTAGACCCGGCGGTGCTGGGGGTTCAGGGTCACCGGGACTAGCTGCTCGACCTTGGGCGGCAGGTCGACGGCGACGGACTCCTTCGTGCGTCGCAGCATGAGCGGACGGATCCGGCGGCGCAGCGTGGCGAGCAGCTCGGGCGACTCGCCCGACTCGATCGGCTTGCGGTAGAGCTCGCCGAAGCGCTGCGGGGTCGGGAAGAGGCCGGGCGCGACGATCGAGAGCAGTGCCCAGAGATCCATCAGGGAGTTCTCCAGGGGCGTGCCGGTGATGGCGAGCTTGACCGGGGCCCGCAGCCGGCGGGCCACCTGGTAGGTCTTCGACTGGTGGTTCTTGACGAACTGGGCCTCGTCGAGCACGAGGCCGCCCCACTCGTGCCCGGTGTAGTGCTCCTCGTCGATGCGGAACAGTGCATAGGACGTGACGACGACATGGGCGCCGTCGATGGCGTCGGCAAGCGAGAGGCCGGACCTGTGCATGGTCTGCGTGACCGCAGCGACGGTCAGCTTCGGTGTGAACTTCTCGGCCTCCCGCAGCCAGGCACCGACGACGCTGGTCGGGGCGACGACGAGCAGGGGAGCCTCGGCGGTGAGCAGGCCGTCCTCACGCGCCCGCTCGGCCATGGTGAGGGTCTGCAGCGTCTTGCCCAGCCCCATGTCGTCGGCCAGGATGCCGCCCAGCCGGTGCTCCCGGAGGAACGAGAGCCACTGGTATCCGTCCAGCTGGTATGGCCGCAGCGTCGCGTCCAGCGCCGACGGCGGGTCGGGGTGCGGCAGCTCCTCCAACGCGAGCAGGGCACCCACGGACTGTGCCCACCGCTCGCTCTGGTGCGCGACGACCCCGAGCGCGACGAGCTCCTCCCACAGGCCCGCCTGGTAGCGGTTGATGCGCAGCCCCTCCGACTCGTGGTCCTGCAGCGCACGGGCCTCCTCGACGATGCGGCGCAGGGCGTGCAACTCGGGAATATCGAGAGGGAACCACGTGCCGCTGCCGAGGATGAGCTGCTCGTCGCCGCGGCCGAGTGAAGTCAGCAGTGACGCGAGGGGGACCTCCTCGCCGGCGACGGTGACGACGATGCCGAGGTCGAACCAGTCCTCCTGCGGCCCGTCGTCTCCGGCGAGGCCGGTGCCCAGGTCGAGATCGAGCTCACCCTGGGGCGCCGGCTCGAGGTCGTGGGTCGACACGGTCACGACGGGTGTGCAGTCGGCCTCGGTGTAGTCGAGCGGGGTGCCGACGACCGTGACGTCGATGTCGTGGCGCTCGAGCAGGCCCGGCAGGACGTCACGGACGAACGCGACGGTGGCCCAGCCCTCGAGAACCGGGTCGACGACGACGCCGAGCCGAGTCCTGCCGGGCCGCGGCACGCGCAGGCCTGGCGCACCGTCGAGCATCTCGAGGCTCTCGAGGAGCGCCTCCTCCGCCGCGGCGTCGCGGACCATCGCGAGCGCGTCGGCAGGTGCGCCGGGTGCAGCGCCGGCCGGCAGCAGCGGCGCGTCGGTGCTCTCGTGGCCCACCGTGTAGCGGAACGTCCAGCGCAGCCGGGTGCGATGGTCATCCTCGAAAGCGACGTGCACGGCGAGACGCGGGGGCTGCACCGCCGGGAAGTCGACGCTGCCGTCCGGCGACTCGACCGTTGCTCGCTGGCGCAGGGCGGGATAATAGTGCGTGAGGAACCGATCGGCGTCGGCAGCGGGAATCGTCAGAGTGCCGACGTTGCCGACGAGGGTGGCCAGCGGAGCGGTGAGGGTGTGGTCGAGCCGGGCGAGCGTCAGACCGGACTGGGCCTGGACGAAGACGCCATGGGCCGGCGCGCCGACCGGGACCGGCGCACCTTCGACGCCTGGGATGCGGAGACGGGGCCGCACGGTGAGGTCGCCCGATGCGCTCCTCGTCGTGTCGATCAGGACCGTCGCCGGATCGTTCGCGATCCGGGCCTCTCGCGCCCCTTTCTGGCCGGTCACGAGGGTGACCCCGGCGGCGCTGGCGTCCTCGAGCAGCCCCCAGATGCGGGGCCCCACCTGGTCGGCCGAGATCCACTGGCTGGCGCTGTAGTAGGACGAGGAGCGGACCCGCTCGGCCGTATAGATCGCCGCCAGGGCCTCGCGGTGCACGGGATTGACCCGCCGCCCCGTGTACGAGTACTGCAGGTCGGCCCAGCTGATGCCGGTGCGGATCCACCCGCCGCTCGCGCCGGGGACGAGCGGGCGGAGCTGGAGGCGTGGTATCGACCCACCGCCGGGTCGTGAGTCGCGCACGACGTCGATGAGTAGCGCGAGCGGTGTCGTGTCCGGCGCGCCGGCCGTGTGGTCCTCGGCGTGTAGAACCGGGTCGAGCAGGGCCTGCCAGCTCGGGGCGGCCACGCCTCGACCGGCCGCGCCGCGGGCCGGGTCACGTCGTGACTGGGCCTCGAGGACGACGGCCACGACGTGCTTGCAGCTGTACTCCATGGGACAGCTGCAGTCGCTTGACAGCTCGACCTCGATGCCGCTCACGAAGGGGTTGCTCCCGTCGCACTCGGGGGTCACGATCGTCGTGTAGCGCTGGGTGCCCTGGACGGTCGCAACGAGGGACTCGCCGTCCGGGCCGTAGCTCAGGTCACGGACGGCACGTCTGCGCTGGTAGGTGACGCCGCGTCGCACCGTCGTCGTGCCGAACAGGTTCTCGAGGTCCGACCGGCTCAGCTTCCGGACCCACTCCGGCGGCTGGTCGGTCACGGTCACCACTCGCATGTGCCACACTCTCGTCCCCGGCCTTCAGACCGGTCTCGCTTCGTCCCGCACGCAGCATAGGAGCGGGTGGGGACAGTCGAGCGGTGCGACTCGCGTATCCGCGGGTTTTCGGTCCGCTGCCCGACGCGAGGATCGCCTCGCCCCTCTCACTCCCGCCCGTCCTACTTCCACCCGCCCCACCCGTCTCACCAGCGTCATCATTGCCGCCCGCACCCCTACCGCGGTTTGATCAAGGGATGAGCGACCGCTGGACGACCCCCGAGAAGGACCCGCGCACGTACGGCAACCCGGTCGGCGAGCTGGAGACCTACCGTGAGTACCTGACGAACTACCGGCTCACGATCGAGCTGAAGTGCGAGGGGCTCGGCCCCGACGACCTCGCTCGCCGATCCGTGCCCCCGAGCACCCTCAGCCTGCTCGGGCTGATCCGGCATCTCGCCCAGATGGAGAACCACTGGTTCCAGCGTGTCCTGCAGGGCCGCACCGCGGGACCCCGTCTCTACAAGAGCGCAGACGACCCGGACGGCGACTTCGCCGGTGCCACGGCCGATCCGGCGACCGTGCAGGAGGCGTTCGCGACCTGGAAGGCCGAGATCGCCAGCGCCGACGAATGGCTCGACGGTCAGGCCGGCGCCGATCTCGGCGAGCAGATCGCCGTGCACGACGGGACGGCGTCGATCCGGGACATCCTGGTCCACGTCGTCGAGGAGTACGCACGTCACGCGGGCCATGCCGACCTGCTCCGCGAGTGCATCGACGGCCGCACCGGGCAGTAGCCTCCGACCGGCACCCGTGGCCGGTAGGCCGCCCAGTCGGCCCCCGTGCACGGGCCATCGTCCGCGTGGGGCTGAGTCAGCGGCATACCGCCGTATGAGCGCACCGTCCGAGGCGGCCTCACCGCTCGGGCGAGATCGGCCAGTGACGCTCCGGGCATCGGCCGCCAGACCGCGGTTCCGTGGGACGACCCCTCTCCGGCCGCGCGCCGACCCTGCCTGCTCGACATGCCCAGGCCGCCGGGATAGTGGTCGTTCGGTGGCACCACGTCGCGGCGAGGTGCCCGTCCGTAGGCTGTCCGTGCCGGCCCGGGCCGCCGCCGAGGGGGACCGTCGCGATCTCACCCACGCCGACGTCCACGGGCTGGTGCGCCGCGAGGCCGACGACCTGAGAGCTGCCGCCGGCCATCTCGAACCGCACGATCCCGCCGAGGCCGAGGTCAAGCGGCGCCAGGCGGCGGCCCTCGAGCTGCTCCTGCGGCGCCACTCGCCCTGAGCCCGGACCTGCGCCTTGTCCCTTGCGCCGCCCGGATCCCCCGGGTCACGGGTGGTCCGTGTGTCCCAGCCGCGCGGCGTACGGTCGGGGGAGAGGGAGGAATCGTCGTTGGCACGTGAAGCCCAGTCCCGCAGGCCGTTCAGCGGATCGGCGGCTGCTGCCCGTGGCTACTCGAGGCGAGCCGGAGCCCGCGTGGTCGACGCGTTCTTCGGACTCGAGCGAGGCACCCACCGGTCCGTTGTCGTGCGGGACCTTGCCACGCCGATGCCCGACGGCGTCAACCTCATGGGGGACCTCTACCGACCGGCCGACGTCGAGGGTCCGCTGCCGGTCGTGCTCATCAGGCTGCCGTACGGCAGGAATGGACCCTTCAAGGTTCTCTTCGGGTCCCTCTATGCGCGCCACGGCTTCCAGGTGTTCATCCAAGCGATCCGGGGGACCTTCGGCTCCGGCGGCCAGTTCCGGCCGTTCACCACCGAGCACGAGGACGGGCTCGCGACGGTCGAGTGGGTGCGGGACCAGTCGTGGTGCGACGGTCGCGTCGCCATGGCCGGCGCCAGCTACTTCGGCCACACCCAGTGGGCCGTCGCTCCGTACGTCGACCCCCCGCTCGAGTGCGTCTCACCCCACATCACCGCCGCTCGGATCGGTGCCGCCTTCTACGACAACGGGGTGCCGCAGCTGCAGAACGCCCTGCAGTGGAGTGCCCAGGTCGGCCGGCAGGAGTGGATGAGCTTCTCGGTCCAGATGGCGACGACCTCGGCCTACGTGAGCAGGGCCCGCCGCGCGATGCAGCGCCTGCCCGTCCAGGCCCTCGACGTCGCGGTCGCCGGAGCGCCGGTCGCCTTCTGGCGTGACTTCGTCGCCCACGCCGGCCCGGGTGATCACTTCTGGTCCGGCTCGGACCACTCCGGCGCCGACCTGAGCCGGATGCCGCCGACCAGCATGGTCACCGGATGGTGGGACCCGTTCGTGCGCGAGCAGCTTGCCGACTACTCGGCACTGCGGGCCGCGGGCGTGCCGGCGAGGCTCGTCGTCGGCCCGTGGCTGCACGGCGACCGCGACGAGTTCACCACGATGCTCCGGACGGACCTGGCCTGGCTCGGGAGTCATCTGAACGGTGAACCGACCCCGTCCGGCCCGCCGGTCCGGATCAACCTGCAGCCGACCGACACGTGGCTCGAGCTCGAGACGTGGCCCCCTCCCTGCGCACAGAGCCACTTTGAATACCTCGGCGGCTCAGGCTCGCTCGCCGGTCTTCCACCTACTGACCCGGTCCCACCAAGCCGATTCACCTATGATCCTGCGGATCCGACGCCCAGCGTGGGTGGCCCGATACTCACGCCCCCCTCGAAGCAGCAGAACAACGCAGCACTCGAGGGTCGTGGCGACGTGCTCGTCTTCACCGGGGAGCCCCTCGCCGCGGACCTCGATGTCGTCGGCCGCGTGCGTGCTCGGATCCATCTGCGCGCGGAGCACCCCTATGCGGACCTGCTCGTCCGGGTGTGCGACGTCGACGAGAGGCAGGTGTCCCGCAACGTCGTCGACGGTATCCGCCGCCTCGACCCGGCCACCGTCCCTGCCCCCGACGCCACGATCGGACCGGACGGGGTCCTCGCGGTCGACCTCGAGCTCTTCCCGACCGCCTACCGCTTCCGGGCAGGGCATCGGTTGCGCGTCCAGGTCGCGGGCGGCGCGTTCCCGCGCTACGCGCGCAACCTCGGCACCGGTGAGCCCTTCGGCACCGGGACGGCGATGCGGACCAACACCGTCGAGATCCTCCACGACACGCAGCACCCTTCGCACGTCGAGCTGTCGGTGCTTGCGGCGCCAGTGAGGTGAGCGGCATACCCGATGCGTATGCCGCTCAGCCCGCTGCTCCACGAGCCGCTCCCTCCCAGCCGGACCCGTTCGTAGAGCGGGTGCCCGGAGTGGCTCAGGAGGCGAGGAAGGCGTCGATCTGGTTGATGGCCAAGGTCGCTCCCTCCTCGATGCCCATCTCAAGGACCTGCGCCAGCCCCTCGGCGGTGTCGTAGGAGCTGAGGAAGGTCGCGCGCGTCCCACCGTCCTGCGCGTCGAACGAGTAGATGTTGTGGGAGATGGGCAGGTCGGGATTCGGGTTGAAGTCCTGGTCGGCGAAGCCGTCGTCGAAGGCGAAGCGGCTCGGCTGGTCGACGGCCGTGATCAGCCACCAGCCGGCGAACTTCTCGCCGTCGGGGCTGGTCATGTAGTACGTCGAGCGCGCGCCGACCGTGAGCGTGTGGTCGACGAAGGTCGCGGGGTAGGCCGGCGGGCCCCATACCTGCTCGAGCTGGCGTGGGTCGGCGTAGAGCGCCCACACCCGCTCGACGGGGGCAGCGAACTGCGCGGTGATCGTGAGCCGGAGGTTGTCGATGTCCTTGGTGAGGTCGATGACTGGCATGTCAGTTCTCCTTGTCGGGGGCATGGTGGCCCAGTAGTGCCTCGATCCGCTCGATGCGGCCGCGCCACACGTCTTCGAGCTCGGTGAGCATCGAGGCGACGGCGCGGACCGCTTCCACGTCCCCGCTCGCGAGCTGCTCCCGGCCGTTGCGGCGTTTGGTGATCAGTCCGGCGCGTTCGAGGATCGCGGTGTGCTTCTGCACCGCGGCGAAGCTCATCTCGTACTTCGCCGCGAGCGCGGTGACCGAGTGCTCTCCGGCGAGCACGCGACGCAGGATGTCGCGCCTCGTCCGGTCTGCGAGAGCGTGGAAGAAGGCATCCGCCCGATCCTCGCTCGTCTCGTTCACATCCATAACATACAACCAAACGGTTGTATGTTGTCAAGAGCCGCACATCCTCGAGGTGGGTGCCCGCTTCCACCTCGCAAGGCACCTGAGCCCGTGCCTGGGGCTGGGTTTCCGGGTCAGCGGGCCGGCCCGAGGTGCTAGGAAGGGACCATGTCCGAGCCAGCCGCTGACACCGCTCGCTTGTATCTGCAGGCCGCCACCACCTTCGCCGACCTCGTCGAGAAGATCGACCTGACCGCCTATGGAGACCCAGGGCTCGGGGTGTGGGACGTGCGCGGACTGGTGGGGCACACCAGCCGGGCCCTGGTCACCGTGCTGACCTACCTCGATCAGCCGGCCGACACTGAGGCGAGCGATTCGCCCGAGCGGTACTACGCCCTGGCTGCGCGCCAGGCGACCGATCCCGACGCGATCGCCGAACGCGGTCGTCGCGCGGGTGAGGATCTGGGGGCCCAACCCGCCGAAACGATCCGTGACCTCGTCGAGCGCACGCGCACGAAGGTTGGCCTCGCCGATCCGGACGCGTTGATCACCGTGATGGGCGGTGGCATGCGGGTGCGCACCTACCTGTCGACCCGCATCTTCGAGGTGGTCGTGCACAGCTACGACATCAGCGCCGCCACCGGCGTCGACGTCACCTTCCCCGAGCCGGTGCTCGTCCACGCCGCTCAGCTCGCGGCCCGCATCGCGGTGACCCTCGGTGAGGGACGATCTGTCCTGCTCGCGTTGACCGGCCGAGGTCAGCTCCCTCCCGGCTTCACGGTCGTCGGCTAGCCTCCCTGCGCGTCTCGGCGTGCCCGCCGGCTGCCGACCTGTACGCCCGACAGGCCCCTGCCGTGGGACCATAGGATCCGTGGGTGTTCCTGGGCGGCCGGACGTCGCGACGCTGGTGCTGTTGCGCCGGGTGCGGGACCGCATGGACCGCGAGTATGCGCAGCCGCTCAATGTCGAGTCGCTGGCGCAGGGTGTGCATCTGTCGGCGGGTCACCTGTCGAGACAGTTCAAGCTGGCCTTCGGCGAGTCGCCGTACTCGTACCTGATGACGCGCCGGATCGAGCGGGCCATGGCCCTGCTGCGTCGCGGCGACCTGACGGTGACGCAGGTGTGCTTCGCCGTGGGGTGCCAGTCACTGGGCACCTTCAGCACCCGTTTCACCGAGCTGGTCGGGGTTCCGCCGAGCGTCTATCGCGACGGTGGCGCGTCATATCGGCCGGGGATGCTCCCGTGCATCGCCAGGCACGTCATGAAACCGGTCAGGAATCGAGAAGCGGTGCCGCCCCCGGCCTTCGTATCGTGAACCCCATGGACGTGACGATCGCATCGAGTTTCCTGCCGCAGGTCGATCCGGAGGCATCCATGGCCTTCTACCGGGACGTGCTCGGCTTCGAGGTTCGCCTGGACGTCGGGTACGGCGACATGCGGTGGATCACGGTCGGCCCCAAGGACCAGCCGGACACCGCGATCGTCCTGCACCCTCCGGGGGTCGGCAACGACATCACCGACGACGAGCGGGAGACGATCCTGGCGCTGATCGCGAAGGGCACCTATTTCGGGATCAACCTCGCCGCGGACGACCTCGACGAGACGTTCGCGGCGATCGCGGCATCGGGCGTCGATGTCGTCCAGGAGCCGATCGAGCAGGACTACGGCGTCCGCGACGCCGCCGTGCGGGACCCCGCGGGCAACCTCATCCGAATCCAGCAGCGTGCGAAGGAAGATCACTGATGGCAGACAAGCGCGATACCGGCGAAGAGGGCTTGAGCACCGCCGAGCGGGGTGCGATCAAGCAACGGGCCGCCGAGCTGCGGGAGCAGGCCAAACCGGCCAAGGGCGCGGCGAAGAAGGAGCGTGAGGCGCAGGCCTGCGCCGATGCGATCGCCGCGCTGGAGGGCGCCGACCGGAAGATCGCGGAGCGTCTGCATGCGGTCGTGACGCAGGAGGCGCCGCATCTCGATCCGAAGACCTGGTACGGGTTCCCGTCCTATGCGCGTGACGGCAAGGTCGTGGTGTTCTACCAGCCCGCCTCGAAGTTCGGCACCCGCTACGGATCCATCGGGTTCAACGAGGACGCCCACCTCGATGACGGCGCGTTCTGGGCGACCGCGTTCGCCGTGCTCGAGGTGACCGACGAGGTCGAGCAGCAGCTGCGCACACTGGTGAGGGCAGCCGCCGGGTGACGCACCGACGGTGCCGTCGCACCCCCGAGGAAGCTGGCACCGGCTGAGGATCGTGACCTCGCACTCGACGACGTGCGTCGTGCGAGACGGTGTCCGCTGGTCGGTGATGCACTGCTGCCCCCCATGTCCTGATGAGGGAGGTCCCCCCGGCGTCTTGCCTGCGGCGAGGAAGGTGGCCTTGATCGGGACCTGCACGCGGCCCGACTCGTCCGCGTAGCGGCCGAGCAGTTCCTCGGTCCCGGCGACGATGAGAGCATGGGTCTTCGGGGTGATCCGTTCG
>NZ_JAKDLO010000048.1 GCF_030452765.1 Intrasporangium sp.
GGGAGACCGCACGCCGACGCCACCCCTCCAGCACCGACCAGCTCACGCCCCAGGAGCTGCAGATCGCGCGAATGGTCGCAGAGGGCATGACCAACCCGGAGGTCGCGGCTCAGCTCTTCCTGAGCCCCCGCACGATCGACTACCACCTACGCAAGGTCTTCACGAAGCTGGACATCGCCTCCCGCACCCAACTGGCAACCCTGGATCTCGGCGACACCTGACCTCGTCGGGAATCTGCGAAGTGCTCGGCATGTCTCGATCAAGCGTTGCCCTTGGTCGGAGGTTCGCGCTCGGCCCGCCTGGCACGGTGGGCACGTACCCGGACCCGGACACCACAACCCTCGTCCGAGCACCATCGGCGGCGCCCGGTGTCATCGAAGAACACCCCGGAACAGGTTTCGTCGCCACAGGTCCGCAGCCGCCCGGCGCGCGGGCCGGTCAGGTCGGCGGCGGCCTGCCGCGCGATCCGGGCCAGCGCCTCGCTCGCATCGGCCGGGCGGGACGCGACGAGCGAGCCGCCGGAGTCGAGGCGCAGCAGCAGGCCTGCCGGGCCGGCAGCCCGCAGTATCTGGTTGAGCCGGCGCACCAGCACCGGGTCGAGAGGCTGCCCCGTGGCCAGCGCACGCGCCAGAACATGCACGGTCTCGCGCAGCCGCTGGGCCGCGATCACGTCCTCGGCGGTCGGTGTACGGCGTGGGCCCAGCCCCCGGGCCGCCAGCCAGGACTGCAGGGCGCGTGGGTCCTCGATCAGGTCGGTCTGCCGCGCGGGTTCGCGAAAGCGCCCGCGAAGCGTCGCGGCCAGATCGAGCCAGGCCGACCCCATCTCGGGCGCCATGTACGAACCGTTCACCATCACCCCAGAATAACGGATTGACTCGTTACATGCGCCGGCTCCATCATGTAACGATCACTACCGTTACAGGAATCTGGAGGCCGCGATGCGCCGCAGCAACGGACTTGAGCTGGCATTCATCGGGGTGTGGACCTCGGGGTATGTCGTCGGCACCATCGCCACCCGGGCCGCCCCACCACTGGCCGTCAACGCCTGGCGAATGGGCATCGCCGCAGGCCTGTTGGCCGGCATCGCGGCGCTCCGACGCGACAGGTGGCCCAGGGCCCGTGACCTCGCACCGGTCGCGGTGGCCGGCATCCTGCTGCTGGCCGTCCAGTTCGGCGGCTTCTACCTCGCGCTCGGCGCCGGGCTACCGGCCGCCACCGTCTCACTGGTGGCAAGCTGCACCCCGGTACTGGTCGGGGTCACCGGCGCGGTCACCGGCAGCGAACCACTCTCACCACGCCAATGGCTCGGTGCCGCGCTCGGCCTCGCCGGCGTGGTCGCCGCGCTCTCCGACCACCTGAGCGCCACGGGCTCGCTGACCGCGCTCCTGTGCGCCCTGGTCGGACTCACCGGCTCGGTATCCGGGACCCTCGCTCAACGGCGACTACCCACCCGGCCCGGGCTGGCCGCGGTCGCGTCCCTCGAAGCGGCGGTCGCTGCGATCGTTCTGGCACCGGTCGCCGCGCTGCACGGCGGCTTAGCCATCCCGCTCCACCCGGTAGCACTCACGGCCATCGCCTGGCTGGCCCTGGTCGGCTCCGCGACCGGGTCCCTGATCCTCTTCACCCTGATCCGACGTCGCGGAGCCACCAGAGCGTCCGCGCTGCTGTTCTGCATACCGGCCACCGTCGCGCTCGCGAGTTGGCCGATCCTCGGCCAGGCCCCCAGCGTCGGAGTACTGGCCGGACTGCTCGCCTCCGCGGTCGGCGTGACCCTGATGTACCGCCAGGCGCCCACCCCAAGCCCGGCAACAACCCACGCCGAACCGGAGACAGCACTCAGCGACACCGGACCGGTCCGGTGAGGAAGAAGACGCCAAGTGCCCCCGCCGCGTTTGCGGCGGGGGCACTTACGCGGATGTAGTCCGTTCGGCCGGGTGGAACCGTCAGACCGGCACGATGAGCCCGGCTGTGCTGCGGGCGCGCTCGAGGCGGCCGGCGACGTCCTGCCAGTTGACGATGTTCCACCATGCCTTGACGTAGTCGCCCTTGACGTTCTCGTACTGCAGGTAGAAGGCGTGCTCCCACATGTCGAGCTGCAGGACCGGGACCTGGCCGACGGGGACGTTGCCCTGCTGGTCGAACAGTTGCATGATGTTGAGCCGCTGGCCGAGGGTGTCCCAGACGAGCATCGACCAGCCGGAGCCCTGGATGGCGTTGGCGTTGGCGTTGAACTGCGCCTGCATCTTCTCGAAGCCGCCGAAGAACTCGTCGATCGCGGCCTTGACCTCGCCGTCAGGCTGCCCGCCGCCGTCCGGGCTCATGTTGTTCCAGAAGACGGAGTGGTTGATGTGGCCGCCGAGGTGGAACGCGAGGTTCTTCTCCACGCCGTTGAGCGCGGCGAAGTCGCCGGACTCGCGCAACTCCTCGAGCTTCGCGACAGCCGCGTTGGCTCCGTCGACGTAGGCCTTGTGGTGCTTGTCGTGGTGCAACTGCATGATCCGCGCGCTGATGTGCGGCTCGAGGGCTGCGTAGTCGTAGGGAAGTTCGGGGAGTGTGTAGACCACGTGTCGTTCCTTTCGTACGGACGGTCGGCTTCTTCCACTCTATGCCCGGTCCTCGGCGACCTACACCGGGCGGCCTGCCCGAGGCGCGACGACTAAGGGTGACGGATGATGCCGCCCAGGCCGTGGAGCGCCGGCACGCCCGGACCGGGACCTCGTCGTGGTCGTGGTCACTCGACTGCGACCGGCGGTCCTGTCACGCTGAGTCTCATGGCTCGGGTGCTGTTCACCTCCTGCCCGGCGTATGGGCACGTCCTGCCGCTACTGCCGCTGTTGCGGGCGGCCGAGCGCGCCGGCCATGACGTGCGCCTCGCCACCGGCCCGGATCTGGTCGGCCCGTTGGCTGCCTGGGGGATCGACGCACATCCGGTCGGACCGACCTGGGCGGAGTCGTGGTCGGCGCACGAGGCCGTCTGGGCGGACCAGGGCATGCCCGACGGGCAAAGGATGATGGACGGGGTGGTCGTGCTGTTCGGGACGCCTGCCCTGGCCCGGCTTGTCGACCTGAGCGTCATGGCGCACGACTGGCGTCCTGACCTACTGGTCCACGAGGTCCTCGAGATGGCGGGGCCTCTGCTGGGCCGACGACTCGGAGTGCCGAGCGTCGTACGCGGCTTCGGGCCGATGTTCCCGTTCTATGCCGAGCTCATCGGGCCGGCGGGAGCCGCGATCGGCGAGCCCGGACTGTGGGCGCACGTCTCGGCCGAGCAGGCCCTCGACATCTGCCCGCCCTCGTTGGAGCCGACCGGCCCGCAGCCGTGGCCGCAGGCCGTCCCTCTGCGGCCGAGCGCCGGCGAGGCCGGCCCGCTGCCGCCCGCCGTGGCAACCGCCCTCGGTGACGGCCGCCCGCTTGCCTACTTCACCCTGGGCACCGTCAAGAACGTCGACACCGCCGACCTGACCATCGGACTCGAGGCCCTGGCGAGCTATGACGGGATCGTGGTTGCCACCACTGGCCGCCCGCTGCGGCCGCACGAGGTCGGCCCGGTACCGGCCAACGCAGTGCTCACGCAGTTCGTCCCCCAGACCACCCTGCTCGAGCGGGCCGACCTCCTAGTCTCTCACAGCGGGTCGGGCACGATGCTCGGCGGGCTCGTGCATGGCGTACCCCAGGTCGCCTTGCCGCGCGGGACCGACCAGCCCCAGAACGCTGCCCTGTTGGCTCGAGCCGGCGCCGGTGTCGTCGTCGATCCAGAAGACTATGCCGTCAGCACCATCCGGGCGGCGGTCGCGCGGGTGAACGGCGACCCAGCCTACCGAGCAGCGGCGATGCGCGTGCGGGACGAGATCGCCGCGATGCCGGACGCTGACACCGTCTGGGCCGACCTCGGTGCCTGACGGCTGCCACTCCGCTCGCTGAGCCGCAGCTCGATCACCGGCATCAGCGCCGCTCGTCGGTGACGGAGTTCGGTCTTCGCCCGGACCAGCCGCCGCGCCGACAGCCAGAGGCGCGGGCTTGGTGCAGGCACTCCAGCCACTGACCGACTGGTGGTTCGCGGGCTCAGTGCTGGTGGGACGGACCACGACCGGCCTGGCGGGCGAGCTGACGGATTCGTGTCACGGCCAGATCCGGGGTCCAGCCGGTCAGGATCTGCGTCGGTCCAAGCCGGCGCCGGGCTGTCTCAGTCCGGGCGTGCAGGGAGGGCGGGAGCACTTGTCCTGCGCTCTCGAGGAGCAGGTCGCCCAGGCCGAGGAGCTCGACGGCCGCCGCGGGGTCGCGGTGGGCCAAGGCGCAGCTCAACCCGAGGGATGCCTCTGCGATGGTGCCCATGGCCTCGATCGGCTGGGGACCGACCAAGGCCCGGGTGAACCACGCCACTGCGGGCTCGGTTCGGTCCAGCCCGAGCGCGGCCCATCCGGCGTTGGTGGCCATCGTCGCAGTCGGCTCGATGCCGAACCGGCTGGTGGCCTGCTGGCCGGCGCGCTCCAGCAGGTCGAGCGCTTCGCCGGGGTGGCCCGCGTCGAGTAGGGCCAGGGCGGCCTTGGGCACGACGGTGACGTGATGCACTGCGGAGATCGTGGCACCGATCCGGGCCAGCGACTCGCGGGCCCCGGCCACGGCCGCGTCGCGGTCTCCGGCGGCGGCGTCGATGACGGCCCGGGGGGCGATCAGCTCGGGCAGGTGATGCGGTGCCGACGCGGTGGCGAGCGTCAGGCTGCGGGCCAGGTGCCGCCGGGCGGCAGCGAGGTCGCCGGTCCCGTAAGCCGTGATCGCGTGCAGCAGCTCGAGCAGGCACGTCCAGTCGGGGTCCCGCGGCCAGGGCCGAGACGAGCTGCTCGTGCTCACGGGGGGTCACGTCCAGGCAGGTCGCGAAGGCTCCCCGGGCGATCTGGAGCCGGGCGCGCTGCTGGGCGGTGATTCCTGGCCTGGCGAGCAAGGTGGCGGTCCACTCCAGCCCGGGTCCCCTCGCCTCGATGAAGAGCCATCGCCGGCACAGCGCGGTGGCAACGTCGGCGGCGAGGTCGTCCAGGCCCAGGCCGAGCGCGCCGGTCATCGCCTCGATGTAGTCCTCGTAGTGCTGGCCCAGATGCTCGATCAACGCATCGGACAGGGGCGCGTCGCGCCACAGGCCGGCGAACCATTCCCGGTGACGAGCCGCGACGGCGGGCGCATGACCGGCCGAGACGAGATCCTCCCGGGCAAGCTCGCGCACGGTGCGCAGCAGCCGGAGCAACACCCGACCGGCGACGCGCTGAACGGCGAGCAGGTGGTGCGCGGCCAGGCTCCGCACGGCCCTGTCGATCTCGGCCGGCGCACGGCCGACGACGGCGCGGGCGGCGGCCGGGCTGAACGGCCCGGTGAAGACCGACAGCTGGGCGAACACGTCCCGGGTGACCGGGTCGAGCCTGGTCACGCTCCACGCGATCGTGGCGCGCAGCGACTGGTGGCGCTCCTCGCGGCCCTGCTCGGCTGAGCGCAGCTCGAACGGATGCTCGGCCCGGAGCAGGTCCGCCAAGTCCTCGACCGGCGTGGCGCCGGCCGCGCCGGCGAGCAGCTCCAGGGCCAGAGGTAACCCGTCGACGCGCCGGGTCGCCTCGGCCACTGCCCGCAGCTGCTCCTCCGGCCACGTGACCGGATCCGGGTCGGGCAGGGCGGCCCGATCCGCGAGTCGCTGCAGCAGCAGGCGTACCGCGGCAGAGGACCGCACCGCGGGTAGCGGATCGGCCGGGTCTGGCACCGGTAGCGGCGCCAGCTCGACGACGTGCTCGCCGAGCACGGACAGCGGCTCTCGCGAGGCGACCACGAGGAGGATTCGGGGCGCACCGGCGAGCACCGCTGAGGCGAGCTCGGCCGCCGCCTGGGTCACCCACTCGGCGTCGTCGACGAGCACGACGAGGTCGCGCGCGCGAAGCGACCGGACCAGGGCCGTGACCGTGTCGCCGCCGGCGAGAGGCAGTCCAGCCGGCACCGCGAGGGCGGCGGCGAGGTCAGCCGCGGTCTGTCCGTCCTGCGCGGACAGGGTGACGTACCGCACCTGAGCGTCGGTGGACAGGGCCGCGCCGACGTCAGCCAGCATCCGGGACTTGCCCACCCCGCCAGGACCGGTGACGGTCACCAGGCGCCGGCCGGTGGCCAAGGCCTCGAGGACGGCTGCTGTCTCACGCTCGCGACCGACCGTGGGCGTGAGCGGGGCGGCAAGTCGCAGCCCTTGATGAAGCCGGTGTGGCCGGACCTCACCGAGGGAGGCGTCCTGGGCCAGGACCCTTGCGTGCACGGCCTCGGCTGCCGGGCCGGGGTCGATCCCGAGTTCCCTTCGCAGCGTGCGACGGAGAGTGTCGAACACGCGCAGAGCCTCACCCTGGCGGCCCAGCCGGTAGGCCGATCGCATGCACAGCACGGCCGCGTCCTCGTCGATCGGGTTGGTCGCGAGCAGCTCCTGGGCGATCAGCAACGCCTCGGCGGCGGCATCGGTCGCCCCGGGCGTGGTCGGGTCCAGAGGGTTTCCCCGCGCCAGCAGGCAGGACGCCAGATCGGAGCGGACCCGGCGGTGCAGCTCACCCAGGCGGACCCGCTCGGGCCGGACCAGCGCCTCACGTACCCCCTCGTAGGCGACACCGCCGGCCCACAGCGCGAGAGCCTGCCGGCAGAGCGCCTCCCGCTCAGTCGGACGGTCCTCGAGGCTTGTCTCACGGGTGGCCGCGGCGAGCTCGCTGAACCGGCCGGCGTCAACGTCCGTCCCGGTTGGTACGAGGTACCCGGCGTCGGTCGTGTGGACCAGGCCGGGACCGAACTGGCGGCGCAGCCGGCCCGTGACGGTATGCACCACGGCCGTGCTGAGCGAGGTGGCCGCCCGTTCCCAGACGAGATCGAGGATCACCTCGGACGGGAGCGGCCGCCCCAGGCGGGTGCACAGCAACGCGAGCACCTCACGCGGTCGCTCACCCCGCGGCGCGACCGCCGCACCGCCCTGCTGCTGTACGCGCAGCGGACCGAGCACCCGGACCTGCACCGGGCCATTCAAGCACGCCCAGCGGACGCGGCGCGCCTGCCGGGCCGGTCACCGACTCGACGTCTGGCCCGACCGGGACCCGCAGCATCATCGGGTCCTGTCGGTCAGGCGCGGCCCCGAGCCGGGCCAGCCAGTCCCGCAACTGCCGGTGCTCCGGCAGCACGACCGCCACCAGCGCCCCCGATCCCCACCCGCGGGCGGCTTGAGCGGCAGCGGACGCGAGGGATCTCCCGATGCCCGTGCCCTGCCACGCGTCGGCGACCGCGAGGGCCACCTCCGCCTCGGTGCCGACCCGGGCCACATGGGCCAGACCGACCGGGTGGCCGTCCACTCTGGCGACCAGCACCTGTCGGTCCCCGGCAGAGACCCGCGCGAGCGCGGCGGCCATCCGTGGTTTCAACCTGCCCATCCCCGCGTGGAACCTGAGGTAGACCGACCGCGCGGACAGCTGGTCCATCACCTCGTACACGGTCGACGTGTCTCCTGGCGCCAGGGGGCGCACCACCACCGGCCGGGTTGCGTTGGCCTGGCTCATCATCACACCTCCAGTGATCTCGACTCAGCCGAGCGTGCGCCGGGCACCTCTCACGAACCTGTCACGGATCCGACCTGGCGTGGCCTGGCAACGATCACCGTCGCTGCCGCCTCATGCGGGACCTGAACTGCCCCGCGGCCGGACCGGCCTCCCCGGCTACCCACCAAGGCCCCGGGTCAGGTGCCCGGCGCCGGGTCAGGTGCCGGGCGCCGGGCCAGATGCGCTGTCGTCGGGTCCGCGGAGAATGCACCCATGACAACCTCAAGAGCCGGATCTGCTCCGGTAGAGCCGAATCAGCCAGCGGCACAACAGATGTGGGAGGAGTACATCGGGGTTCATCCTGAGCATCGGCACGAACAGCCGCCATCCGAGTCCTTCGGTGACTCCGCGGCGCTTGCCGACGAGCTGCTCGAGCTCGTCATACATGGTCCCAAGCGCGCCACCGCCGGGGCGGTCGCCGACTACCGGCACGAGCAGCAGCCGCTGCCGCGCATCGGTGGGCACTGGATCGTGCACGACGGCTCCGGTGTACCGCGCGCGGTCCTGCAGAGCGTGGAGCTGCGGCTCGGGCCACTGAGCAGCGTGGACGCGTCGTTCGCCTGGGACGAGGGCGAGGGCGACCGCACGCGAGAGGATTGGGTCGGGACACACCGGCGATACTTTCAGCGCACGCTACCCAAGATCGGCGTGGAGTACGACGACGAGGTGGAGGTCGTGTTCGAGAGGTTCCGGCTCGTGTGGCCCGCCGAGTACGCCGATGCCTGACGGGGCCTCGCAGGCAGGCCCCGACGAACGCGTGGTGTGCCGGGTTCGGTCAGCTCCTCATAAGCTGCGCATCGGGCGACAGGGCGGGCGGCCCGAGCCACGACCCCCGCCAGGCCGTGGGCACATCGTTCGTAATCCGGTGCGGCGAAGTACGGGCCGGCGTTCGCTGCCCCCCGCGGCCAGTCACCCGGCGGGCCGGCTCCCCACGACATCGGTATCAGGCCTGGTCCTGACGTTCTGGGACACGCGAAGTCGGTCAGATGGTCAGCAGGGGGTCAGGCGGCTGTCCAGCCAGGTGATCACCTTGGGGGCCGCGCGGTGGGCGCCGGTGACATGGTTGGAGGTGCCCACGTCCGCCCAGGACACGTCGGCTTGCTGGCGGCGGTAGGCGCGGAGCAGCTCCAGGGCAGCCGCGGGTGGAAACAGCTGGTCTGCGTCCGCGTGGTAGAGCAGCACCGGTATCCGTGGCGCGGCGGTGCCGAGGCGTTCCCGGTCCAGGACGGCCGCCCAGCAGGGGTCATCCCACGGGTCGGCACGCACGGTGACCTCGGTATGGCTCGGGTGTGCCGGTGGGTTCGGTTCATGGGAGGACGACCACGACACTCGCGCGGATTCCCTGGGCGAACTTGCCGGATTGGAAAGTCCGAGGCATACTTTCCGACATGGAAAGTCCAACACCGCCACCGTGTCCTCACGAAGCCCACGCCGAACTGGCAGCGGCCGACCGAGCGCGCGACCGGCTGGCCGCCCGGCTGCGCCTGCCCAGCGGCCTCCATCCAGCGCTCGCCGTCGCCGTCGCGGTCCAAGTGGGCACCGCCGGAGTCGGAATCGCCCAGCAGACGGCCGCCGGGCTCGCGCTCCTCTTCGCCGGACTGGCGGTGTTCCTCATGACCGCAGCATGGTCGCTGCATCGGTTCCGCGTGATCAACGGGGTGCGGGTGGACGGCCTCGCCAGCCAAGTCGTCCTCGGGGCGGATACCACGTCGTCCCTCGTCTACCTCGGCTCATTCGGCGCCGCGACCTGGGCCGCCTTCGCGTCGGCGTGGTGGCTGGTCGCGGTGGCGGCCGTGGCCGGTGGCACCGGCTACGCCCTCGGCGCCCGCCGGTGGTGGCATGCCTACCGAAGCGAACCGGCCGCGCACGCAGTGGGCGCTTCCCCGCGGCTGCTCGCCGGCCTCGCCGTGATCGCCTGCCTGGGGCTCGCGGTCCTGCTGGTCCTGGGCTGATGGCCGGGCTAGACCCGCTGATCCACGCCCCGGCTCGGCTGCAGCTCCTCACCACGCTGACCGCGGTTTCGGCGGCGGAGTTCTCCACGCTGCGGGAGGCCCTCGGGGTCAGCGACTCCGTGCTGTCCAAGCACATCTCGACGCTCGTGGCCGCGGGTTACGTGCGCAGCCGCAAGGGGATGCACGACGGCCGGCGGACGACGTGGGTCGGTCTCACCGACGCGGGCCGCACGGCGCTTCGCTGTCACGTCGCCGCTCTGCGCAGGCTCATCGACGTGGTCGAGTGACTGACCGAGCCGTCGCTCGCACGACGTTGAACTGACGTCGGTCTGCCACCGGCGCCCCGGCTTCCGGGGGGCCGCCCGGGCGCGCCAGGTTCCTGCTGCCGGCCGTGCGGACCACGCATGCCGCAGGCGAGCACACGTCAGCTGGGTCCGCCCACCGTGGACCGACACATCGCCAACATCCTGACCAAGATTCATCAGCCCACCCGCGCTGCTGCGGCGGCATACGCCACCACCAACAGCCTGCTCTGAGCCGGGGGAGATGTTCGACGGGGACGCCGGCCGCGAATGGGCCTGCCCTCTTCCCCACCGGCGCGGTCCGGGCGCGCCCCTTCTCGTGGCACAAATACGGTCGAAACATACCTAAAGTCCCACCGTGGCGCTTTCTGTGTCAATCTCGGAGCACCAATCTCGAAGTACGAGGTCATTCGACCACGACCGATCAAGGAGCACTCGTGCGAGCTCAACGACGAATCGGTGCAGTGCTCGCAGGGGTGGCGTCCATCGCGGCCATGACTGCGGGGAGTTCTCTGGCAGCGTCCGCCGGCGCGCACGAGCGGCCGACATTCACCGTGTCCGTGGACTCGATCGGAGTCTGGCAGAACCCCACCGACACGCCGGCGAGCCCGTTCATCGACAAGGACGGCACGTTCTACTACGAGCAGGCGGAGGCGAACTATGCGCTGACCGATCCACGCAAGTGGACCTTCTTCAGCGGCGGCACGATCGACGACGCGACGGCTGCCGCCACGATCAACAGCTCCGTCAACCCGGCGAACCCGGACGACAGGAACAACGACACGACGTGGCGCTGCAACAACAGCCCGACCGGTCTGGAGTCGACGTACGCGCCGGCGGGCTCTCGCTACTCCCAGCGCAACTACTGCGACCTCACCAACATGTGGGTCGACCCGGACACGGGCGACTGGTACGGCCTGGTCCACAACGAGTTCACCCCGCAGCCTTTCGGGGACCGCCTGCACTACGACGCGATCGACTACGCGATCTCCAAGGATCAGGGTCTGACGTGGAGGTTCGAGTCGCACGTCGTCACGTCGCCCTACAGCACGCAGCGCGGCGACATACAGGCGTTCCCACAGCAGACCTACGACTACGGCGATGGCGATCCGCGGCTCTACGCGGACGCGGCGTCGGGCTACTTCTACATGTACTACGGCTCGCGGATCGTGGACAAGACCGGCAGCTGGAAGGCGTTCTACTCGCACGTCGCGCGGGCTCCGATGTCCGCCAAGATGGCGCCGGGGTCATGGCAGAAGTGGTACGACGGCGCCTGGTCACAGCCGGGTCTCGGCGGTCGCGAGAGCAACCTGGTCCCTACCGACGCCAACAGGAGGGGCTACACCCCGCCCAGCAAGGAGTACAACCCGAACACGCCTGGCACTGCCGATGAGCAGATCGCGGCCGGCAGGATGCCTGCGACGTCACCGCTCTTCGTCATGGACATCACCTACAACGCCTACCTCGGCCTCTACCTCGGCGAGCCGCAAGCGGTCGACCAGAGCGGCACGGCACCTCAGCAGTTCTACGCCACCGACAACCTGGCAACGCAGAAGTGGCACCTGATCGGGGACACCGGCAGCTACACCAACGCATCGTGGTACCGCTGGTTCCTCGACTCGGCCAACCGGACGAGCTCGTCCATCGTCGGCAAGAGCTTCCGGTCGTACTGCTCGTACGGCTGCTCGAATGACGGCGACAGCGAGTTCACCGACATCATGATCGAGTCGTCCAGGCCCAGCGCGCCGATCGATCCTCGGAGGACCTATCGGATCGCCAGCGGCCATCACCGAGTGCTTCGCCAGGTCCCCGGCAGCACGCGCACGACCTCGTCGAGCAGTGCGCACGCATGGCTCAGCACCTGGAAGTTCACCCCCACCGGCGACGGCGCCTACACGATCAGCAACGGCACCACCGGTCAGGTCTTGGGCGTGGACTCCGCGTCGACCACCGGGCGGGCCTGGGGCACGGATCCCGTTGTGTCCAGGCCCAGCTCGACGCCGACCGTGGGACAGCAGTGGTTCGTCGTGTCGGAGACATCGGTCAACCGCGGCCACAAGACCGGAACGTTCAAGCTCGTCAACCGCTACAGCGGCCTCGTCCTCGCGATGTCGGCAGACCATCACCGCCGGACCGAGACAACGCCCGTCCGGTCCTGGAACGACACGTCACACAGCCGGGTCGGCGGAGCACGCACGACAGCCGAGCAGACGCTGACTCTGCACCCCACCTACTGGTGGTGATTCCGGGTCGGGAGTCAACCGATTCGGGACAGGCCGGTGAGCGCAAGGATGCTGTCCTCCCACCCGACCCCCCGACCGCGGCCTCGACTGGCGGCCCACGAGAGACGCTGAGTCAGGGCAGCTCGAGCAGCGCCTTGACATCGTCGGCGGTGATGGCCCCGGACAGCGCACCGCCCTCGTCGATCACGCGCTGGAACAGGTCGCGCTTGCGCTCCTGCAAGGCCACGACCTTCTCCTCGATCGTGTCCGTCGAGACGAGCCGGTAGACGGTGACCGGCTTGTCCTGGCCGATCCGGTGGGCTCGGTCGATGGCCTGAGCCTCGGCGGCCGGGTTCCACCACGGGTCCAGGACGAAGACGTAGTCGGCCTCGGTCAGGGTCAGGCCGAAGCCGCCCGCCTTGAGGCTGATCAGGAAGGCGGCTGACCGGCCGTCGCGGAAGCTGCGGATGACCTGCTGCCGGTCGGGTGTCGAACCGTCGAGGTAGCAGGTGCGCAGGCCTGCGGCACCGAGCGCCGCCTCGGCCCGGCGCAGGAAGCCGGTGAACTGGGAGAACACGAGGGCACGGTGGCCCTCCTGGTCGAGCTCCCGGAGCCGCTCGACGAGCAGCTGGAGCTTGGCTGCGACCGCGCGTCCCTCGTGCTGCGGCTCGACGAGGGCCGGGTCGAGGGCGAGCTGGCGCAGCCGGGTCAGGGCGGCGAGGATCGCGACCCGGTTGGCGTCGGGGTCGGCGAGCAGCCCGAGGACCCGCTGCCGCTCGCGGGCCAGCTGCCGGTCGTAGAGATGCCGGTGCACGGGGGCGAGCTCGACGGGCACGAGCTGGACCTGCTTCGGTGGCAGGTCCAGGGCGACCTGCTCCTTGGTGCGCCGGAGCATGAGCGGCCGGATGCGCCTGCGGAGCCGGTCGAGCAGCTCGGGGCGCTCGCCGGACTCGATCGGCTTGCGATACACCTTCGTGAACAGGTCGGGCCGCGGGAATAGCCCCGGCGCGGTCAGCGAGAGCAGCGACCAGAGGTCCATGAGGGAGTTCTCGAGCGGGGTGCCGGTCACCGCGAGGGTGAACGGTGCGCCGAGCCGCCGCGCCGCGAGATGGGTCTTGGCCTGACGGTTCTTGACGAACTGAGCCTCGTCGAGCACAACCCCCCGCCACCGGACCTGCTCGAACGCCTCGGAGTCGAGCCGGAGGATCGCGTAGGTGGTGACGACGACCGCCGCCCCGTCGATCGCCGCCGAAACCTCGGTGCCGCGCTTGCCGGCCGTCCGGCTCAGCGCGACGACGGGCACGCCGGGGGCGAACCGCTCGAGCTCGCCGAGCCACGTTCCGACGACGCTCGTCGGCGCGACGACCAGGACCGGGCCATGACCACCGGCCGCGAGCTCGCCCCGTTCGTGCGCGCGGGCCAGGGTCGCGATGACCTGCATCGTCTTGCCGAGGCCCATGTCGTCGGCGAGGATCCCGCCGAGCCCGGCGTCCCACAGCGTGGCGAGCCAGTGGTAGCCATCCAGCTGGTAGGGGCGCAGCTCGGCCCGCACGCCCGATGGCACCGGCGGCTTGTTGGTGGCCGGCGACCGCAGCGCATCGACGGTCGCGGTCCACCTCGCGCTCTGCCGGTCGACGACGCCGAGCTGGACCAGCTCGTCCCAGTAGTCGACGTGGTGGGCGCTGAGCCGCAGCTCGTCGCTGTCGGGGTCGGACATCTCACGCGCCTCCGCTATGAGGTCGCGCAGCCGCAGCAGCTCGGGCTGGTCGAGCCGGAACCACGTGCCCGACTCGAGGAGCATGATCTCCTCGCCGAGGGCGATCCCCGCGAAGACGTCGCGCAGCGGGACCGCCTCGCCGGCGACCTCGATGGAGACCTGCAGGTCGAACCAGTCGCGGTCGCCGGTGTCGTCGGTGCGCAGGTGGATGACCGGCGGGTCGACCGCCTCGTCGTAGGCGGCCAGCTCGCCCTCGACGAGGAGCGTGACGTGCTCGTCCGCCTCGAGCGGGGGCAGCAGCACACTCGCGAACGTCGCGGCGGCGACCCCGGTGAGGACCACCGATGGGTTGAGGAACAGCTCGCCGTCGGCGCCTCGGCCGACGGCGCCAGGCACGGCATGCACCGACGTGGCGGCCTGCAGCGCAGCCCGCTCCGCGATCCGGTCGCGCTGCCCCGCCCCGGAGAGGCGCTCGGTCGAGAACGCCCGGCGTCGACCGTCGTAGGCGGCCCCGAGGTCGAGCCGCACCTCACCCGGCACGTCGGCGCGGACCCGGACGTGGGCCGTCACCCGCTGCGGCGGCGCCGTGGCAGGTGCGAGCGGCAGCGGCACCGTCGAGCGCACCCGCACCCGGTCGCGCAGCCCGGGCATCGCCGTAGTGAGGAACCGCGACCGCTCCTGCGCCGGCACGCGGATGCCGAGCAGCGCCTGCTCGAGCGCGTCCGGGACGAGACCGAGAGCAGCGTCGAACGGTCGCAGCACGAGCCCGTCGGGCCCGTCGACGACGACACCGTGCACCGGCTCGCCGACGAGGACCCGGTCGCCGTCGTGGCCCCCGGGCAGGCCCGCCACGATGGCCCGCACGATGAGGTCACCCGTCTCGTCCTCGCGCGTCACGTCGAGCTCGGGCCGCAGCGGCTCGTCGACGAGCGTCACCGGGCCCGACACGCCCTCGCCCGGCATGATCTCGATGCCCGCGTCGCGCGCCTCCGCCAGCAGCGGCCACACCTCGGCGCTCGCCCCGAGCAACAGCGGCGCGGCCGTGGTCACGAAGCCGGCTCCCCCGGATCCCGACCGCAGCACCTCGTGCAGACGAGCCATGATGCGCTCGTGCTCGGGCAGGTAGCGCATTGCGGAGGCCCAGCGTGGCAGCGCGTCGTGCCAGGTCAGGCTCTGGTGCCACTGCCCCATCCGCGTCCACCGCGTCGGGCGCAGCCCGTAGGCCGGCTCCGGCAGCTCGCGCCACTGCACGGAGGCCGCCCGGTAGGCGAGGTCGACGAACAGGCCGGCCGGCATGAGGTCACCCTGTGGCTCGGGCCTGCCGACCGGCCGGCTCGCCAGCACCTCGGACTGGCGCAGGTGCCCGAAGACCTCCGACCAGTGCGCCCCCGACAGGCCGTCGCCTTCCCTGGTGGGCCCCGCCTCGGCGACGATCCCCCGCGCCACGTCGCGGGCCGTGATGAGCAGCGCCACGGCGTGCTTGCAGTCGAAGCCGACCGGGCAGCTGCAGTGGCCGAACCACGTCGTACGGCGCCCGACGCTCGTGCTGTCGATGATCGTCTGGTAGGACTGGGCCCCGCTGCCCTCGATGGTGCCGAGGATCATCGTGCCCTCGGGCCGCGTCGCCAGAGACCGGATCCGTCGCTGCGCCGCATAGGCCTCGCCACGCGCGAACGTGCGGGAGCCGACCTGCTGGCTGATCTCCGCATCGGAGAGATCGGCCACCCAGGTCGCCGCCCGACCCACGTTCCACGCCATCGCTAGTCACTGTAGGCGCGCCGGACGACACCGCCCCGACGAGTCGACGAGTCCACAGAGCGCTGGGAGGTGGGTGGGCGGCATACCGACGGTTCTGCGGTATGCCGCTCAGCTCAGCGGACGGTGAGCGTGACCTTCCCGACCGCACGACGCTCGTCGAGCTCCCGCAGCGCCGCTGCCACGTCCTCGAGCGGGTGCGAGGCCCCCAACGGCGGGTCGAGCCTGCCGTCCTCGAGCAGCGGCAGGATCTCGTCCCACTGGCTGCGGACGTAGCCCGGCTCGCGGGTCCAGAAGGCACCCCAGCCGACACCGAGGACACTCGTGTTGCCGAGCAGCAGCCGGTTGACCCGGACGGTCGGGATCTCCCCCGCCGTGAAGCCGATGACGAGGACCCGGCCCTCGATGGCGAGGCTGCGCAGGCTGTCGGTGAAGCGGTCGCCACCGACCGGGTCGACGACCAGGTCGACGCCACGTCCGTCGGTCAGCTCCCTCACCTGCTCGAGGAAGCCGTCGGCGAGGACGGCCTCGTCGGCCCCTGCCGCGCGCGCGACCACTCCCTTCTCGCGGGTGGAGACGACGGCGATGACCCGCGCCCCGAGTGCCTTGGCGTACTGGATCGCGGCGGTGCCGATGCCTCCTGCGGCGCCGTGGACCAGGACTGTCTCGCCAGCCTCGAGCCGGCCACGGCGAGTCAGCGCGAAGTGCACCGTGAGGTAGTTCATCGGCGTGGCTGCCGCTTCGCGGAACGACAGCGAGCCGGGGATCGGGAAGACGAACCGGCTTGGTACCGCGACCGTCTCGGCGAACGCGCCGAGGATCGGGAAGCCCGCGACCCGGTCGCCCGGCGCCAGCGCGCTACCCTCGGGCGCCTCGCGGACGACCCCGGCGCACTCGGCGCCGGGAGTGAAGGGCAGCTCGGGCCTCGTCTGGTAGAGGCCCTTGCTGAGCAGGACGTCGGGGAAGCACACCCCGGCCTCGTGCACGTCGATGAGCACGTCGTCGTCGCCCCGTACCGGATCGGGCACCTCCTGCACGGCGACGGCCGACGGCCCCTCGAGACTGGTGATGCGCGCGGCTCTCATGGTGCCTCCTTGCGACCGGGGGTGCTGATCCCACTGACCATAGCCACGGCGGGGCGCACCGCTGACGTGACGTGCGCCACCTATCCTGTGTGAGGTGACCGATCCGCTGACGAGGATGCCCGACGGCACGATCAAACAGGTCAACCCGTTCACCGGCACGAAGGTGTGGACGATACCCGGCCGTGGCAACCGCCCCCTCGTCTCGCAGGTGCGCGAACCACGGCCGATCGACCCGGCCGAGAACGACCGCCACTGTGCGTTCTGCTGGGGCCGGATGCTGGAGACGACGCCCGAGATCGCGCGCGTCGTGGCGGCGGCCGGCGGGTCGGAGCAGGTGCGGGGGCTGTCGGCGGAGGACCTCGGCTCGAGCCGACCGACCTTCCGGCTCATCCCGAACCTCTACGAGATCCTCTCCTACGACTACTGGCGCCGGGCACATGGCTGGCGCGGGGCGCCCGACACGACAGACCGCCTCACCGCGTACGTGTCGACCCCCTTGGGCCGCGAGCACGTCGGCAACATCGTGCGGACCAAGCTGCTCGCGCGCGGCGTCCCGGCGGACCGGGTCGCCGAGCGCTCCTACGAGGACCACCTCGCCGACGCGATCGAGTTCTTCGCACCCAACCACGAGGTGATCCTGGCCAGGCGACACTTCGTCGACGGCGCCACCGACGACTCGCAGCTGGCCGGATCGGGCACGTTGAGCGTGCGGGAAGCACCGCCAGTACGTCGCCTTCACCATCGACGCGATGCGCGCCCTCTACGCGGACAACGAGTTCGCCCGCTACGTCTCCGCCTTCCAGAACTGGGGCAACCGCGCCGGAGCGTCGTTCGACCACCTGCACAAGCAGCTCGTGGCGATCGACGAGCTCGGTGTGCAGATCGAGCGCGAGTGCGCGCGCGCCCGGCAGGAGCCTGACCTCTACGCGCGATGGGGGGCGGCGTATGCCGCCGAGCAGGGTCTCGTCGTCGCGAGCACTCCCAGCGCCGTCGCGTTCGCCGGGGTCGGGCACCAGTACCCGTCCATCGAGATCCACTCCCGCGATCCACGGAGCCTGCCCTGGGAGCTCGGCGAGGCGCAGGTATCCGACTTCGCCGACCTGCTGCATGCCTGTCATGCCGCGACCGGGGTCGAGGTGCCCTCGAACGAGGAGTGGCACCACCGGCCACCGTCGCTCGACCTGCCGATGCCGTTGCGAGCGGTCATCAAGTGGCGGGTCTCGACGCTGGCCGGCTTCGAGGGCGGCACGAAGATCTACGTGACGACCCTCGACCCGCGAGCCCTGCGCGACCGGGTCGTCCGGCGGATGCGCGAGCTCGCCGAGTCGGGCGACCTGTCCCCCTCCGTCGTGGTCGCCGACTGACCGGCTGCTCCCGTTCTTGGGCTGCTTCCGCTGCCCGTGACCACAGGCGGGCCAGTGCGCAGCATAGGCTCGGGATCGTGACGGATCGGTTGCGGGCGGCAGTCGTCCTCGGCTCGGGCGGGGCGCGGGGATACGCCCACGTAGGGGGCCTGCAGGTGCTCGACGAGCGTGGCTTCGACGTGGTGGCGATCTCGGGCACCTCGATGGGTGCCCTCGTCGGTGGCGTGGCTGCGGCCGGCAAGCTCGATGTCTACACCGAGTGGTCTCTCGGGCTGACCCAGCGCGAGGTCTTCCGGCTGCTCGACCTGACCCTCTCGGCGCCGGGCGGGGCCTTCCGGGCCGAACGGATCATCGCCAAGGTCGGCGACCTGCTGGAGGGCGCCGCGATCGAGGACCTGCCGATCCGCTACACCGCCGTCGCGACCGACCTGCTCGCCCGCCGTGAGGTGTGGTTCCAGCGGGGTCCGGTGGTCCACGCGATCCGCGCTTCGATCGCGATCCCCGGGGTCATCACCCCGGTCGTGATCAACGGGCGCACCCTCGTCGACGGCGGCCTGATGAACCCGGTGCCCATCGAGCCGACCGCCGCGGTGAGCGCCGATGTGACCGTCGCGATCGACCTGTCGGGGACACGCACCCACAGCAGCCAGGGCGCGCCGGTCAAGGAGACCTCCGAGGAGCGACCCTTCGAGGAGTGGACCTCCCGGTTGCGGCGCGGCACGGTTGAGGTCCTCGAGTCGGAGCGGCTCCGGGCTCTGGCGAGCCGGTTCACCGTCGGTCACCGGCGCGAGGCCGATGCGAACGAGCCGCAGCGGTCCGGCCACTCGGACCTCACCCCCGCACCGGCCACCGGCTCGGAGGCCGCGCTCCCGGATGCCACGTCCTCACGCGACATGCGCTCGGCCGCATCACCGGCCCGCGCGGTGGACGAGTGGGTCCTGGGCCGTTCCGACATCCGCACCATCGACCTGCTCGCGATGAGCTTCGAGACGATGAGCGCGCTCATCTCGCGCTACCGGATGGCGGGCAACCCGCCCGACATCCTCGTGCGGGTCCCGTCCAACGCCGTCGGGACGCTCGACTTCCACCGCGCTGGGGAGATGATCGCGCTCGGCCGCCAGCTCATGACCGAGGCCCTCGACCGGGCCGGCTACTGACCGCCCGCCTCTGGAGCGCCCGCCTCTGGAGCGCCCGCCTCTGGAGCGCCCGCCTCTGGAGCGTCCGCCTCTGGAGCGTGCGTCGACGAAGCGCTGGCGAGCAGTTCGCGCACTCGCGGCGCGACCTCCTGCGCGTAGAGCCGAATGCACTCGGATCGCAGCTCGTGCGGCAGGGTGCCCATGGAGTACTTGAGCTGGAAACGCGAGGCTCCGAGCAGCCGCGTCGACTCGGCGATCTTGCGGGCCACGGTTTCGGGTGACCCGCAGTACACGGCGCCATCCGGCCCGATCTGGGCCAGCGCCTGCTCCGTGGTCATCGGCGCCCAGCCACGCTCGCGGCCGATGACGTTCATGTAGCTGACGAAGTGCGGCAGATACTCCTCCTGCGCTCGCTCGTCCGTCGCGGCGACGTGACCCGGCGAGTGGATCGCGACCGGCAGCTCCGGCTTGCCCAGCTCGGACAGCGCCCGGCGGTAGAGCTCGACCAGCGGCACGAACTGCTTCGTCGCACCGCCGATGATCGCGACGACGACCGGCAGGCCGTAGTGTGCGGCCCGCACGACGGACTGGGGCGTGCCACCGACGCCCACCCACAGGGGCAGGCGGCCGGACTGCGTCCCGGGCTGGATGCGTTCGACGTTGAGCGGCGCCCGTGTCGTGCCCTCCCACGCAACCGGCCGCTCGGTGAGGATCGCGACGAGCAGGTCGAGCTTCTCGGAGAAGAGTGTCTCGTAGTCCTGCAGGTCGAGGCCGAAGAGCGGGAAGGACTCGACGAACGAACCTCGGCCCACGGTGATCTCGCTGCGTCCGTCGGAGATGGCATCGACGGTGGCGAACCGCTCGAAGACGCGGACCGGGTCGTCGGAGCTGAGCACGGTGACCGACGAGCCGAGGCGGATCCGGTCGGTCGACGCGGCGAGGCCGGCCAGGACGGTGTCCGGTGCGGAGATCGCGTAGTCGGCCCGGTGGTGCTCGCCGAGTCCGATGAAGTCGAGGCCGAGCCGGTCCGCCAGCTGCCCCTCGGCCATGACCTCCCGGATCACGGTCGCCGGATGCAGCGGCCCCCCGTCCGGTCCCAGCGCGATGTCGCCGAAGGTGTCCAGGCCGAGCTCGACGTCCATCGGACCATCCTATGGACTCCTGGCCCGGCCGCCCCGCGGCTCGAGTCGGCACGCGCCCTGGGCCGGGGGGCAGCATCCGAGCGGCGGCGCACGTCACGGGTCGTCAACGCGATGATGCGTAATCCGCCGCTCACTATCCCGCCGCGGCGCGATAGGTGAAGCCGAGCAGACCCCGACGCCGCTCACTATCCCGCCGCGGCGCGATAGGTGAAGACCTGGTATGCCGCTCAGCTCAGCGGGTGGAGAGGGTGACCTCCCCGCTCGCCCGCCGTGGATCTCGGTGAGGGTGACGGCGGCACGCGCACCTGACCGCCTCGCGAGCATCCAGCGGTCCCGCTCTGCGACGATGGGATGGTGCTCATCTCGAAGCCGGTCGCCGAGGGTATCCGGGCCGGGAGCATCACCCAGGCGTTCCGCCGCTGGGACGCGCCGCGGGTCAAGATCGGCGGGACGCAGCTCACGGCGGCGGGCGTCATCCGGTTCGATGCCTGCCGCGAGGTCCGCGACCTCGACCGGCTCACCGAACGCGACGCGAAGCGGGCCGGGGTGAGGGATCTCGCGGCACTGCGCAGGGCGCTCGAGCCCAGGACTCGCAAGCCGAGCGCCCGTGGCAGCCACGGCGGCGACACGGTCTACCGGGTCACGCTCTCGTGGGTCGGTGCGGACCCACGAGTCGCCTTGCGCGACAGCATTCCCGACGCTGACGAGCTCGCCGGGATCGATCGGCGGCTGGCCCGCCTCGACGCGCGGCAGTCCGGGCCGTGGACGCGCGAGATCCTCACCTGGATCCGGGACAACCCACGGGTCGTGTCGAAGGAGCTCGCCGCTCTGCGAGGCGTGGAGCTGCTGCCGATGAAGACGGACATCCGCAAGCTCAAGGCTCTCGGCCTGACGATCAGCCACGACGTCGGCTACGAGCTGTCCCCCCGCGGCGCCGCCTATCTGGCCTGGTGCGCGTCGGAGCCTCCGACCCCGCGAACCGACCGTCCGAGGAAGCTGGGGGGCGGGGGGTAGGCCGGGGTCAGGTCAGGTGCGCGGCGAAGAAGTCGAGGATGATCTCGGCGCGCTGGCGGCGGTGCACCGGGGAGCCGCTGCGGGACAGCTCGTGGTTCTCGCCGGGGAACCGGTAGAACGTGACGTCCTTGCCGAGCAGCCGCATCGCGACGAAGAGCTCCTCGGCCTGGTTCACGGGGCAGCGGTAGTCCTCCTCGCTGTGCACGATGAGGACCGGCGCCTCGATGTCGCGCACGAACCGGATCGGGGACACGGCCACGTAGGCGTCCGGGTCGTCGACGTGGGTGACCCCCATCTCGGCCTTGAAGCTGGTCGAGACGTCGCTCGTGAACTCCTCGGTGAGGAAGTTGTTCACTGCCCGCTCGCTGCAGATCGCCCGGAACCGGGTTCCCGTCGTGCCGGCGAGGTGGGTCGCCATGTAGCCGCCGTAGCTACCGCCTTGCATACCGACGCGGTCCGGGTCGCAGAACGCGTACCGCTCGAGGGCCGTGTCGACGACGGCGAGAACATCCTCGGCGTCGACGCTGCCCCACCCGGCGCCCGGGGTGACCGGGTGCTGCGGTCCGGCGATCGACTGGCTCCAGCGGTCCTCACGGCCGGAGCCACCGCGCGGGTTGCACATCAGCACGACGAAGCCGGCGGCCGCCTGGCACTGCGCCTCGTCGAAGAGCGTCTCGCCGTACTGGGTGAAAGGGCCGCCGTGCACGTTGAGGATGACGGGGTGTCGCCGTGTCTCGTCGAGGTCGGCGGGCCGCATGATCCATGCGTCGATCTCACCGGAGCCGTCGGAGCACGGGACGGCGAACTTCTCCCAGCCGACCGGCGAGACCGCCAAGGCGTACCGGTCGCCGAAGTCGGTGAGGGCCCGCAGCGCGCCCGAGGGCTCGACGACATACAGGTCGGCCGGACGCTCGACCGCGCCGACGCAGGCGACGACTGTGCCGGCGCGGGCGTCGAAGGAGGCGACGGTGACCGGGCCGTGGGTGAGACGCTCGGGCGAGCTGCCGTCGGCGCGCAGCCGGTAGAGGTGGGTCTCGCCGCGGTCCTCGGCCGTCGTGAGGAGAGTCTGGTCGTCGACCCAGTGCGGCTCCTGGGTCCCCGCCGTCGTCGTGAAGGTCCGGTCGAGCCCGCGGGAGACCCACCGGTGCTCGCCGCCGGAAAGGGGGACGAGACCGACGTGCTGGTTGCCGATCCGCATGGGGTCGTCCTGGCCGAGGAACGACACGACCGTCCCGTCCGGCGAGACGCGCGGGCGAGCGTAGTTGCCCGTCTGGTGGGTCAGCTCACGGATGTCGCCATCGAGCCCCACGACGAACAGGTCCGTGGCGAGGTCGAGGTCCCACCCCTCGTGCCGGGCTCCCGACGTGACGACGCCGCTGGAGTCGGGCAGCCAGGTGAGGCCGTCGTACTCGTGGCGGCCGGACATGAGATCGCGCGCCGGGGCCGTCCCGTCGGCGGGCACGATGTGGACGTGCATCGGGCGGTCGAAGGTCCAGTCCTCGTCGTTGAGCCGGGTGAAGAACGTCTCGACCTTGCGCGGCGGCTGCCAGCTGACGTCCTTCGCGGCGTAGCGCTCGTCGCGCACCCGGGACAGGAAGGCGACCCACCGCCCGTCGGGGCTCCACCGAACCTGGCTGATCCCCTCCTTCAGCGTCGTGACGGTCCGGGTCTCACCACCGTCCACCGGCAGCACGTGCAGGGTCGCCTCGCCCTCCTTCTCGCCGCGACGGGACACGAACGCGAGCTCCCGCCCGTCGGGGCTCCACTCGGGCGCCGTGTCGTGTTCGCCGCCGGAGACCGGGCGCGGCCGAGCACTCGCGTCCACGGGTGCGAGCCAGACCCGGCTGAGCCGCGCGTTCTGCTCGTAGGAGATCCAGCGGACCACGAAGGCGACCTGCGTGCCGTCCGGCGACAGGGCGGGGCTGCTCGCCTCGACGATCGACCCGATGATGCGTTCGGCTATGGTTGCGTGCTCGCTGAGCTCAGGCGTGGACGTCATCCATCCGACGCTAACGGAGTCGACGCTCGCGATGTGACACCGTGGGGTGGTGCAGCCTCAGGACACCCCCCACGAGCAGCTTCGGGAGCCGGCCCATCTCGTCTCCCGACGCGCGATCTCGATGTGGACCGTGGAGGCGCTCATCGTGATGGCGGTGCTGCTCGCCGGGCAGGTCGTCTGGTGGTGGTTCGACCGGGACGACATGGTGTGGCGCTGGGTCGTCGCGCTGCTGTGGCTCGTGCTCGGCGGCGGCTATGTGCTCGTCATGCCGCGCTGGCGCTACCGGGTGCACCGGTGGGAGGCGACCTCGCAGGCCATCTACACACAGCGGGGCTGGTTCAACCAGGAGCGCCGGATCGCTCCGGTCAGCCGGGTGCAGACGGTCGACCTGCATCGCGGCCCCATCGCCCAGGCGTTCCGGCTCGCGTCGGTGACGGTGACGACCGCCTCGGCGGCAGGCCCGCTCAGGATCGAGGGGCTCGATGCGGAGGAGGCACGACGGCTCGTCGACGTGCTGACGGCCGCCGCGGTCGCCGAGACGGGTGACGCGACGTGACGGAGAGTCCACCGGCGGCGGGCGAGGCCGATGCGGTGTCCGACTGGCGTCGCCTCGACAAGCGGATGCTGCTCATCCACCCGTTCCAGACCCTCGTCCGGGCCCTGCCCGCGCTCATCGCGATCTTCCTGGCCCGGGCGGGGGCAGACGGCTCGGAGCGGTGGGAGCTCATCGTGCTGCCCCTCATCGTCGCCTACGGTGTCGCGCGCTGGTTCACGACCACCTATCGGATCGACGCGGAGCAGATCCAGCTCAAGCACGGCGTCATCTCGAAGCAGACGACGACGGCACGTCTCGACAAGGTGCGCACCGTCGACCTCACCGCACAGATCTGGCACCGCGTCCTCGGGCTGGCGAAGGTCGAGATCTCGACGGCCGGCACGAAGGACCGGCTCGTGCTCGACGCACTGAGCCTCACGGCCGGCCGCGCCCTGCGCGCCGAGCTGCTCCACCGGGTCACCGAGGGGGAGCCGGGCCTCGACACGGTGCTGGCCACCGAGGTGCAGGAGCGGCCTGTCGACTCGTCATGGGAGGCTCCGTCCGGCGAGGCCGCGAGCGCTGCCCCGTGGCCACCGCCGAGCACCTCCCCCCTCGAGGAGGAGCTCCTCCGGCTCGACCCGTCGTGGGTCCGGTTCGCGCCCTTCACAATGAGCGGGTTCCTCTCGGCCGCAGCGCTGCTCGGCATCGGCTCTCAGTTCGCCAACCAGTTCTCCCAGGACGGTCAGGTCTACGAGTCGGCCTACTCATGGGCGGTGGAACGTGGCCTCGTCACGGGGGCGATCCTGCTCCTGCTGGCCATCACCGTCCTGGCCGTCGGTGGCTACATCCTGTCGTTCTGGGGCTTCCGACTGTCGCGCAACCCGCTCGGCAGCCTGCACGCCCGCCGGGGCCTGCTCACGACCCGCGAGACGAGCATCGACGCGAACCGGCTCCGTGGCGTCGAGATCGGCGAGCCGGTCGGGCTGCGCACCGTCGGCGGCGCCCGGCTCAAGGCGGTGACGACAGGCCTCGGGCACGACTCGCGGGCCAGCTCGGACGTCCTCGCGCCACCGGCCCCGGTCGGCGTGGTGCGCGACCTCGCGCTCGGCATCGTCGCGGACGAGACGGCGGTCAACGGCGACCTCATCCCTCACGGCCCGTCCGCGCGCCGCCGCCGCTACGTGCGCGCTCTGGTGCCGGCGGTCGTTCTGGCGGCAGCGCTCGTGGCCCTCGCCATCGTGTTCCATTGGTGGGCCGGGTGGTTCGTCGTCGCGGCCCTGTTCCTCCCGATCGGGTGGGCCCTCGCACGCAGCAGGTATGCCGCTCTCGGCCATCGCGTGACCGATCGTCACGTCGTGGTGCGCTCGGGCGCCCTCGACCGGGACCGGGTGGTCCTGGAGCGTGACGGCATCGTCGGCTGGACGGTTCGCGAGAGCTTCTTCCAACGCCGCGCCGGCGTGGCCACCCTCGTCCTGACGACGGGAGCCGGCCGCCAGCACTACGAGGCGTTGGACGTGGCCCCGGCGACGGCATACGGGCTCATCGCGCAGGTGGATCCTGCTCTGCTCGAGCAGTTCCCGTCTGGTCGGTCTGCGGGGATCCCTGACCCAGCGTAATGGCTCGTCCTGGGTGCCTGTGGACAAGTCTGCCGTCGGCTGACTCGATTCTCCTAGGTTCGAGCGCATGGTCTACGCGATCGACACGGAGGGCACGACGGCCGTCGGCGGGACGCTGCGGGCGACGTGTGTCGAGCTGCGGGAGTGCGGCACGGCCTTCGCCCACGCGGGTGGACTGGTCCGGCGTGGCGTCGCGGCCGACCACCCTGCGCTACCACGGGTCGTGGACGACTTCGTCACCACCCACCTGGCGGCGATCACCGCCGTGGCCTCGGCCTGCGGAGGGCTGGGTCGAAGCCTCACCTGGGCGGCTCAGTCGGCGCACGAGGTCGAGCTGTCCACAGCGGCCGACTTCGGGCTGCGCGGCATCGGTGCCACTCCGGCCGGCAGCCCCACGGTGCGCCCATGAGGGCGGGCGAGCCCGAGACCGGTGGGTTCGCCGGGCCCTCGGGTGACCCTGACACCATACGAGCCGCCGCACTGCGGTTCCGGCAGGTGTCGGCGAGGGCACTCGCCACGAGCGGCGTACGTGGCGACGTCGGGGCCGATCTGGCGCTCGTCTGGACGGGGTCGGCGGCGAGCGCCGCGGCGGGCGAGCTCGCGACCCTCTCCGGGCGCGCTCGGCACGTGCTGCCGCAGCTGGAGTCTGGTGCAGGCGCGCTGTCCCGGTATGCCGACGCCCTGGAGCACGCGATCCGGCACAGCCGGCTACTGCGCGGCAGGGCCGCGGACGCACGAGAGGACCACGCGCGACTCGTGGCGGTGGCTCGCGCCACGGCGCTCGACCCGGCGGCCTGTGCGCTGGCCATCTCCCGGGCGGACCAGGAACTGGCCGACGGACTGGCGAGACTGCACCGGACCCATGGCCAGGTGATG